>NZ_CP102290.1:318910-637821 GCF_025151995.1 Ruminococcus gauvreauii
GCTCCGCATGCAACAATCACGTCGTCCAGAGGTTTGAATGCGTTTACGAATGCCGGTACACGCTCGAATGTATATTTCATCAGGTTTCCTGCATCTCCAGGTGCAATGTTACCGAAGATAAGGGCTGCACGCAGTGCAACAGATACTACGTGGATTACGCTGGTCACGTCTTTTCCGAGCGGGATCACACGCACGTTTGCACCTGTCTTGTATCCTGCCTCTTCACACTGGTCAATGATGCCGCCGACAAGTGTTACCAGGATACCCTGTGCCTGATAGCTCTTAACGAGTTCTACGCCTTCTTCAACAGAAGGAGCTGCGCCGAGGATTACGGCTACGCCCGGGATATCGCCTGTTACAAGCGGTACACCAAGTTCACGGATCACAGCATCTCCAAGATGTCCGTAGCAAGGCTCTGCGTACGGTTCTGCTCCGTCGATATATTTCAGAACTTCAATGAATTCTGCACACAGTGCTGTTGCAACACCTGACATGAAAGCGTCGTTCAGACGTTTATTTCTTGTCATCAGAGTTTTTACCACACCAAGGGCTTCCTTCAGTTCTTTTAAGTTGGTTACTTTAGTACCTGTCACTGAATAGTAACATGGCAGGCTGTATGCGGTATTAGGAAAGCTTACCGCTTTGTCTTCGCCGTACTGAGCGATGGCACCGTCGATTGCGCCTTCTGTCAAGCCATATACAGCATCATTTCCACCAAATACTCGATCAAATAATGTCACTGTTTTTTCCTCCTTTAGGCAATTGTCGAATCAATTGTCTCTTTAATTTTTCTGATTTCATCTGTTGCAGACTCACTGAAGTCATACGGTGAGCATCCTTTGCGGTCTGCATCAATTATTTCGGTATTATAATGAACAAAACCTAACAGGTCATCTTCCGGAATACGCTCTCTGATGAATGCCTCATCTTCCTCGTCCCGTACTTTATTGGCAACGACACGCACCTGCGCTACGCCGAGATCTTCAGCCAGGCGCTTCACATTACGGTACGTCTGGACACTTCTCGCTCCCGGTTCAATGACAACGACAAAGCAGTCCACGCCTTCCGTCGTCCCTCTGCCAAGATGTTCGAGTCCTGCTTCCATATCCAGGATTACTACGTCCTCACGCCTGAGCACAAGGTTGCTGATAATCCTCTTGAGCATCACGTGCTCCGGGCAGACACATCCGCCGCCGCCGGTTTCCACTGTTCCCAGCACCAGAAGCCTTACTCCATTGCATACCCGTCCATATTTTTCCGGAATATCATCAACCCTGGGATTCAGTTTATAAAACTGATTATCCGGAGTTGCTCCAGTCCTCTCCTCTACCAGTTTACGCATTCTGCTGATCGGTACGATCTCGGCCAGTTCCTCCTCCGAGAAACCAAGGGCAAGCCCCAGGTTTGCATCGGGATCGACATCTGCAGCCAAAACGTTTCTTCCTTCATCCGCGTACAATCTGGCGAGTGTTGCGGAAAATGTTGTCTTTCCAACGCCGCCTTTTCCTGTTACTGCAATTTTCATGCTATTTCATCCACCTTTTAAACTTATTGACTAGATTCCAAGTGCCTCACGTTTTTCTTCGATTCTCTCGATCATCAGATCAACCAGTTTTTCGATATCTGTTTCTACAGTATAAGCAGCTTCTACCCAATCTCTGATTCCGCCTGTCAGCAGTTCTGCCATTTCGGAAGAACCGGAAACGTATGGATCAACTCCGAGGAATGTGTCGATACCGGTAGACACAACGTAGTTACCGATTGATACAGCTTTCTCTGACATCCACTCAGGAGCACATCCGACTACCGGAAGCTGAGAGATCTTCAGACCTGAATCTTTTGCCAATTCTGCAGCCAGGATCATCATACGGCTGATATCAACGCATGATCCCATATGAAGTACAGGAGGAATATCTGCCAGTTCGCAAACTCTCTTCAAGCCAGCGCCGCAGAGATCTTTCGCACTCTTGTCCATCAGACCCGCTTTTGCAGCAGCCTGTGCGGAACATCCGGATGCGATGATAATGATATCATTTGCAATACATTTTTTCATCAGTTCGATATGAGCGGTATCCGGTCTGATCTTCGGGTTATTACATCCAACCATTGCCACTGCACCGCGGATAACACCGGATGTGATACATTCCAGTAACGGTTTTGTTGTTCCTGTCTCGTCAACCTGTGTATTGGTAACGCCGTCCAGAACCTTTACGATTGCTTCCACAGAGTAACCAACGGTTGCTTTCTGTTTCATATCCGGGATATGAACAAGTTCTGGTTTTCTGTTCTTGAAGTTGTCGATTGCAGCTTTTACGATCGCTTTTGCATTCTCACCAGCTGTTTTTGAATTAAATCTGATAAATTCAGAGTCCGGCATCTGAGCGATCGGAGAAGTTGTGATGAATTTGGTATGGAAACATTTGGACAGAGGACCAAGTGCCGGGAAGATACACTGTACGTCTACGACGATTGCTTCACATGCACCTGTCAGAACCACGTTTTCCTGCTGCAGGAAGTTACCTGCCATCGGAATACCGCGGCGCATTGCCACTTCATTGGAGGTACAGCACACACCGGATACGGTGATTCCCTTTGCTCCCATTTCTTTTGCATAGGCGATCATTTCCGGATCATCTGCATATTCGCAGATCATCTCTGACAGTGAAGGATCATGTCCGTGTACAACGATGTTGACATTTTCCTCTACCATAACGCCAAGGTTAGCCTCTGTGTCAATTGGCTTCGGAGTTCCGAACAGTACGTCAGAGAACTCTGTTCCCATCATGGAACCGCCCCAGCCATCAGAAAGACCTGCACGCAGTGACTGACGAACCAGTGCTTCCGGCAGAGAAGAACATCCCATGTGTGACATATGTAAGGAAGTTGCAACTTCGCGGTCGATTGCTCTCGGAGCGATCTCCTCTTTTTCCCAGATATCCTGAGTTGTCTGAGGCGCTCTCTTTAAGAATCTCTGTGTTCCGAACGGTTTACCGTATTCCATCAGACCGGTTTCAGCCACTTCATGAGCCAGCTCATAGATATCTTTTCCTTCTGTCTCGATGCCCCATTCTTTTGCGATACGGATCAGTTTGTCCGGATCTTTTACCTTGTAGTTTCCGTCAGCTGCTGATTCATACAGAGTATGGCAGATCTCGCGGCCATGATCTGAATGTGTAGCAGCTCCGCCTGCAGTGAATTTCAGATAGTTTCTTCCTACGATACCATGTGCGTCACATCCGCAGATTCCTCTCGGGGCCTTTGGTGTAATACGGCAAGGTCCCATGGAACAGATACGGCAGCAGATACCCTGCTCACCGAACTTACAATGCGGTGTCTGATTTTTCACACGCAGCTGCCAGGAATCCGCACCTACCTTTGCACCTGTTTCAAGCAGTCGATCAGTCGCTGCTTCGAATTCTTCTACAGTTGTTAATTTGAATTCACTCATTATAAGCCTCCTTATAGTTTTTTGCTTCTTCCCCCACGGGGTGACATCCCATCCGCCCCCATGGGTTCTTGAATGATTTATTTTTTCCCCTTTTTTAAAAGGGGATAAAACACTGTGTTATGATGTTGGGCTCAAAAGTTTTTTGAGCCTGGTATCAAGTATTATCTTACAGATCAAGTTTTCTGATAATTTCTCTCATCGCCTGCTTAACCGGTGAATCTTCCGGAAGTTCAACCGTTGGTTTCCCATCGCAGTCATACTGATAAACGGTCTCGTCCTGCGGCACGATTCCCAGGAGCGTCAGACCCTGTTTCTCGATCTCTTCCCTGGTGCCTTCATTCAGTTCCCCATTCGGCGCCCTGTTTACAATCAGGCCAACCGTCTTCGGCTTCATATTACATTCCCTGATCAGTTCAGCGATTCTTCCGGCCGCCTGCACGCCTCTTCTGGAACAGTCACTTACCAGAATGGCTGTCTGCATACTCGGCAGGATTCCGCGGCTGATATGTTCCATACCCGCCTCATTGTCCACAACAATATACGGATAATGATTCTGCAGTTTTGCAAGCTGTGCCTGCAGCAGGCCGTTCACAAAACAGTAGCAGCCTTTTCCCTGCGTCCGCCCCATAACCAGCATATCAAAATCATCTTCCTCTATCAAAGCAGAGTTGAATTTGATCTCTGTATAATCAGCTTTACTCATACTTGGCGGAATCGGACTTTTCACTGCCATCTCCGCCTGTGCAACTTCTTCCCTGATATCTCCAAGAGTGTAATCTACTTCTACTCCGAGAACCTCATTCAGGTTAGAGTTTGCGTCAGCGTCAACTGCAAGGACCGGACCCTTTTTCTCTCTGCAGAGTTCCTGGATCAGCAGTCCCGTGAGTGTCGTTTTCCCAACCCCGCCTTTTCCTGCCATTGCAATTACATGTGCCATTTATGCTGCCTCCTAATCATTACAATGTTTGTCTATATTGCTCAGACCAGTGTACAGATACCTGACCTGTCAATAATCTCAGATACATCTTCCCATTTGTTCAGTGCATACAGATGGATACCGTTGACGCCGCAGGCGCGGTACTCATCAATCTGCCGGATCGTATATTCTTTGCCTGCCTCTTTAAATGCAGCTTTCTTTTCGTCAGCAGCCGCATCGAACGGCTCTTTGTCGAACGGATTTGGGAATATCCAGTTTTTGGAAATAATCTCGCAAAGTTCACGCGGCATTACACAGCCGTTGCGTGAGAGTGCCATGTTGATCGTAGCCGCCATATCCAGAATCGGCATGATACCAACATCGATCGGCATCGTGATTCCTGCCTCGCGGATCGCATCCAGCCAGTACTTGAACTGTTCCATATCCCAGCAGAGCTGCGTCATGATATAGTCTGCCCCGTTATCCTGTTTTTGTTTCAGGAATGTGATGTCCGCTTCCAGTGAACGGCATGCGATATGTCCTTCCGGTGAACCAGCCACTGCGATCTCAAATTTATCCCCAAATTCTTTGCGAACGTAAGCCACGAGATCTGTTGCGTAAGCAAAATCACCGCCTGTGCCTGTCCATCCAAAAGGAAGGTCACCGCGCAGAGCAAGCATGTGATCAATTCCATTGTCCAGGTAGTTCTGAAGCTGTTCCTTTACTCCTTCACGGGTATTGCCGATACAGGTGAAATGAGTCACAGGAATCGTGTCATTGTCAGCGTCAGCGATCAATTTGCAGACTTCCATATTCTTGCCTACATTTGTACCGCCTGCGCCATATGTACAGGAAACATATTCCGGATTGTATTTGTAAAGATGATCCAGCGTATCCGGAAGCTTCTCCATTCCTTTGTCTGTTTTCGGCGGAAACACCTCAAATGACAGTATTGTCCGCTCCTCCATAATTTCACTTAATCTCTTGCTCATGCAGCAACCTCCACTTTCTTATATTTGATATCTCTATGTTACTTCTCCTGTAAAACAGGGGATTTTCTCAGTTACATTCAAGCTTTACCACGCTGTTGGCCAGATCCACCATGAGGATCTTACCTTCTACCACACGCTCGTCGCCCATGATATCCCGAATAATGATCTTGTCACCGTCCACATCAAGTCTGCTGACATTTTTGCAGATCACTGTATTGTCACTTTCCTTAAAAACAGTAGCTAAACACATAATTATGCCTCCTTTAACTGCTCTTTCACAAGTGTCAGCGCCAGGCTGAGGCGCATATTTCCTTTCTGAAACTCAGAAACGCCTTCGGAAATCTGTTTTGCTGCGTCATCCATCCCCAGCTTTTTCAGATTTTCCGCCATCTGTTCCAATTCTGCAGCGTGCTGCTCATTATGCTGCAGCATATAAGTTAAAAGCGCAACTGTCTCGTTTTTGCAGTCACCGCCACAGGAAGAACATTCATGTCCATGCTCATGAGAATGTCCGCATTCATGAGAATGCTCATGACAATGAGAGTGTTCACTGCCATGGGCATGCGCTACTGAATTACCATTTTCATCTTGTACTAAATGCATGATTTTGCTCCTTTCCGGCATATCAGAAAACGATATGACATTTATTTGTCAATTATGTTTTATTATATCCTATAATCACTGAATATTCAATAGATATCATCCAGTTTTATCGTCCAAAATCATGTATTTTTTTTTATCCAATTCGAAAAATTGTAAAAAATGACGAAAAAGCATTATAAAGTACCAAAAGCGATTTTTATTATTTTCTTAATATCTTTTTTGCGTTTATATGGTATAATAGGTACGATTGGGATGAAGAAAATACTGTAATTGATCATTTTCAGTATGCTTAAAAGGGAGGTATTGATCCTTATGACTGATATATCATGCCTGGACCTGAACAGCGGAGCCAAAATGCCGCTTCTCGGGCTTGGCGTCTACAAAGCAACAGGAGAACACGAGGTGGAAGATGCGATCGCAGCCGCTCTTGACATCGGATACCGGCTGTTCGATACCGCTTCCGCCTACAAAAATGAAGACGGTGTGGGCCGTGCGCTCAAAGAGACTTCCATCCCCAGGAAGAAACTTTTTGTCACCACCAAAATCTGGAATAACGCGCAGCGTATCGGAGATATCGAAGGTGCTTTTCACAGAAGCCTCGAACGCCTTCAGCTGGACTACGTTGATCTGTATCTGATCCACTGGCCGGTACCCGGCTGTTATCTTGAGACCTGGAGACAGATGGAAAAACTCTACGCAGCGGGTAAAGCCCGTTCTATCGGAGTCAGCAATTTTGACATTTATCAACTGGAAGAACTGGCGAAAATCTCTGACGTTGTTCCGGCTGTCAATCAGATCGAGGTGCATCCTCTCTGGAACCAGTCAGAGCTCGTCTCCTACTGCCAGTCCAGGGGGATTGCTGTTCAGGCATATGCACCCCTGGCACGCGGAGCTTATCTGGATCGCCCGGAACTCGTTGAAATAGCCCTGAATCACGGAAAAAGCGTATCACAGGTCGGCCTGCGCTGGTCTGTCCAGAAAAACATCTCCGTGATTCCAAAATCCACAAAGAAAGAACGTATCGAAGCCAATGCCCAGATTTTTGATTTTTCATTGACCGAGGACGAGATGAGGGCTATAGACGGTATGGATGAGAAATTTCGAAGCGCTTCGGTTCCGCCGGATCTTCTTTAAAATGTTCGGCTGGTAGTTTTATATATCCATTATGCAGCGAACCCCTGCAGACAGCACAACCGCATGCTGTCCGCAGGGGTGGATTTTTGTTTACACCTGACTGCTGTTTATTTCCAGAGGCTCTCTCCCGTCTCATCTTTTTTCACACGCATCATAAGTTCTGAGAGTGCATCTGCAGGTTTTTTGCCTTCAAACAGTACTTTATTGACTTCTTTTACGATCGGCATATCTATCCGATACTTTTCTGACAGCGTCAGTGCCGCCTTCGCGGAATATACTCCTTCAACAACCATCTTAACTTCGTCCATGGCTTCCTGCATGGTGTAACCCTGTCCCATCAGATATCCCGCTTTACGGTTTCGGCTGTGCTGGCTTGCGCAGGTCACGATCAGATCGCCGATCCCCGAAAGGCCGGTCAGCGTCTCGGCATGTGCCCCCATGGCAATTCCCAGGCGCTTGATCTCTGCGATGCCGCGGGTGATCAGAGCCGCCTTTGTATTGTCGCCGCAGCCCAGTCCGTCAGCAATGCCCGCCGCAAGGGCGATGACATTTTTCAGCGATCCGCCCAGCTCGATCCCGAGAATATCAGGGCTTGTATACACGCGGAATACCGGACACATGAATAATCCCTGAATATACTCTGCCGTCTCTTTCGTCCTGGCTCCCACGACACATGTGGTCGGAAGCCCTCTTCCCACTTCCTCCGCGTGACTCGGACCCGAGAGCACCGCGACATTCGCCTGAGGAATCTCTTCCTCAATGATCTCGCTGAGTGTCATCAGCGTATTTTCTTCAATTCCCTTTGCCACATTTACTATGATCTGCCCGTCCTGTACCAACTCCTTCATGGAATGTGCAGTGCTGCGCGTAAACGGCGAAGGCACTGCCAGCACCACAAGGTCCCTGTCGGTCAGTGTCATACCAAGGTCATCCGTCACAACAACCTCTTCCGGTATCCTGACTCCGGGCAGTTTGCTCTCATGTTCCCTTTTCGTGCGTAGCATTTCCACTTCTTCTTTGATGACGGACCAGAGGATCACCTCATGTCCATTTTTATGAAGCAGCAGCGCCAGGGCTGTTCCCCAGCTACCCGCACCCACAACACTTACTTTAGCCATTTTAATTCCTCCTGCGCATTCTGTTATTTTAACTGTTCCGTTACTTTTTATGCTTACTGCTCAGATACGTTTTATTCTCATTTCCGTGTACAAGTCTCACAATATTGGCGCGGTGGCGGTATACTGCCATAACTGTCAGAAATGCAGCGACTGCATACATTTCATACAGATACCCGGGCTCCATCCCGAAGGCTCCGAGCTGGCCGAGAAGCACCGTCCCGCCCATAAACATAACGTACACCAGCATTGAACCGAGCGAAACATAATGTGTCACAAAAAACGTGGTAAAAAAAACGATGATCCCGGCGATCAGAAGTCTCCAGTCAAATGATATGATGAGCCCCGCCGTCGCTGCGATCCCCTTTCCTCCCCGGAATTTCAGATAACACGGAAAATTATGTCCAAGAATCGTTCCTGCAGCCGCGTAAAGTCCCAGCAGACGGATACATTCCGCATGACTCTGTCCAAACAGAAGTCTTACAGTCACCACGGCCAGTATGCACTTCAGACAATCTCCGGCGAACGTGATCAGCCCTGCTTTCAGTCCAAGCGTACGCAGCGCATTCGTCGTTCCGGCATTGCCGCTCCCATGTTCCCGGATATCAATTCCATGCATCCTTCCATAAATATAAGACGTCTGAAACAACCCAAACAGATAGCCTATCGCCAGACATAATAACCGTACCATTTCCCCTACTCCTTATTCTTTCGTTCTCTGATAATAAATTTAAGTGAAGTCCCCCGGAATCCAAACGCATCCCTGATTCTGTTTTCGAGGTATCTCGTATATGAAAAATGCATCAGCTCCTTGTCATTGACAAAGATCACAAATGTCGGCGGTTTCACAGAAACCTGCGTGATATAATAAAGCTTCAGCCGTTTGCCCTTATCCGAGGGGGGCTGCTGCAGCGCAACCGCTTCTGTCATGATCTCATTGAGCACACCCGTCTGAACCCGCAGCGTCTGATTTTCCAGTACCATATCAATGGTTTCAAACAGTTTCGGAAGCCTCTGCCCCGTCTCGGCAGAAATAAACATCAGTTCCGCATACGGCATATACGCCAGGACCTCCCGGACTTTATTCGTATATTTGTAAATGGTTTTATCATCTTTTTCGATGGCATCCCACTTATTGACTGCTATGATAATACCCTTTCCGCGCTCATGTGCGATCCCCGCTATTTTTGCGTCCTGCTCCGTCACGCCTTCCTGCGCATCGATCACGACGACGACGACATCCGCCCGCTCCACAGCCGTAACCGTTCGGATAATGCTGTAACGCTCCAGCTCTTCCCTGATTTTATTCTTCCTCCGAAGCCCCGCGGTATCAATGAAAATATATTCTCTTTTGTTCCAGATGACACTCGTATCGATCGCATCCCTCGTCGTTCCCGCGACGTCCGATACAATCACACGGTTCTGCCCCAGAAGTTTATTGACTATGGATGATTTCCCCACGTTTGGTTTCCCCACAATTGCAATATGCGGAATGTCATCCTCCTCTTCTTTCAGGCTTTCCCTGTCAAAATACTGTGTCACGACATCCAGCAGATCCCCGATTCCCAGCTTGGATGCCGCAGAGATCGGCATCGGATCCCCGATTCCCAGGTTATAAAATTCGTAGACATCCATCATGTATTTATCGAAATTGTCCACCTTGTTGACTGCCAGCACGACCGGCTTTGCGCTGCGCCGCAGCATATCTGCCACTTTCGCGTCAGAATCGACAAGCCCCTGACGTACATCCGTGATAAAGATGATCACGTCCGCCGTATCGATCGCAATCTGCGCCTGTTCTCTCATCTGGGACAGAATAATATCACTGCTCTCCGGTTCGATTCCGCCGGTATCGATCAGCGTGAAATGAAAGTTCAGCCAGTCTACATCTGCGTAGATCCTGTCCCTCGTAACACCGGGCGTATCTTTCACGATGGAAATGTTTTCACCCGCCAGTGTGTTAAACAGCGTTGATTTTCCCACATTCGGCCTTCCCACAATTGCTACAATCGGTTTGCTCATATATTTGTCTTCCTTTCCTATCGCCATCCGGCGTCTCACCCAGCACTGCTCTCACGAACGCCTCTCCGCTCTCCTCGACGATACGCACAGGTACTCCCAGCTTTTCTCCCAGCTGCGATACGGTCACGTCATCCAGGAATACGTCTTCCCCGGCGCGGAGCATATTGCACGGAATCAGCAGCTCATCTCCCAGCTCACGTCCTGCAAGCTGCGCCATCAGATCCTGTCCCGTCAAAAGACCGGAAACCGTAATCTTTTCTCCAAAGAAATCATTTCGGACGGGGTATACCTGCACCTGTATTTCCGGATATTTCTCTTGTATCATTATAATATATTTTTTCAGGAATTCATACGGTAATTGTCCGGTTGCAATTGAAATTTTTCGTTTTTTTCCGCATTTTTCCCGTGTCTTTAATGTCTCTTCAATTTCTTCCCTCAGCAGCCGCAGCATTCCCACACCATTTTCGAGCTGAAGATAACCGTCGTATCTCTTTGCTTCCGGCAGTTCCTCACCTGCCAGGATATACCACTCGTCACTGCAGTGCACAAAATGTGTGTGATAGTCTGTCCAGAGTTTTTCCTGCCACGCATGGACGGTTCTGAGCACCTGAGACGCATCCTCTTTTTCAAACGGTTCGAGCGGATACAGTCCGTCCCGGTACTTTGTCAGGCCTACCGGCACAACGGATACACTCTCAAGCAGCGGAAGGTAGCGTGTCAGGTCGCGTATGCTCCGTTCCAGTTCGTCACCGTCATTCAGTCCTTTGCAGAGCACGATCTGTCCGTTCATCGTAATTCCGGCGTCATACAGTCTCTGAACCTTTTCAAAGATGTCACCGGCAAAACGGTTGTTCAGCATCTGACGGCGAAGCCCCGGATTCGTCGTGTGAAAGGAAATATTGATCGGCGAGAGATGATAACGGATCACACGTTCAATATCTTCCTCTGACATATTGGTAAGCGTCACGTAATTTCCCTGCAAAAATGACAGCCTGGAATCGTCGTCTTTAAAATACAGTGTCTCCCTCATTCCCGGAGGCATCTGATCGATGAAACAAAATACGCAGCGATTGCTGCAGGAACGATACTGATCCATGAATTCGTTTTCAAATACGATGCCCAGATCATCTTCATATTCCTTTTCTATTTCGAGTTCCCATTCCTCTCCGTCCGGCTTGCGGATCAGAAGTTCCAGATCTTCTTCATTTGTCAGGTAGTGATAATCAAAGACATCCTCCACAGGCTGTCCGCTGACCGCAAGAAGCTCATCCCCCGGTTCAATCTGCAGTTCCCATGCGATACTGTCTCTGACGACTTCGCGGATCATGTGACGTGTTTTTTTCATAGTTTCCTCCATACAGTACCTGCTGTTTCTGTCGTACTGCCGCTCTCTCATTATAGAGACCAATTGTTTATCTGTCAATCCGGCTGTGATTTCTGCCCTCTCCTTTTTTACTGTGAAAATCCCGCCGTCCTGAGCAATCAACTTTCATTTATGGTGATGACGCCGTCAGACGTCATATCCGTTTACTTTGTTTTTACATAATTCTTCAAATTCCTTGACTGTGATACACGGCAGGTGATATAAATATAAAGTACATGTACGTACCAAAGAATGTTTACATAGATGGAGGTAACTCATGGTAAACTTAGATTTACTGAAAAAATCCATTCCGGTCGCACCGCTGAAGATCGCTGCCCTGCCAGGCTGTGAGCGTTTATCCGAAACCGTTGATAAGCATCTGGCAGAATACCGCCAGATCCTCGCAAAGGAAAAATCCGGACTTCCCTTCGCCGGTTATATTGAAGATTCCTTTTTGATCGAATGCGAATGTCCCCGTTTCGGAACCGGAGAGGCGAAAGGCCGTATCAAGGACTCGGTCCGCGGAACCGATCTGTTCATTATGTGTGATGTCCTGAACTACAGTATGACCTATACGGTCTGCGGATATGAAAACCATATGTCACCGGACGACCATTTCCAGAATCTGAAGCGTATTATATCTGCCGCAACAGGAAAGGCGCACCGCATCAATGTCATCATGCCATTCCTTTATGAGAGCCGCCAGCACAAGCGTTCTCAGCGCGAATCCCTGGACTGCGCACTCGCTCTGAAAGAACTCTCCGATATGGGTGTATCCAACATCATAACATTTGATGCACATGATCCCAGAGTCCAGAACGCAATCCCGCTGAAAGGGTTCGACAATTATATGCCGACGTACCAGTTTCTTCAGGCGCTCGTCAGTTCCGTACCCGATCTGCTGCTCGACAACGAACATATGATGATTATCAGCCCGGATGAAGGCGCCATGAGCAGGGCTGTATATTTTTCCAACGTACTCGGCGTGGATATGGGCATGTTTTATAAAAGGCGTGATTATTCAACAGTCGTAAACGGCAAGAATCCCATTGTCGCCCATGAATTTCTCGGCGATTCTGTCGAGGGAAAAGATGTTATCATCATCGATGACATGATCTCTTCCGGAGAGAGTATGCTGGACGTTGCTAAACAGGTAAAACAAAGGAAGGCAAACCGTGTCTTTATCTGCACCACCTTCGGACTGTTCACGGAAGGCCTGGAAAAGTTCGATGAATACCACCGGCAGGGATGGATCGAAAAAGTGATCACGACCGATCTGACATACCGCCCGCCGGAACTGCTCTCCCGTTCTTACTACGAGGAGGCCCGTATGGGTAAATATCTGGCAAGTATCATTGACATTCTGAACCATGACGTATCCGTGGAAAAAGTACGCTCCAC
Organism: Ruminococcus gauvreauii; assembly: GCF_025151995.1. Classification (NCBI taxonomy): domain Bacteria; kingdom Bacillati; phylum Bacillota; class Clostridia; order Eubacteriales; family Oscillospiraceae; genus Ruminococcus; species Ruminococcus gauvreauii. The sequence goes on from NZ_CP102290.1 coordinate 331,905, forward strand.
CACTGCCAAGATCACTCAGCTGCTCGAAAGTCATCAGTCGGCAAAATAATAATATCCGGGAACACTTCTGGCAAAACCTGAAGAATTCCCGGACCTTTTAATTTACAGCATTTTCCTGACGGATTCCCAGAAATGCCGCCAGATTGCCGCGTTTTCCAGCGGATGCGCGGTGAGAAAACAATAGATCGGGATTGCAGCAGGTACACAGATTCGGCCCGACAATATGGTCTTTCGGCACTCCCGCCTGCATAAGATTATAGCTGCATGCTTTCCACAGATCCAGCTGATACTTTCCGTTCTTCTTATCTACAATCATATCACGGTACTGCGCTGCAGGATACGCGTCCTTAAATATAACCGCAACGTCTTCACTGATCTCATAACAGTCCTGGCAGATGGACGGTCCGATGGCCGCAATGACGTCTTTTGGCTTTGTCCCGTAAGCATGCTTCATCGTCCCAAGCGTCGCTTTTGCAATATTGGACACTGTCCCCTTCCACCCGGAATGTGACAGTCCCACCGCCCGATTTACAGGATCTACGAGATAAAGCGGCACACAGTCCGCATAAAATGTAGCCAGCATGATCCCCGGTACGTTCGTGACGAGTCCGTCCACATCCGTATAATCCCTGCTTTTTATGATTCCCTTTCCACGATCCTGCTCCGTAACGATTCGGACATTCGCCGTATGTGTCTGGTCAGAACAGACAATGTCCTCCACACAAAACCCTACAGCCTCTGCGATTCTTTGATAATTCTCTCTTACATTTTCTTCCAGGTCTCCCCGCGTGAAACTCAGATTCATAGAACTGAGCACACCCTCACTGATCCCTCCGAACCGCGTCGTAAACGCATGTTTTACAAACGGTATGGAAGAGAGCATCGGCCACGTCAGATAGCAGAGCGCCCCCCTGTGATTGACTGTCATTTTTTCTTCTTCTGCATGATGCCACTTTATTTTCAGCATTTTTTTCACCTCTGATATTCAAATGCATTCTCATATATTCTGATATTTTCTCCCAGAATCGTCACCACGTCAAACCGGCACGGCGTCTCCAGGGACATCCGACGTTCCGTCAGATACCATGCGGCAGCTTTTGATATTTTTTTCTGTTTCTGTATTCCCACCGCCTCTTCCGGATAGCCGCTGTTCCCATTTGCCCGGTATTTGACCTCGGCGAAAATCAGTATGCCGTCTTTCCGGGCGATCAGATCGATCTCGCCTGTCCTGCAGCGATAATTTTTCTCCAGAATCTGATACCCACGCAGTTTCAGTTCCTCTGCAGCCTTCTCTTCGTACCGGCTGCCCAGCATCCGTCTGTTCATATTCCCTCCGTCCGTTCCCCCGGCTTCGGTCATAGAAAACTCAGATAAAATTCTTAATAAACGATTTTCTGTGAATCGGTGTCGGTCCAAGCTCCTTCAGAGCCTTAATATGTACTGCCGATCCATACCCCTTATTTGATGCAAAGCCATATCCCGGCAGTACCTTGTCATACTCCGTCATCAGCCTGTCTCTCGTGACTTTCGCGACGATACTCGCCGCCGCTATGGATATGCTCCTGGCGTCCCCCTTGATGATGGGGACCTGCGGCAGTTCTATCCCCGGTATCGTCACCGCATCGTTCAGCAATATCTGCGGGACGACGGAGAGTTTTCCTATCGCTTCCCGCATCGCCTCATAAGTAGCCTGCAGAATATTGATCTCATCGATCCTCGCCGGTGAATCATAACCGATCCCTACAGCCACCGCCTCACGCATGATTACTTCATAGAGTTCCTCACGCTTTGCCGCGGTCAGCTGCTTGGAATCATTGATATACAGTATGTGGCAGTCCGGCGGCAGTATGACCGCAGCCGCTACCACCGGTCCCGCCAGCGGGCCTCTGCCTACCTCGTCGATCCCGCACACGTGGCCGAGGTGCTCATATTTGTGCTCATACTCTTTCATCTGCTCAGTTCTTGCGAGCTCTTTGACGTGCTTTTCCTGCTGTCTGCGGATACGCGCAAGAAGCGCCTGCACCCCTGCGCGTTGATCCTGTTCATATTTTTGAAGAAGCGGCTCCCGTTCTCCAGGCGCCGCCGCTTCCAGTTCTCGTTTTATCTCACTGATCGTTTTCATCATCTGCTCCATCGGGATACTCCAGTGTAATACGACCGATTTTTCCGTTCCGGAACTCTTCCAGTACGATTCTGGCCGCTTTCTCATAGTCGAGCTCATGGCCCTTTAAAAGACACTGCCGCTTGACTGCGATCCGCTCCAGCATCTTTACAGTATCCTCTGTTTCTTCAATCTCGTAACGATTTGCCAGAACACCTTCATAATGTCCGTGCAGCATTTTCAAAAGTTCCAGTGAAAGTTCTTCCGCATTGACCACTTCATCCTTGATGGAACCGATCATCGCAAGCTTAACGCCGACACTCTGATCCTCAAATTTCGGCCAGAGAATTCCAGGCGTATCGAGAAGCTCCACACTCTTATTCAGGCGTATCCACTGTTTTCCCTTGGTGACTCCGGGCTTGTTGCCGGTTTTCGCACAGGCTTTTCCCGCAAACGAGTTGATGAATGTGGATTTCCCGACATTCGGAATCCCCACCACCATGGCACGGATCGGACGGTTTTTAATTCCTCTTCTCCTGTCCCGTTCAATCTTTTCCCTGCATGCCTCCTGGATCACCCCATTGATAGACTTAAGACCCCCACCGCTTCTGGAGTTCACTTTTACGGCATAATAACCTTTATTCTTAAAATATTGCGACCATTGTTCATTATAACGCTCATCTGCCAGATCGGACTTGTTCAAAAGTATCAGACGCGCTTTATTTTTCCCGAGCTCATCAATGTCCGGATTTCGGCTCGAAAGCGGGATTCGGGCATCTACCAGCTCTATGATCAGGTCAATCAGTTTGATATCTTCCTGCATCATACGCTTTGCCTTGGTCATATGCCCCGGATACCACTGTAAATTCATATCACTACCTCTATTCTATACAAAACCCAGCTTGCTCATCGGTGATATCACAAACCAGAGTTCTCCAATAATATTTTCCCGTTTTACATTCCCCATATCTGCAAACCTGCTGTCCACGCTGCTGTTTCTGTTATCTCCAAGTACAAAATACTCATCGCTGGCAAGCTTGATGCCCTCTTCTGCCAGCCCCGGATTCGTGATCGCAGGAAGATTTCTCTGTTCTACGTATGTCTCGCCGTTGATCAGAATCGTCCCGTCATTAATCTGGATCGTATCTCCCGGAACGCCGATCACTCTCTTAATATGGGTACTCGCCTTTACATCGCTGCTCGTGCGAAAGGCAATCACATCTCCTCTTTTCGGCGCACTCACTCTGTAAACAGCTTTGTTTACAAGAAACTTATCTCCTGCCGAAAAAGTCGGATCCATGGAACCTTCCTGCATTGCAACCGTCTGACAAAACATCATGGACAGCACTGCTGCCAGACCGATCGTCAGCACAATCTCAAGAATCCAGACCAGAACTCTTTTTAATTTTGTCTGCGCAAAATAATCTCTTACGTACCTTAAGTTGACTTCCATTAAATCTTTTCCTCTTGTATGCGGAAACAGGGACAAACTACAACTGTAATTGTCCCTGTCTTACTTCCATTATTTTACTAATTCTTTTACCTTTGCAGCTTTACCGATACGTCCTCTCAAGTAATACAGTTTTGCACGTCTTACCTTCCCGCGTCTTACGACCTCGATTTTTTCAACGTTCGGTGAGTGCAGCGGCCATGTCTTTTCAACGCCGATTCCGTTGGAATTTTTTCTAACCGTAAAAGTCTCACGGCTGCTTCCGCCCTGACGTTTCAACACAACACCTTCGAAAATCTGAATTCTCTCACGGTTTCCCTCTTTGATCTTGCCGTGCACTCTCACGGTATCGCCTACGTGGAATTCCGGAACTTCGGATTTCATCTGTGCCGCTTCAATGTTCTTGATAATGTCATTCATGATATTTCTTCTCCTTTGATTCTCTGGATGTTCTTAATACGTTTCGTAACAGAGGACCATCTCGTTTTCTCACAACGAATTAGATTATACTATAGAATCATAATTTATGCAAGTGTTTTTCTCCTGCACCCCTTCGTTTTAGCGGTTCTTTCTCCTGCGGACGGTCATCACAACTGCCGCTGTTCCCGCAAGCAGGCATACCGCAGCCATGGTGCCAATCGGAGTCTCGTCCGCCGTTCTGGCGTTCTTTGCCCTGGTACTGCTTGTCTTGGTTGGCTTGGCTGTCCTGCGTGTCGGCGTCCCGCCCGGAGATTTGGATGTCACTTTGAAAGAAGTACTTTTTACATCAATTTCGTCTGCAACGTCTTTCCATTCCCCACCATCTCCTGCATCGGCATCGTATACCTGTTTTTGGAATGTGACCTTCATTGTATACTTTCCTGCAGACTTTACTTTATAAGAACCAGTCGCAGACGTTTTGTTAGTTTTTAATTTTACAGCATCAGAACTTCCAACCTGATATTCCACAGGAATATAACGCTCATTGCCGTGAATTTCTTCATTAGCAGAACCAGCACCGATCGCATTGAATGTAACGGTTGCATTTTTCGCATAGGTTGATTTTATCCCTGTGATTTTGTTGTCATCAGCCGAAGCTGTCTTCACTGCACCCGTTGGATACACAGACGCTACGACGATCTCATCATCCTGGAATTTCATAACGGAAGATTTTCCATCAAACCCTTCAATCGTTACGCCTGTTCTCCATCCCACGTCCAAAGTAGTTTGATCAAACTGATAACCCGCTTTTGCTCTCAGGGTAATATATGGATAATAGCTCATATTTGGCTGAAAACGTTCTGTCGACATTGGCTGCAGAGTCTTGGATTCCCCTACTTTTTCCATCCATTCCATTCTGACAAATTCATAATTTGCATCTTTTGGAACATTAGCTTTTGATATCGGCTTTTCACCACTCACTGCCGCAGTTACTCCTTTTACCGTAACAGCCCTTATTTTTTCAATAGTAAAATTAAAGCTCACAACTCCACTGTTTGTGTCACTAAAATAAGCAATTGCTTTTAACTGCATCGTTTCCGTAAGTGGAATCTTCTCGTTATTATATTTTTTACCGACGCCCTTATCACGGTCAGGATCGCTTCCATCTGTCGTATAATAAACCTCTGCTCCTGCAGTCCCGCATAAGAGCGTTGTCTCCTGATCTTCATGGTATGTACCTTCAGCCAAAAATGTAGTCGGTTTCTCTACCACCAGATTAGGATCAATTGTATAGGTTGCTTCCAGCATCTCGCTCTTCACGTCTCCGCCAAAAGCAATCGCCTTCAGCGTTGTCGTGTTATCTATGTCGATTTCCGTGCCTTCAGTGTACAACACGCTGTCTGGAGATTTAGGATCGGGAATACTGTTATCCACCGTATAATATATTTTTACATTTTTCGTCTCGCATGATAACGTGACTTTTTTCGGATTCTTATATGTATCTGGTTCCACCGACGCTGCTGGCTTTGCAATTACATAATTCGGGTCGATTGTATATTCAAATATCGCAACTTCGCTTTTATTCCCCTGATCGTAAGCAACCGCCTTGACCGTAGTCGTTGCCGCAACAGTTGGATTCACTGTAGTGTTTGCGGTCACTTTAAACTCTGCGTCATATTTCTTAGCGGAAGTATTCGCAGGGTCATTGCTTGGCTCACTACCATCTGTTGTATAATAAATCTCTGTATTCGGCGTGCTGCATTCAAGTTTTATCGTCTGCTCATTTTTATATGTTGCTGATTCGGGCGTAGCTGTCGGTGCATTAACCGCCGTTGCCTGATTGTTCTTAGCGGCAGGCACTGTGTTGGATTTATCCTCCATGTTTTTCTTCTCTGCCTTGTCCAGATCCCCGGCATCAGCATTTTCTTTTGATGTTTCTTGAACCTCATCCGACTTTTCCGCCGCATTCTCCTGTGACGCTGCCACCGGTACCAATGCCAGATTCGTGATCAGCACCGCCGTAATCAGCATATACGACATAATTTTTTTCATCATTTTTTTCATCGTTCTTGACCTCCCCAGATGCTTGTTTTTCAATCGCAACTCGCTTTTTTCATTATATCATCCCAACAGTCCCGCGTAAAGTGATATATACAAACTGGCATACCACTTTTAGACATCACAGCGCAGTTCAGGAGGCACAGTCATCATTCGTTATAATGTCTGCGCCTCCACCCATTCCATAAATGTAATTCTCGTGGCTTTTGCAAATCCCCGGCTGATACCGATTCTCGTACCATTTCTGAGAATAAACGTGTTTTTCTGTTTTTCCCTGATTGCCGGCAGATAGACAATGTAACTGTTGTGGCATCTGATAAAATCCATACCGGACACCTTTTTATAAATATCGTCCAGTTTATCCCAAATCTCATACTCTCCCCAGACCGTATGTATGATCGTCACTCGTTTTACTCGCTCAAAATAGTAAATATCCCCGGGCATCAATACGACTTCGCCTTTGCCAATCAAAGAGAAATACAGTTTGTTATGTTTCTTCTTTTTTTCATCCTCTATCACTCTCATCGGTCTCCTTCATCATTCATTTTACACCAAATTATAACAAATATTTCTATTTGATTGCCCGTTCGCGCAAAAACAACATCCCATTTGTAATATTTTGCACCCCCCGTACCTAAAAAACGATATACAAAAAAACCTTCCGGAACATATCATTCCGAAAGGTTATCATATTGAGTATTAATTGTCATTCCTCACCGTTCTCCAGCAGATCGGGACGGCGCTCCCTTGTCCGTTTCAGTGACTGCTCCTGCCGCCACTTTTCGATGTTGGCGTGATGTCCGGACAGCAGCACTTCCGGTACTTCTTTACCGCGCCACACCGCCGGTCGGGAATACTGCGGATATTCCAGCAGATTATCCGAAAATGATTCCGTCATCGCCGACTCCTCATTGCTCAGAACCCCCGGAACCAGCCTGGAGATTGTATCGATCATCACCATGGCGGGAAGCTCTCCTCCTGTCAGCACATAATCCCCGATGGATACATAGTCCGTCACGATTTCCTCCAGCACACGTTCATCGATTCCTTCGTAGTGTCCGCACAGGAACACGAGATCTTCTTCCTGTGCCAGCTCCTGTGCCATTTTCTGGTTGAAAACACCGCCCTGGGGCGTCAGGTAAATGACACGCGGCGCATATCCGATCTTCTCTTTCACCGCCTGATACGAAGCATATACAGGCTCCGCCTGCATCACCATACCAGCACCTCCGCCGTATGGATAATCGTCCACTTTCATGTGCTTGTTACCGGCATAATCACGGATATTCACACAGGATAGACTGAGCAGTCCCTGTTCCATGGCCCTTCCGATGATGCTGGTGTGAAGCCCCTGCTCCACCATCTCCGGAAAAAGCGTCAGTACATGATAGTTCATCAGCGCCTCCTAAATCAGCCCATCCATCAGATGGATCTTCATATTGTGTTCTTCCACATCCACTTCCAGGATACACTGCCGGATCGCCGGTACCAGAACTTCGCCGTGGTCCGGGGAATCTATGACATACACATCATTTGCCCCTGTCTGAAGCACATCTTTGATTACTCCGAATGCGCTGCCGTCCTCCGTACTGACATTCATCCCTATCAGGTCAGCGATAAAATACTCGTTTTTCTTTAATTTCACAGCATGCTCTCTGGTTACAAACAATGGTTTCTGACGGTAGATCTCCACGTCTTCGATGCGGTCCAGCCCCTCGAATTTCAGGATAACGAACTGCTTGAAGAATTTCACTCCCTGTATCTTCATGACCTTCTGCTCTTTCCCGGTATCCAGAATCACTTCTTTTAATGTTTTAAACCGCGCCGCGTCATCCGTCGTCGGAAACACCTTGACCTCACCGCGCAGACCATGTGTGGAAGTAATGACACCCACCTGCAGCATATTTTCCATATCTCAAACTCCATTCTATCGATAGTAACGTTCACGCACCGCCATGAGCGTCAAAAAGAAACGCAGCGGCCGGCTCCGTTTATCTCGAAACCTGTCCGCTGCGCCGTACGTGCATTACATGATATCTACGATCACTTTTTTGTCACATTTAGAAGAAGCTGATTTTACGACGGTACGGATCGCTTTTGCGATACGTCCCTGACGTCCGATCACTTTTCCCATATCGGAAGGAGCCACTTTTAGCTCTACTACGATGGTACGCTCTTCTTCTCTCTCTGTCACTGCAACTTCCTCAGGATGTTCCACCAGAGCCTTTGCAATCACTTCCACTAATTCTTTCATCACATACCTCCATTCCCGCATGAGTGCAGGAAGCAGCGTAGCAAAAAGCGTCTTATTTTTCGATTCCAGCTAATTTGAAGAGTTTTCCAACTACTTCTGTCGGCTGAGCACCGTTTGCCAGCCATTTTTTAGCTGCTTCTTCATCGATTTTGTATACGCTCGGATCGCGAGTCGGATCATATGTGCCGATTTCTTCGATGAATCTTCCATCTCTCGGGGATCTGGAATCAGCTACGACGATTCTATAGAAAGGAGCTTTTTTCTGTCCCATTCTTCTTAATCTGATTTTTACTGCCATTTGATTTCACCTCCTCATAATGAAATACATTTATATGTTAAAAAGGAAGTTTGAAGCCTCCTCTTTTACCACCTTTACCGCCCATCATCCCGGGCATCTGCTTCATCATCTTGCGCGCCTGTTCGAACTGTTTGACCAGACGGTTCACCTCACTGATGTCCACTCCGGCTCCTCTGGCGATCCTCTGTTTTCTGGATACATTCAGAATATCCGGATTCGAGCGCTCCTTTGGCGTCATAGAAAGAATCATTGCCTCTTTTCTGGCCATATCTTTCTCGTCGACCATTCCCTCCAGGTCTTTCATCTTGCCGCCGATACCCGGCATCATGGAGAGTACACTGGAAAGTCCGCCCATGTTTTTCATCTGATTCATACTTTCAAGATAATCATCGAATCCAAACTGTGCTTTTTTCAGCTTCTGTTCCATTTCCCTGGCTTTTTCTTCGTCGATGCTCTCCTGTGCCTTCTCGATGAGGCTCATCACATCTCCCATACCAAGGATTCTGGATGCCATACGGTCCGGATAAAACTGTTCCAGATCCGAAAGCTTTTCTCCCATACCGACATACAGAATCGGTTTTCCGCAGACCGCTTTAATCGAAAGCGCCGCTCCGCCCCGTGTATCGCCATCCATCTTCGTCAGGATAACTCCGTCGATACCAATTTTATCATTGAACATCTGCGCAACATTGACCGCATCCTGTCCTGTCATGGCGTCAACTACCAGCACTGTGGCATCTATCTCCACTGCACCTTTGATCTCTGCCAGTTCCGCCATCATATCCTCGTCTATGTGAAGCCTTCCCGCCGTGTCCAGCAGCACAACGTTATGCCCGTTGTTTTTCGCATGCTCCATCGCAGCCTTTGCGATATTGACCGGCTTTTGCTTATCTCCCATCGAGAACACTTCCACGCCCTGCTTTTCACCGTTCATTTCCAGCTGTTTGATAGCAGCCGGGCGGTATACATCACACGCCACCAGCAGCGGGCGTTTCCCTTTTGACTTCAGCTTTCCGGCAAGTTTTGCCACCGTCGTCGTCTTACCTGCACCCTGAAGGCCGGCCATCATAAAGACTGTAACCGCATTTCCCTGCTTCATCGAAAGCTCCGTGGTCTCGCTGCCCATCAGTGTAATCAGCTCTTCATTTACGATTTTTATCACCATCTGTCCCGGATTCAGACCGTTCATGACATCCTGTCCGACTGCCCGCTCCTGCACAGACTTAATAAACTGTTTTACCACTTTAAAACTGACATCTGCTTCGAGCAGCGCCATCTTGACTTCTTTCAGGGCAGTCTTCACATCTTCTTCTGTAAGCTTTCCCTTACTTCTCAGCTTTTTAAATACATTCTGCAGTTTTTCTGATAAACTCTCAAATGCCATGAATTATAATTCCTCCAGAATACCTACCGATATCTCTTCAATCTGCCTCATCAGAGACTCTTTCGTCTCACCCTCACAGTTTTTGGTCAACGCGTGAATCCGATTCACTTTATCCCTGATACTCAGAAACTTCTGTACCAGATGAAGTTTTTCCTCATACTCTGCGAGAATCCTGCTGCAGCGTTTGATCATATCATGCACGCCCTGACGGCTGATGCCCAGGTCCTGTGCGACTTCACTGAGTGAATAGTCATTTAATGCGACTGCTTCATAGATCTGTCTCTGGTGATCCGTCAGCAATTCACCGTAAAAGTCATATAATAATGCCTGTTCTACTATCTTTTCCATTCAAATCACCTTTGCAATCATACAATAGAAAAGCCGCGCTGTCAAGTACTTTTTCTTGACATCACAGCTTTTTTGTAACAATTAAGACGCCGGGAAAATTTATGCTGAAACGAGCGTTAAGCTTGCTTATTAGATCCTGTCCATGCTGCCCGACCGGAAGCCTTCCAGATCCAGTGTAATATAAGTAAATCCGAGCTCTTTGAGCGCTGTCAGAATCTCCTCTGCACGGTTCGCCGCCTCGGGAAATGATTCTCTGTCCAGCTCCACCCTTGCGATGTCTCCGTGTACGCGGAGACGCACGTTCCGAAAACCGAGCGTTTTTAAAAATGACTCACCGCACTCGATACGTTTCAGAATCTCTGCGGTGATGACAGTTCCGTACGGCAGCCGCGTTGCCATACAGGGCGTCGAGGGTCTGTCCGCCACCGTTATCCCAAGCTCTTTTGCCCATGTGCGTATTTCCCGCTTTGATAGTCCGCATACACGCAGCGGGCTTAACACTCCCAGTTCCTCCACGGCACGGTTACCCGGGCGGTACTGAAAATCATCGTCCCGGTTGGTCCCTTCCAGCACGCGCCGGATATTTTTACTCTCAGCAAACGCCAGGAGTTTTCCAAACAATTCTTTTTTGCAGAGATAACACCGATTGACCGGATTCTTTAGTATCTCAGGATTTGCAAGTTCATCCACCTCGATCACCTGATGCCTGGCCCCCATCTGTCCGGCGACCTCACGGGCGATCTGAATATCGCAGATTGGATGCAGCTGCGTGTCAAAGGTTACGGCATACACGGCAGTGCCATGCCTTTTTGCCTCGGTCAGTGCAAGTTTCAGCAGGAGACTGCTGTCCACACCTCCCGAAAATGCCACACACACATCTTCTCTGGTAAGGTCCGCCAGCATCTCACGGACTTTTTCCCTATTTTCTGTCAAGCAGCTCACCCGCTTCCCGGACCGCCGCCTCATACACTTCCCGGTAGCCGATCCCTTCTTTTGTCGCCGCGCGTCTGATGTCTTCATATTCAGGATATGTGTATACATGATTGCTCCGGTAACAGATTTTCATCCGGATTTCCCCGTATTTTGTAGGTATCCTCTCCATTCTCCGTTCCAGTACATTTCTTCCCGCCCGGTACCTGCGGATGCCGATGCTCGTAGATTCCCGGAAAATCATGTCCTCCGCCGCCTCCGCCATCTCCTCCTGGCAGAGCACCTGCAGCAGATATGCCGGTCTGTTTTTCTTCATATAGGCCGGAAGATACACCGCATCCTTCACCCCCAGTCTGAAAAGTTCTTCCTGCAGAAAACCAAGCTGTTCGCCGCTGCAGTCATCGACGTTGGTTTCCAGCACCCACACATCCTCCGGTTTTCTGATTTCCGACACGATCATCGCACGCAGAATGTTTGCATGCGGGAACTCCTTTGTACCGGCACCGATTCCGATATCTCTGATCACCATCTCTTCCGGAAGCAGCTCTCTGCTTCTAAGCGCTGCCGCTATCGCAGCACCGGTCGGTGTGATCATCTCGCCTTTCGTATCTGTGAGTGATACCGGCAGGCCATACTGAGCGATCAGCTCAGCGGTGGCGGGAACCGGGACGGGGATCTCCCCATGCTGGCACCGCGTCGTCCCGCAGCCCTCCCTAAGCGTTCCCACTGCCGTCTGCGTGATTCCAAGATCACAGATGCAGATTGCCGCGGCAACGATATCGATAATGGAATCCACGGCACCGACTTCATGAAAATGTACCGTATCCGTAGTCACACCGTGAACCTTCGCCTCGGCCTTAGCCAGCACATAAAATATTTTTACCGCCAGTCTCTTTACCTTTTCCTCCAGTTCCGACTCCATGATCATCTGCTCGATGTCTCCATAGGAACGGTGAGGCTGATGTTCCTCCGCCACCGCGACCCGGAATGCACAGCTGTCAATACCATTCTTTTTCACTCTTCCGACCACAATCTCATAATGTGAAAGCGGAAGTTTGGACAGTTCATTCCTCAGATGAGCTTCATCCGCACCCAGGTCCAGCAGGGCGCCCACTGTCATATCGCCGCTGATTCCGGACGACCCTTCCAGATATAGTATTCTGTCTTCCATTGTATCAGCCTCCATCTCTATGATTTTGATCCCGCCAGGCGGTTCATCTGTGCCGCCAGATAACCGGCACCGAATCCATTGTCTATATTCACGGTTGCAATCCCCTCTGCACACGAATTGAGCATCGTCAGCAGCGGTGCGATTCCCTGAAAGTTTGCCCCGTATCCGATCGAAGTCGGCACTGCGATCACCGGGCGTTCCACGAGTCCTGCAACCACACCCGGAAGCGCTCCTTCCATGCCTGCGACCGCGATCACACAGTTTGCCCCGCGAATGTCATCCAGTTTGGATATCAGACGGTGGATTCCCGCCACGCCCACATCATAGATCCGGTTTACGCGGCACCCGAAATACTCCGCCGTCTGCGCCGCCTCCTCAGCCACCGGAATATCCGATGTCCCTCCGGTGCACACCGCCACACACCCCGTCTGCCTGGGACGGTTGAAATACAGTCCCAGAATCCGAGCGGTCTCATCGTATTCTATCTCCGGAAATTCCTGACTCAGCGCGAGATACTGATCCCGGCTGGCTCTCGTACCCATCACGTTTTCCCGCCGCTCATAAAAACTGCGGTAGATCGCCCGCATCTGTTCCACTGTCTTCCCGGCGCTGTAGATCACTTCCCCGAACCCGCTTCGAAGACTTCGGTGGTGATCGATCTTGGCGCAGCCGATATCTTCATAAGGAAGCTTCTTCAGCTGCTCTTCGGCTTCCGCGATGGAAAGCTCTCCATTTTTCACCTGTTCCAATAATTTATATGTATCCATATGTTCAACCCTCTTTTTCATCTTTCGATATTATAGCATCTATGATACAATTATGTAAAGATATCAGGGGCAAAAGACATGTGAACCCTGACAGTATACTAATTCACTTACATACGGAGGTATCATAATGGAAGCTTCAAAAGTCTACTATACCAATCTTCGAACCACCATGAAATCCAACCGCCAGCAAAAGCTCGCAAAACTGATCAAAGCCGCCGGCATCGAAAATATTAATTTTGACAGGCGCTACACCGCCATCAAGATGCATTTCGGAGAACCCGGAAACCTGGCGTATCTACGTCCCAATTATGCAAAAACTGTAGTCGATATCGTCCGTGAGCTGGGCGGCCGGCCTTTTCTGACAGACTGTAACACTCTCTATATCGGCGGGCGGAAAAATGCCCTCGATCACCTGAACAGTGCGTATGAAAACGGATTTTCTCCATTTTCAACAGGCTGCCACGTCATCATCGGCGACGGCCTGAAGGGGACAGACGAAGCACTCGTCCCTGTGGACGGAGGCGAACACGTCAAAGAAGCCAAAATAGGACAGGCCATTATGGATGCCGATATCTTTATCTCCCTGAATCATTTTAAGGGACATGAATTCACCGGATTCGGCGGAGCCCTGAAGAACATCGGGATGGGCTGCGGTTCCCGAGCCGGAAAGATGGAGATGCACAATGCCGGAAAACCATTCGTGAAAGAACGTAAATGTGTCGGCTGTGCTCTCTGCACGAAAAACTGTGCACACGACGCGATCACGATCACGGATAAAAAAGCGTCGATCGATCACAATAAATGCGTCGGCTGCGGCCGCTGTATCGGAGCCTGTCCGCAGGATGCGATCCGTGAGGCCTCGGACGAGTCCAACGACATCCTGAACAAGAAGATCGCCGAGTATTCCAAAGCTGTGCTCGACGGTCGTCCGCATTTCCACATCAGTCTCGTGATCGATGTCGCACCTTTCTGCGACTGTCATCCGGATAACGACCTGTCTGTCATCCCGGATGTCGGAATGTTCGCATCCTTCGACCCGGTGGCGCTCGATGTCGCATGTGCCGACGCCGTCAACGCTCAGCCCGTCACACCGGGAAGCCTGCTTGATGAATCCGATCACGAAGGACACGATCACTTCAGCGCCATCAGCCCGGAAACCAACTGGATGGTCTGCATCGATCATGCGGTGAAGCTGGGACTTGGAAGTAAGGAATATGAGTTGATTGAAGTGAAATAAAATTTTTACTGCATATATTTATAGAAGCGTATCGCCGTTCATCCGGCAATACGCTTCTTCTGCTGTCAATATAGATTACTTACAGATTCGGCCGAATCAGCTTCGGGCGGTACCCGTGCTCCTCAAGCGCCCTGACGATCTGTCCCTTATGCTGTGTTCCAAATGCTTCCAGCGTGATCTTCAGCTCAACAGCCGCATTCCGATTCGTGCTGAAGAACTGGTTATGATCCAGTCGGATGACATTTCCCTGCTCCTCAGCGATCACCTGTGATACCCTCACGAGTTCGCCCGGTTTATCCGGAAGCAGTACGGAGATCGTAAAGATACGGTCTCTCTGGATCAGACCATTCTGTACAACGGATGACATGGTGATCACGTCCATATTGCCGCCGCTTAAGATGGAGACAATTTTTTTGTTTTTCATATTCAGATGCTTCAGCGCCGCAACAGTCAAAAGCCCTGAATTTTCCACGATCATCTTGTGGTTTTCCACCATGTCCAGGAAGGATACGATCAGTTCCTCGTCCTCCACCGTGATGATATCGTCCAGATTCTTCTGGATATACGGGAAGATAACTTCTCCCGGCGTCTTTACTGCGGTGCCGTCGGCGATCGTATCAATGTGCGGAAGTGTCGTGACCTCCCCTTTTTCCAGGGATGCCTGCATACAGTTTGCGCCTGCCGGCTCTACGCCGATCACCTTGATATTCGGATTCAGAAGTTTCGCAAGTGTGGAGACACCCGTCGCAAGGCCTCCCCCTCCGATTGGAACCAGGATGTAGTCCACCAGTGGAAGCTCTTTTACGATCTCCATTGCAATGGTTCCCTGTCCGGTAGCCACTGCAGGATCATCGAACGGGTGAATGAAGGTATATCCGTGCTCTTCAGCCAGTTTATACGCATGTTCACATGCCTCGTCATAGACATCGCCTTCCAGCACGACTTCAGCTCCATAGCTCTTCGTGCGCTCCACCTTGATAAGCGGGGTCGTCGTCGGCATCACGATCACTGCCTTCACACCAAATTTCTTCGCCGCGTATGCCACGCCCTGTGCATGATTGCCGGCAGATGCCGTGATCAGCCCCTTGGAACGCTCCTCATCGCTGAGCGTGCTGATCTTATAGTAAGCCCCTCTGATCTTGTACGCCCCGGTGACCTGCATATTTTCCGGTTTTAAATAAACCCTGTTTCCGGTACTGGCACTGAAGTACTCGCTGTAGACCAGTTTCGTCTCCTGTGTCACCTGTTTTACGACTTCCGATGCTTCTTCAAATTTTTCTAACGTTAACATAGTCTCCTCCATCCGCACATACCCCGGCACATGCTGTATCTCCCACTAATTGTCATCATTTTTATGAAACAGCGCATTGACGAATTCTGAAGAGTCAAACTTCTGAAGATCGTCAATCGTTTCCCCCACGCCGATATATTTCACCGGAATGTCAAGTTCTGACTGAATTGCAACAGCGATCCCGCCTTTGGCGGTCCCGTCCAGCTTTGTCAAAATGATTCCTGTGACATTTGCCACCTCCGCAAACTGCTTCGCCTGCGCAAGCGCGTTCTGGCCTGTCGTGCCGTCCAGCACAACCAGGGTCTCCAGAAAGGCCTCCGGGTATTCACGCTCCAGAATCCGATATATCTTTTTTAACTCTTCCATCAGATTCTTTTTATTGTGCAGACGGCCTGCGGTATCACACAGCAGAATATCCGCGTCTCTCGCCTTAGCCGCCTGTACCGCATCAAATACAACGGCAGCAGGATCCGCACCCTGCTGTCCGCCGATGATCTCGACTCCCGCGCGGTGCGCCCATTCCGTCAGCTGCTCTCCCGCTGCTGCCCGGAAGGTATCAGCCGCGGCCAGAACGACCTTTTTATTCTGTTCCTTCAATTTTCCCGCCAGTTTTCCGACGGAAGTCGTCTTGCCAACGCCGTTTACTCCGATGACCAGTACCACCGATTTTCTGTTTTCAAACTCATAGGCCGTCTCGCCCACATCCATCTGCTGTTTGATACTGTCGATCAGCAGCTGCTTGCATTCCGCTGGTTCCTTGATTTTTTGCTCCTTAACCTGCTGTTTCAGATTTTCAATGATCGCATTTGTGGTGTTGATCCCAATGTCCCCCAGCACGAGAATCTCTTCGATCTCTTCATAAAAGTCCTCGTCAATACTGGAAAACCCGCTGAAAATAGAATCAATCCCGGATACAATATTGTCTCTGGTTTTGGATAATCCACTCACCAGACGTTTGAAAAATCCTTGTTTTTCTCCTGCCATATCTAAAGCCCCCTACTTATCCAGATCATTTTCTATGAGATTGACAGATACCAGTGTCGAGACGCCCTTCTCCTGCATCGTGATTCCATACAGTCGGTCTGCGGCCGTCATGGTACCTCTCCTATGTGTAATAATAATGAATTGTGTATTCTTTGTCAACTTATGAAGGTACTGGGCAAAGCGTGTGACGTTGGAATCGTCCAGCGCAGCCTCAATTTCATCCAGCAGACAGAACGGAGACGGTTTCAGATTCTGAATCGCAAACAGCAGCGCGATCGCCGTGAGCGCTTTCTCACCGCCTGACAGCTGCATCATATTCTGCAGCTTTTTTCCCGGAGGCTGTGATATGATCCGGATACCTGCCTCCAGCACATCCTCATCGTCCATCAGTTCGAGCGTTCCCTTGCCTCCGCCGAACAGCTGTTTAAAGACCCGGTCAAATTCTTTCCTGATCTCTTCAAACTTTTCAGCGAACTGCTTTCGCATGCCCGTTTCCAGCTCATCTATGATATTGAGCAGCGTCGCCTCCGCTTCCACCAGATCATGGTGCTGCGTTTCCAGAAACTCGTGCCGTTCTTTCAGCTCTTTGTAGTCTTCGATTGCATTGACATTCACAGGCCCCAGCTTTCGGATCTCTTCCTTGCAGGCAGCTATTTCTTTTTTCAGATCGCCTCGCTCAGGAATCTCGCCCGTGACAAGTGATGCTGCACTTCCCGGAGTGACCTCATACTCTTCCCACATGTAGTTGATCCTGGCTTCACGCGATTCCTCGAGCTTTTCTCTCTGATTGTTAAGGCGAAAACACTCTTTATCCAGAAGATTCATCTTCTGTGAAAGTTCATCCCGTTTTTCAAAGAATGCTTTATGGCTCCTGCTCATCTTTTCTTTTTCAGTATTGTAATGTTTCGTCTTTTGTTCCAGAAGTTCTGTTTTTCCTGCGGCCTCTTCGATCTCCTGCTCTATTTCTGCAATCCGCTGTTCAATCTCAGCCATTCGCCCGCTGCCCTGATTCATCGTCTCACGGATCTGTGTCAGCTCTTCCCTGAGTGAAGTCTCTTCCCGATGAATTCTTCCGAGTGTCTGATTCAGAAATTCTTCTTTTTGTTTCAGCTGCGCGTACTCCAGATGGGCGGTTTCCAGTTCCCCGGCAGCCTGTTCCTCTGTCCTTCGCAGAGCATCTGCCTGTTCCTGACCGGCAGAGATCTCCTGCTGTATGCGTTCTTCCAGAACTTTCAGTTCATCCAGTTCACGCCCGATGGCGGCGCTGCTCTCATTGATTTCCCTGATCTGCGCACTCAGCTCAGCCTGTTCGTTTTTCAGCTGTGCATATCCCGACCCCGTCTGCGTCAGTTTTTCCCGTGTCTGCTCCAGATTCATTCTTGCAGTATTCTGCTGGATACACTGTTCCTGAATGCGTTCTGACATTTCCATGATGGTGTCACGCAGAACATTTCTTTTGCTGCGGTTCTCCTCGATCACCTGCTGCATCTCATGCATCTCACGCTTCAGGGTCTTCACATTATGTTCAAGTTCTTCCAGTTCCCGGCGGCGGCCAAGCAGGTTGCTGCTGTTTTTGAACGCTCCCCCGGTCATGGACCCGCCCGGACTGAATGATTCGCCCTCCAGGGTCACCATCCTGAGGGAATGCCTGTATTTTTTCCCCAACGCGATCGCATGGTCGATATGGTCTACGACCAATGTCCTGCCCAGCAGATACTGGATCAGCGATTCATATCTGGACTCCGTCCTTACCAGCGTATGCGCAAGACCTATGACCCCCTCTTCGCTGAGCGCTTCCGGCTTCGGAAAAGAGGCGCCTCCTCTTACTGTTGTCAGCGGCAGGAATGTCGCGCGCCCGTATCTGTTCTTTTTCAGAAAGTCAATCATGGACTTCGCAGTGTGCTCATCATCCGTGACGATATTTTGGATACTGCCGCCAAGAGCAGTCTCCACTGCAGTTTCATATTTCTTATCGGTCTGGATCAGATCAGCCACAACTCCCCGGATTCCCGGGTGTTTCTGCTTTTGTTCCATCACCCGCCGGATACTGTTGCCGTAGCCGTCATACCGCTCGGTTAGATTTTTCAGGGATTCCAGCCGTGAAGCTTCTCTGTGGTACGCCGTCTGACCGACCTCCATCTGCCTGTTCTGTTCCGCCAGCTGCTGCTGGATTGACGCAACTTCCTGTTCCAGACGCTTCTGCTCACGGCTCATCTCCTCGACTCCCGCCGTAATCTTCTCATACTGTGTCTGATACGTGACTTCCAGTTCCTTCTGCTGGCTCTCTTCACTTTTCGTCTGTATGTAACGCTGGTTCAATTCCGATTTACGGATCTGAATCTGTTCCAGCATCGCATCATAGCGCTGCACCTTGCCTTTGGTGGACGCTCTTTTGTTCAGCAGCTCAATGATCCTGCCCTTGCCGTCTTCCACATTTCTGCTGACAGCCTCAATCTCATCCTGCAGGCTTTTTAACGCTTCTTCTTTTTCCTTCTGCCTGTACTCGGATTTCATTTTTTCAGCCAGAAGATCCTCTTTCTCCTTCAGACATCTTCCGGCTTCCTCTTCATGCCTGTCGAGTTCACTCTCTATGGCATCCGCACGGTTCTGATGGTGTTCGTCGTTCAGACGTGCCGTATTGACCTGCTCTTTCAATACATTCCGCTGCCCCTCCAGCTGCTGTGTTAAAAGAGCGCTGCTTCCTGCAGCCTCTCTGGTCTGTTCAATCTTTGTATCCAGAGCCTCCATTTCCTGTTCGAGGATCTCATATTCCGTCTTGGTCTGTTCGAACTCGCGCGCCGCCGTCTTCAGATCATCGTCCGCGATACGGTACTTCTCATCAATCTGAGCCAGCTGTTCCCCGCTGTGTTCCATCTCCGCAAGAAACATGCTGACCTCAAAATTTTTCAATTCTTCTCTTTTTCTGATATAGATGCGCGCTGTCTCAGATTGTCTCGACAGAGGTCCCAGCTGTCTGGTCAGCTCACTTAAGATATCATTTACACGGACAAGATTCTGCTGTTCCTCTGCCAGCTTTTTTAATGCCGTATTTTTCCTGCGCTTAAACTTTACAATACCGGCGGCCTCATCAAATAATTCCCTGCGCTCCTCCGGTTTTCCGCTTAAGATCTTATCGATCTGTCCCTGACCGATGATTGAATATCCTTCTTTTCCGATACCCGTATCATAAAACAGCTCATTGATATCTTTCAGCCTGCACGCGGCACCGTTCAGCAGATATTCACTCTCTCCTGACCGGTACAGTCTTCTTGTGACCGTCACCTCTTCATATTCTATGTCGAGCTTATGATCCGAATTGTCCAGCGTGATCGCAACCGACGCAAAACCGAGCGGCTTCCTGTTTTCTGTGCCGGAAAATATGACATCCTGCATATTTCCGCCGCGAAGCTGTTTTGCACTCTGCTCTCCCAGCACCCAGCGGACCGCGTCTCCCACATTACTCTTTCCGCTCCCGTTCGGTCCCACGATTCCTGTGATTCCATTGTGGAATTCAAAACATATTTTATTTGCAAACGATTTAAATCCCTGGATTTCAATGCTCTTTAAATACATGACTCACCTATTTCTTCTTCAGCTCACAGATCGCATGATACGCGGCCGCCTGCTCCGCTGCTTTTTTTGTCCGTCCTTTACCTGTGCCCAGCATCTGGCCGTTCACCTGTACCTCTGTTGTAAATGTCTTGTCATGATCGGGGCCGTCTTCTCCCAACAGCTGATAGACAATCTCTCCCTGCATATTTCCCTGCACGATCTCCTGCAGGATTGTCTTGCTGTCATAAAACAGCTGCTTATGCTGAATATCATTGAGTACATGCCTGATAATAAATGTCCTGGCACACTCCAGTCCTCCGTCCAGGTAAATGGCTCCGATGATCGCCTCCAGCGCATCAGAAACTATGGAATCCCTCCTGCGCCCCCCGGAATTGTCTTCTCCCTTTCCGAGCATCAGATACTCCCCGAGACAAATCTGTCTCGCATCGTACGCAAGTGTCGGTTCACATACCAGACTCGCTCTGAACTTCGTCAGTTCTCCCTCCGGATAATCAGGATACGTCTGATAAAGGAACTCACTCGAGACGAGTTCCAGTACAGCGTCCCCTAAAAATTCGAGACGCTCGTTGCACTCCACTCTCGGCATACGGTGTTCGTTGGTGAACGAACTGTGGCGGAGTGCCGTCTCCAGCAGCTTACGATTCTTGAACCGGTACTCCAGTTTTGTTTCCAAATCACATTGTTGTTTTTCCGTCTTCATCTCTTCTCCAATCAAAAAGACTGTCTCACCTGAACAGATTTTTCCCAAGACAGTCTTTCTATCACCAAACCTTATTTTCTCATCCAATCGCGTGTCTGATTGCTTCCACCGCGTCACCGACAGATACAATCTTTTCTGCCTCTTCATTCGAGATCTCTATATCAAATTCTTCCTCCAATGCCATGATGATCTGGAAAATATCCAGAGAATCCGCGCAGAGATCATCGACAAATGTTGTGTCCATCTTTACTTCCGCTTTATCCACATTCAAAACGTCAGCAATGATTTCCTGAAGTTTTTCGTATTCCATGCCCTTCTCCTCCCTCATCCTCTACACTTCCGTGATATGCTCCTGAATCTGTCCGCTGATATTCTCAGACTTAAACTGGATACATTGAAGAACAGAGTTACAAATTTCCATTGATTTGGAGCTTCCGTGCGTTTTTACAACCAGGCCCTTCAATCCCAGAAGGGGGGCACCGCCGTACTGACTGGCATCAAACGCCTTCAGCGTCGTTTTCAATGCCGGTTTTACGAGAAGTGCTCCTATCTTGCTTCTCAGGGTTGTCATCATGCCTTCCTTCACTTTAGAGATCAGCGTCGCTCCCACACCTTCATAAAGTTTCAGAATCACGTTTCCGACAAATGCCTCGCAGACAATAACATCTGCATATCCTGCCGGAATATCCCGCGCCTCAATGCTTCCGATAAAGTTGATATGCTGACACTCTTTCAGCAGAGGGAACGTCTCCTTCACAAGCGCATTTCCTTTTTCCTCTTCCGCCCCGATATTTACGATCGCAACCCTCGGATTTTTGATTCCCATCACGCTCTCCATATAAATGGAACCCATCTGGGCGAACTGTACCAGATGAGATGCCCTTGCATCTACATTGGCACCGCAGTCGATCAGGAGCGAGGCCCCTCCGGCAGTTGGAATCAGCGGTGCAAGCGGTGCTCTCTCAACTCCCTTGATCCTGCCCACCAGTACCTGACCGCCAACCAGAACTGCACCGGTGCTGCCCGAAGAGACGAAGGCATCCGCCTCACCTTTTCGTACCAGTGTCAGTGCCACTACAATGGAAGAGTCTTTTTTTCCCCGAATCGCATTTACCGGCGGTTCTGCTGTTTCAATCACCTCGGATGCATGGACCACTTCAATCCTTTCCCTGGGATACGTATACTTCTCAAGTTCTTTTTCAATCAGATCTTTCTTTCCTACCAGATATACAAAGATACGCTCATCTGCCCTGACAGCCTCCACAGCTCCCTTAACCGGTTCTTCCGGTGCGTAATCGCCTCCCATCGCATCTACTGCCACCTTTACCAACTGTTCCATTTATTCATCTCCAAACCTTCATTTTTTTCATTCCAAATTATGACGCTAAGAATAATATACTAAACATCCCCATAAATTGCAAGTATAAGAAAGGGGATACCGTCTGCACAGTATCCCCAGCTGAACCATTTTTTAAATTATTCTGCAAGCTTGCCGTCAGGATTCAGCCACTTGCCGTCGACCTCACAGTTTGTGAGCATGATGCCGTCTTCATTGAAGTAATACCAGCTGTCGTCGATTTCCACCCATTCGGAAACCTTCAGCGCTCCATCCGATCCGGAATAGTACCAGCTGCCGCTTCCGTCCAGCCAGCCGACATTCATCTGACCCTTGTCGTTCAGATAGTACTTCTTGCCGTCAACCGTGACAAAGCCCGTCGCCATCGACCCATTTTCGTTTAAATAGTACCAGATGTCTTTCACCTTCTGCCATCCGGTCAGCATGTATCCATTCTTGTCAAACAGATACCATTTGCCCTTTATTTCTTTCCACTTGCCTTTGACGCGGTTCCCATCATCCGCCACATAATATTTCCCTGTTTTATCCTTTGCCCATCCGGGTTTTTCTTCGCCTTCTTTCGGCGCCGGATCTTTATTCGGATCCACATAAATCTCAACAATATCACTCGTCGTCATGTTGACGGCCTTGTTCACCGTATTTGTCGCGACAACGAAATAATACCAGTATCCTTCTTCGGAGGTATCCGGTGTATATTGGGCATCGGTGGCACCTTCAATTTTCATACCGCCGCCGTTGGAATCCACGGTATTTTTATACCACTGGTAACTGATCTCGCCATCGCCTTCTACCTTGGCCTCCACAGCGAGCGCCTTGGCCTTATCACCCACGGCATATGTAGCCTTTCCTTCCAGATTCTTGCTGAACTTGGGAGCCTCAACATTTTCATCCACCTTAATGGCATTCGGGTCAAAAACATCCTGCGCCGTACTCTCCTCAGATTCGCTTTTATGGTTTCCCCATAGCAGTTCCCAGGTCTCCCCCAGGGAGCAGCCTGATAAAAATGTCATGCATCCGACCAGCATTACTGCCAATATCCCTTTTTTTAACTTCATACTCGTTACCCCTTATCTAATTGTTACAAAATCTTTTCAGTTTTGTATATTTCCTGTTTCACAGTATAGCATAACTATGAATCAAAAGTCAATCTCTGTTGCCGGCAGCAAGAACATGCCGAAGTATGTAACTGTATTCACCCCATTGATATACTTCATTCCGCTTACTTCCGCAAGCTGTGAGCAATTCATGCAGTAAGCTTCTACCGATGCCGTGGCTTTATCCGGCATTCTGCATGGCTCCCCCGTGATCTGTCCGCAGACTTTACACCGCGTACAACCGCCCGCCTCCAGTCTCAGAAACTTCTCATAGTGTTTCCTGACCATCTCCTCTATAGACTCTGCAACTTCCGTGTGGCGGTTCTGTGCATCCATCATCCCCTCGATATCATAGGAATCCTCAATCTCTGTAACCGTCTGAAAAACCAGTCCCTTCCGATAAGATTTTGCCTCGGCAATCAATTCTCCAGGCGTCCCCACATTCGGAGGACAGGCATAATTCCTGCCATAGTGCCCGCAGATATTTGCCTCACACGCTTTGCGAAGTTCCTCGTCGAACGGAATTCTGTCCGTATCGATCACCTTCGCTTTAAAAGCACCGCACTCCATACAATACTGTTCCATTTCTTCGTACTGTTTCATAACATACCCCCGATCCTGTTATTTTTGTCTGCAGATATGGCAAAAGGCTTCCCGAAGCATCGGAAAGCCTTTCAATTACTTAGTCCATAGTAATGATTTCTTTTTTATTATAGGACCCGCATGCCTTACATACACGATGAGGCATCATCAGTTCTCCGCATTTGCTGCATTTCACCAGATTCGGAGCACTCATTTTCCAGTTTGCTCTTCTCTTATCTCTTCTGGCTTTTGATGTTTTATTTTTTGGACAGATGGACATTATTACACCTCCTTAAACTTTCTAAATATATCACTGATTGCCGCCATTCTTGGGTCAAGACTGGCAGTATCACAATCGCATGATGTCTGGTTCAGATTAGCACCGCATGTCATACAGATCCCCTTGCAGTCTTCACTGCACAGTACCTGCATCGGCCAATCGAATAAAATCTCATTATGCATCAGTGCATCCACATCAAGTGTTTTCCCCTCGATATATCCGCCGTCGTCCAGCATTTCTTCCCGTTCCTCATCCGTCAGCTTCATGTCCACTTCGCGCACAGCGTGGATCTCAAATGAAGTCCTGACCGGTTCCAGACAACGGGCACACGGAATCTCGATCACCACATCGCAATCCGCAGTAATCTCCAGAACCTGGCTGGCATTGTGTGCTATGCACAGGCGTACCGGGGATCTCTCAATGATCGGATATTCTCCGTCCCTGGTTTTAAACACACCAATTTCCAGGGCTGTTTCCAGTTCTTCCGTTTTTCCCTCTCGGGCCAAAATATCTGTCAGATCAATTCGCATAATAGTCTCCTAATCACACTTTGTTAATTATACATACGAGCGCTGAATTTGTCAACTCTTTTTACTTGACTTTTGAGATTGATTTTTATCGGTTATCATAACTGAAAACCGCCGCGGTTTCTCTGCCGCGGCGGAAAATTTACAGATATCCTGCAAAACAGTCCTTATACAAGCGCTACTGTCTCTCTGCAGATTGCAAGCTCTTCATTCGTAGGAATGACACATACTTTTACTTTGGAATCCGGAGTAGAAATCACGCAGTCTTCTCCTCTTCCGGAGTTAGCCTTCTCGTCCAGTGTGATTCCGAGGTATCCGAGGTAAGAAACAACCTTCTCACGCACGATGGAAGCGTTTTCACCGATACCTGCAGTAAATGCGATTGCATCCACACCGTTCATGACTGCTACGTAAGATCCGATATATTTTGCCACATGATAGCAGAATACTTCCAGCGCATTGGCAGCCAGTTTGTTGCCCTGTTCCATCGCCTCTTCCAGATCACGGAAATCGCTGGACAATCCATCGGAAAGACCCTGGACTCCGGATTTCTTATTCAGTACGTTCATAACGCCTGCCAGATCCAGATTTTCCTTCTTCGCAATGAATTCTATGATCGCCGGATCAATATCACCGGAACGCGTTCCCATTACAAGGCCTTCCAGCGGTGTCAGTCCCATGGATGTATCGACGCATTTTCCGTTTAAGACAGCACTGATCGATGCACCATTGCCGAGATGTGCCACGATAATCTTGGAATCGTTGAGATCAAGTCCAAGAAATTCAGCCGCATGTTTGGAAACAAAACTGTGGGATGTTCCGTGGAAACCATATCTTCTCACTTTATATTTCTCGTAATATTCATATGGAAGACCATACATATAGGCTTTTTCCGGCATTGTCTGGTGGAATGCAGTATCGAATACAGCTACCATCGGTGCTTTCGGCATCAGTTCCTGGCATGCACGGATACCGATCAGGTTTGCCGGATTGTGAAGCGGTGCAAGATCGTTGCACTCTTCAATTGCAGCCATCACTTCATCATTGATTACAACGGAGGAAGCAAATTTTTCGCCGCCGTGTACGACACGATGTCCGACAGCATCAACTTCGTCAAGGCTTTTGATCACGCCTGTCTTCGGATTCATCAGCGCATCCAGAACCATCTGAATCGCCTGTTTATGTGTCGGCATGGCTGCCTCAGTCACTTCTTTTTCTCCGCCGTCCGGCTGATATACGAGTCTTCCGTCGATTCCGATTCTCTCACAGAGTCCTTTTGCCAGAACGTGTTCTGTGTCAGAATTGATCATCTGGAATTTCAGTGAAGAACTGCCGCAGTTAATTACTAATACATTCATCGGTATTACCTCGCTTTATTGGTTTTATGTAATATTTATTACTTATTTGGCTGAGCTTTATGCGAATTGATAAGTTTCCGTGTTCGCACTAAGCTCGAAATGACCTCGCTAAGTCAACGGGTATCTTCGATTCGCTTCCGCTCATCGAACAAACTTCGCACTAAGCTCGAAATGACCTCGCTAAGTCAACGGGTATCTTCGATTCGCTTCCGCTCATCGAACAAACTTCGCACTAAGCTCGAAATGACCTCGCTAAGTGCTTAGTTTTGGCACTGTACTGCTGTGATAGCTACTACGCCGACGATATCTTCAGCGGAGCATCCTCTGGAAAGATCGTTGACCGGAGCTGCAATACCCTGGGTAACCGGGCCGTATGCTTCTGCCTTTGCCAGTCTCTGAACCAGTTTGTATCCGATATTTCCTGCATCCAGG
This sequence comes from Ruminococcus gauvreauii, assembly GCF_025151995.1. Lineage (NCBI taxonomy): Bacteria > Bacillati > Bacillota > Clostridia > Eubacteriales > Oscillospiraceae > Ruminococcus > Ruminococcus gauvreauii. The sequence goes on from NZ_CP102290.1 coordinate 358,501, forward strand.
TCCGGGAAAATCAGTGTGTTGGCCTGTCCTGCTACAGGGCTGTTTGGAGCTTTGGAAGCTCCCACACTCGGAACGATCGCTGCATCAAGCTGCAATTCTCCGTCCAGTTTCAGATCCGGATAGTTCTCTTTTGCAATTTTTACTGCCTCTGTCACTTTATCGATATCGGCGTGTTTTGCACTTCCCATTGTAGAGTGTGACAGGAATGCAATTTTCGGTTCCTCGCCAACCAGAAGTTTAAAGGATTCTGCTGAAGACTCTGCGATTGCCGCCAGTTCTTCCGGATTCGGGTTCTGGTTCAGTCCGCAGTCAGCAAATACGAAAGTACCATTCGCACCATACTCACAGTTCGGAACAGACATCAGGAAGAATGCAGATACAAGTTTTGTACCCGGTTTTGTTTTCAGAATCTGCAGGCAGGGACGCAGAGTGTCTGCTGTAGAATGGCATGCTCCGGAAACCATTCCGTCAGCATCGCCCATTTTAACCATCATGACCCCGTAGTACAGATACTGGTTCAGCATGATCTCTTTTGCTTTTTCTTCTGTCATGCCTTTGCTGCCTCTTAACTCAACCAGCTTGTCTATATAAGACTGAGTCTTATCAGAAGTTGCCGGATCAACTACAACTGCTCCTGCGATATCCAGTCCTTCGCTTCCCGCTTTTACAGCTTCTTCGCTTCCTACCAGCACTACATTTGCAATGTCTTCTTTCAAGATCTGTGCAACTGCCTCATACGTTCTTCTGTCTTCTGTCTCCGGAAGTACAATTGTTTTTTTGTCAGCTCTTGCTCTGTCTTTAATTACGTCAATAAATCCCATGATTTTTTTGACTCCTTTCGTTTTATACTCATTCATTCCATTATACCCCCAATACCCTTGTATTTCAAGCATTTCAATGGTAGAATACTGGATAATTCGATGTATTTTTTAAGGTGCAAAAAGCCAGGAGAAGACTTTCTCCCGGCACTCATGAAAATACAGCCGGCACGGCATGAGAGGTATGCATGAAGATAACAGGACTTATCACAGAATATAATCCGTTTCACAACGGGCATAAATATCATATCGAAAAAGCCAGGGAAGTCACAGGCGCCGACTTCGTGATCGCTGTCATGAGCGGAAACTTTGTCCAGCGCGGTTCCTGCGCGGTCACAGACAAATATACCAGGGCTGCCATGGCGCTCTCGGAAGGTGTCTCCCTCGTCCTGGAACTCCCGGCCTGTTTCGCAACCGGAAGTGCCGAATTCTTCGCCCGCGGAGCCGTCCGTATGCTCAGACAGACAGGTGTAACCGATTCCATCTGTTTCGGGTGCGAACAAGCCAGCCTTCCGCTGTTTCATGAAATATCCGCTGTTTTAGCAGACGAACCAGAGATATACCGGCGTGTTTTAAAGTCGGCGCTTTCACAGGGGCAGTCCTACCCTTCTGCCCGCCAGCAGGCGCTGTCCGCCTGCCTGCCTGCGCTCGATATCGATTCATTTCTGCAATCTCCAAACAACATACTGGGGCTGGAATACATCAGGGCGCTGAATCAGGAACCCGGTACAGTCGTTCCTTTTCCAATCCAGCGCATTGGAAGCGGCTATCACGACAAGACGGTAACCGGCACCTACAGTTCCGCCACCGCCATTCGCAGAGAAATCCATGGAAAACAGATTTCTTCTTCCGCACTGGAACAGCTTCCTCCGCAGGCTGCCGCCATTTTAAAACAACAGCTGGCTGACCGCGGAAGCCTGGAAATCGACAGGTTCTCGCCGCTGCTTAAATACGCACTGCTGTCAGAAAGTGCAGCATCTCTGTGCCGTTATCAGGATATGACGGAGGCCCTCGCAAACCGTATTATGAACCGGCTGAATGATTTCATCAGTATCTCTTCCTTTATCTCATTGCTGAAGACCCGGGAACTGACGTATTCCCGCATTTCCCGCGCTCTTCTGCATGTGATGCTGAAACTTACCGACGAGGACCTCTCACGTGCACTTTTGCCGAAAAACAGCTGCCTGCGCATTCTCGGTTTCCGAAAGGATGCCGGTGCACTCTTGAAAGAATTAAAGCAAAATTGCACTGTCCCTGTCATCACCAAACCAGCCGATGCCTTCAGGATTCTCAATTCATCCGCCCTGACGGCGTTCGAACAGGACATCCGTGCCGCCCACGTCTACGAAACCATCATGACCGACACCTATCACATCCCCTTCCGCCACGAATACACCCGCACCCCGGTCATCATCTGACCAGCGTGCGGGTGTCTCACATGCAAGAAAGGGCAGCGCCCTCGGACTACAATCACTGCGCATGAATGCTAATTCTTAAAACTGTGAACCGGAGCCGGTATCCTTCCCCCTCTGTTGACAAACGCATCACAGCCAAAGGTATTTACCGGCATGACCGGTGCATAGCCCAGAAGGCCGCCGAACTCTACCGTCTCTCCGACACCCTTTCCTATCACGGGAATAATGCGCACAGCCGTCGTCTTCTGGTTGATCATACCGATTGCCATCTCGTCCGCGATAATGCCGGCGATCGTCGTCGCCTTCGTATCTCCGGGGATTGCGATCATATCAAGACCCACAGAGCAGACACATGTCATTGCTTCCAGCTTTTCAAGCGTGAGGGCCCCCGCGACCACCGCATCGATCATGCCCTGGTCCTCGCTGACCGGAATGAACGCACCGCTCAATCCTCCCACGTAAGACGAAGCCATGATGCCGCCTTTCTTCACCTGATCGTTCAGCATCGCAAGCGCCGCAGTTGTTCCGGGAGCACCGGCTGCCTCCAGCCCGATCTCCTGCAGTATCTCCGCAACACTGTCACCGATCGCCGGTGTCGGTGCCAGAGACAGATCGATAATACCAAACGGAATGCCAAGTCTCTTCGACGCTTCCTGCGCTACCAGCTGTCCGACACGCGTGATCTTGAATGCAGTCTTCTTGATCGTCTCACAGAGGACCTCAAAATTCTCTCCGCGCACCTGTTCCAGCGCATATTTCACAACACCCGGTCCGCTGACCCCGACATTGATGATCGCATCAGCCTCCGTCACTCCGTGGAAGGCACCCGCCATGAACGGATTATCGTCCGGCGCGTTGCAGAATACCACCAGCTTTGCGCAGCCGAGAGAATCATGTTCCTTACTGCATTCCGCAGTCTGCAGCACAATATCTCCCATCAGGCGCACCGCATCCATGTTGATTCCCGTTTTGGTAGAGCCAAGGTTGATGGAGCTGCACACACGTTCCGTACATGCCAGAGCCTCCGGGATCGAGCGGATCAAAAGCTCGTCCGCCTTCGTCATTCCCTTCGAGACCAGCGCTGAATATCCGCCGATAAAGTTGACGCCAACTTCTTTTGCCGCCCGATCAAGTGTTTTTGCCAGGGCTACAAAGTCCTCCGGCTTTTTGCAGGCCGCGCCGCCCACTAGCGCCATCGGCGTGACAGATATTCTTTTATTGACGATCGGAATCCCATATTCTGCAGAGATATCTTCTCCTGTTTTTACAAGTTCCTTCGCCGCTGCAGTGATCTTATCATAGATCCGGCTGCTGACTGCCCCGAGATCATCATCGATGCAGTCCAGAAGACTGATTCCCATTGTGATCGTACGGACATCCAGATTCTCCTGCTCAATCATCTTGTTCGTTTCATTTACTTCAAATATATTGATCATTATAACGTCTCCTCATATCTAGATGCGGTGCATTTTATTAAAAATATCTTCGTGCTGGCAGCGGATGACAACCCCGATCTCTTCTCCCAGTAATTTCATCTCTTCCGCCAGGTCTCCCGTGCCCTTGCCGCACGCCGAAGTGTCGGTCACCATCATCATATTAAAGTATCCGTCCACGATCGTCTGTGAGATATCCAGAATATTGATCTTATGATTCGCCAGATACGTACACACCCTTGCTATGATTCCCACGGTATCTTTTCCCACTACAGTAATAATCGTTTTTTCCATCTCATCCTCCTGTACCGCACCGGCTGCGGTTTTTCTTTCTATTTTTCTGATATGTATCAAATCTCAGCCATCTTTGAAATATGCTCACGGCTCGCAACCGAAATATCAAAATCACATGCCCTGTAAGGATTATCACCCATCGTCACTTCCGAACACACGGTCTCATAGGCAAGCGCCTCATAGTTATTCTCTTTGCTCAAATGACCCAGAAGTATTTTCTTCAGATTGTCATGCAGCAGCCTGCACAGCAGCCTGCCGGCGGATTCATTCGACAGATGCCCTCTGTTTCCCAGGATCCTGCGTTTCAGATAATACGGGTATTTTCCCACCTGCAGCATATTGACATCATGATTCGCTTCCAGAAGCAATGCATCCAGATTCTGAAGATTCGATATGATATAATCCGAATACTCTCCCATATCCGTTGCAATCCCGATCGTCTGCTCCCCATGTTCCAGCCTGTACCCAACCGGCTGCGCGGCATCGTGAGATATGGAAAACGGATGGACCATCATATCTTTGATCCGGTACGGCTCATCCGCACGGATCTCATGAAAGATCCCTTCCGGCAGTTTGCCGAGCGTGCTCATCTGTTCCATGGCATCGATTGTCCCGGCTGTTGCATAGATTGGAATCCGATACCTTCTCGCGATAACTCCCAGTCCCTTGATGTGATCGGAATGTTCGTGCGTGATCAGGATGCCGTCAATATCGGAAGTCGTCCGGTCAATCTCATTCAGCCCAAACTCTATCCTCTTTCCGCTGATCCCCACGTCCACAAGCAGGCTGGTATTTTCGCTCCCTGCAAAAATACAGTTGCCGCTGCTTCCGCTGGCTATACTACATAATTTCATGGTGTCCTCCACTGTTTCATCCTGGCTTCTATCTGCCTGACTGTGTTCTCAAATGTTCCGCTGTTGTCAATCGTAACACCGCAGCGTTTTTTGAATTCCTCTTCATCCAGCTGATTCGCGATCATCTGAGTGATCTTTTCATCGCTGTAATTCCGGCTTTTCTTCAGTCTTTCCCGCCGCACGCTCTGATGGGCATAAATATACCACACTTCGTCGCAGATTTCATCATAATGTTCTTCCAGAAGCAGGGCAGCCTCCAGAAAAAAGAACATTTTTCCCTGTTCTGCTGCCGCTTCCATCTGCTTCATTATATACTTGCGGACAGCCGGATGAATGATACAGTTCAGCGCCTCCAGCTGCGCATGATCCCGGTATACGATCTGCGCGATCCGTGAGCGGTCCAGTTCACCGTCCTCATCCAGCACCCGGTCACCAAAAAGCTGGCGTACCCTCTGGTAACACGGCTGCCCTGTTTTCATCAGCAGATGCCCCGCGTGGTCCGCCAGCAGGACAGCCGCATCATAGTTTCCGGCAATGTATTTCATCACTTCGCTTTTTCCAGAACCGACTCCGCCGGTAACTCCGATGATCTTCATGTGTCTATTTTGCCTCATACCAGTTCTCTCCCTGGTGCATATCCACTTCCAGCGGGACCGCAAGATCAGCCGCCCCCTGCATTTCTGTACGCAGAATCTCCGAAACCTCGCCGAGTTCATCCCTGTACGCTTCGATCAGCAGTTCATCGTGCACCTGAAGAATCAGGCGCGAGCGCAGACTGCGTTCTTTCAGCCGTTCATTGACACGGATCATTGCAATTTTAATGATATCCGCTGCCGTTCCCTGGATCGGAGAATTCATCGCAACCCGCTCGCCAAAGGAACGCTGCATGAAATTGCTGGAAGACAGTTCCGGGATCGGACGCCTTCTGCCGAACAGCGTCTGTGCATATCCCTTCTTTTTCGCATCAGCAACCAGACCATCCAGATACTGTTTGATCTTCGGATATGTTTCAAAATATTTTTCGATATAATCCGCCGCCTCTTTTCTTGTGATGCTTAAGTCCTGACTGAGTCCGAAGGAACTGATGCCGTAGACGATTCCGAAGTTAACCGCTTTTGCATTTCTTCGCTGCAGGTCTGTCACCTCTGAGAACGGTGTATGGAACACCTGTGACGCGGTAATCCTGTGAATATCCTTCGCCTCACGGTATGCCTCAATCAGTGTTTCATCGCCGGAACAGTGTGCCAGCACGCGCAGTTCGATCTGAGAGTAATCCGCATCCAGGAACACACAGTCCTCCTTTGGAACAAAAACCTTGCGGATCAGCCTTCCGAGTTCCATCCGTATCGGAATATTCTGCAGATTAGGTTCCGTGCTGCTGATTCTTCCCGTAGCCGTAATCGTCTGATTAAAGTTCGAATGAATCCTGCCGTCCTCGCCGATATATCCTGCAAGTCCGTCCGCGTAGGTAGATTTCAATTTCGTCAGCTGACGGTATTCAAGAATATCCGTCACGATCTCGTGATCAGGTGCCAGCTTATCAAGGACGTCCGCAGCCGTGGAATACCCCGTTTTGGTTTTTTTCGCACCCGGGAGTTTCAGCTTTTCAAACAGGATCACGCCCAGCTGTTTGGGAGAGTTGATATTGAATTTCTCCCCTGCCTTTTGATAAATGAGCTCTTCCAGCTCCAGGATTCTCACCTGCAGCTGATCCCCATACACTTTCAGTTCGTCCTTTGCCGCACGGATCCCTTCTTTTTCCATATCATGCAGTACAAAGACAAGGGGCAGCTCGATCTCCCGGTACAGTTCCAGCATCCCCTTTTCTTCCAGCAGCTTTTCAAGCGGCTGTTTAGCCGCAAATGCGGTGTAGCTCATATAGCACGCAAAACGCGTCACGGCTTCCGGCTTCTGAACCAGCGCATCCCGCAGTGAAAGCCTTGCCAGCAAATCCTCTTTTGAAGGAAGCATCAGGCCGAGAATTTCTTTCGCGATATCATCATACGTGTAGGCGGATTTCAGAGGGTTATTCAGATAGGCGGCAACCCCGATGTCAAATACACTCTGTTTGTTCTTCGGCTCTGCAACAACAAGCGCCTGCTTGATATCCAGCATCGCCGTTACGCTTCCGCAGTCAAGCAGCATTCCGATCTTGTCTTTCAGATAATCCTCCGTGATAAACCCCTGTACCGGCAGAAAACAAATATCATCCGCCGATCCGGTCAGTGCGGCGCCCAGCAAATCACCATCCTGTATCAAAAGATACATTCCGATATCAGCGGATTCAGAAAATTTTGAAAACACCGATTCCGCTTCCGTCAGCTCGGAAACTGTTCGAAACGACTCCTCTACATCAGGAACCGGAGATTCGCAGGAAAAACGTGACAACAGATTTTTAAACTCCAGTTCTTTGAAATACTGATATGCTTCCGGCGTAAACAGATCTTTTAATCTCGCAGATTCCGGTTCAAATGCGACCGGACTGTCCGTGTTGATCGTGGCAAGGTCCTTGCTCAGCACTGCAAGGTCATAGTGATCCCTCAGCGATTCCCTTGCCTTGTTCGGTTTTACCTCTTCCAGATGCTCGTGGGCATTCTCAATGCTTCCATATTCTGCAATCAGCTTCGTGGCAGTCTTTTCACCGACTCCCGGAATGCCGGGAATATTGTCGGAGCTGTCTCCCATCAGCCCTTTGAGATCAATGATCTGAGCAGGTGTCACCTGGTATCTCTCCAGCACATCTGCCGCCAGATAATCTTCAGTGATCGTTTTGCCTCCTTTCGTCTTGGGAATGCGGATCTTGATTCTTTCCGTTGCAAGCTGCAGCAGGTCACGGTCCCCTGATACGATGGTCACCTCCATGCCCTGTGCTTCGCTTTTCTTCGCCACAGTTCCCAGCAGGTCATCCGCCTCGTACCCTTCCATGGAAAGCAGGCAGACTCCCATCGCCCCCAGTACCTCTTTCAGCAGCGGAACCTGTTCCCTGAGTTCCTGAGGCATCGGTTTTCTGGTGCCCTTGTATGCCTCATACTTCTCATGCCGAAAGGTAGGCGCATGCACATCAAAAGCAACCGACAGATACTGCGGCTGCTCTTCCTCCAAAGTCTTAAACAGAATATTCAAAAAACCGTACACCGCATTCGTGTGTTTCCCATCCGCATTTGTCAGATCCGGTATGCCGTAAAATGCGCGGTTGATAATGCTATGTCCGTCAACTAAAACTATTTTCTCCATTTATTCTCCTCTTCACAGATATCCCATGATAATACAGGCTCCGGTAACCGCAAGTCCCAGCATCAGGCAGCCCGCGATAAACACAAACGTGCGCAGATGCTGACGCCGGCGCATCCTCGTCAGTTTATCGTGTATGTCTTCCTCGAGCAGCTGGCTGATATTATAGGATTCCTCCTGATCTTCATCCAGATACTTCTGAGCCATATCCACAATATAGTAAATTTCCAGATCTTCGTAACACGCCTGGCAGTTTCTGATATGGTAGACGAATTCCTCCAGATCATTGTCTGATATGGTCCCGTTTAAATAATGGTCGATGCAGGCCTGTGCCTTCTGACAGTTCATATAATTCCTCCAGTATCATATCCAGGATTCCGGCCATCATGTCAGCGCCAGAAAGTGCGTGGCAATCCCAAAATATATTAAAATCGAACACGTGTCCAAAATTGTCGTGATCAGCGGCGTCGCCATCAAAGCCGGGTCCAATTTCAGGCTTTTTGCGACGATCGGAAGCATGCCTCCCACCAGTTTTCCAAGAATGACAATCCCCACCATAGACAGCGCTACGATCAGAGAAATCGTCATATCGTGATACGTCAGCTGAATCCTGATACCGTTGACAATCGCCAGCACAACGCTGACGATCAGCGCAATCCTCAGTTCCTTCCAGATGATGCGGAAGAAATCTCCGATATGGATCTCATCCAGCGCAAGTCCGCGGATCACAAGAGTCGATGTCTGGGATCCGCAGTTTCCCCCGATTCCCATCAGCATCGGGATAAATGATACCAGAAGGGGGATTGCCTGAAAGGCCGCCTCATAGTGCCTCAGAACAGATCCGGACAGGGTTGCAGAGAGCATGAGGACCAGGAGCCACCCGATACGGTTTTTGGCATGTATGGGAACAGAAGTCTTAAAATAAGAATCTTCATTAGGGCTCATAGCCGCCAGTTTCGAGAAGTCTTCCGTTGTCTCTTCTTCCAGAACATCAATCGCATCATCGAAGGTTACAATTCCGACGAGACGCCCCTCATCATCCACGACAGGCATTGCCATGAAATCATATTTACTCATCTGTTTTGCAACATCTTCTTTATCATCATGGGTGTTCACGGTGATGACATTTGTTTCCATGATATCTTCAACCAGCTCATCATCTTCAGCGAGGAGCAGGTCCTTGACTGTGACCATCCCGATCAGTTTCCGGTATTCCGTCACATAACACGTGTAGATCGTCTCTTTATCCGTGCCCACGCGCCGGATTCTGGAAATGGCATCAGCGACTGTCAGATAGCGGGAAAGCTTGACATACTCGATTGTCATGATGCTTCCGGCACTGTCTTTCGGATAGTTCAGAATCTGATTGATCGCATCGCGTGTTTCCCTGTCGGTACTGCGCAGAATACGGTTGATCACGTTTGCAGGCATTTCCTCAATCATATCGACAGCATCGTCAACAAAAGTCTGTTCCAGTACCTCACGAAGCTCACGATCCGTGAATCCGTTGATCAGGCCTTCCTGCATATCACTTTCCATGAACGCAAAAGTATCTGCCGCCAGTTCCTTCGGCAGCAGCCGGTACACGAGGAGACGCTCTTTCTCATCCATATCCTCCAGAAGAATCGCCAGATCGGCAGGATTAATCTTCTGAAGCTCTTCCCTTAATTCCGCCAGCTTTTTATCTTCCAGAAGCTGTGTAATTCTCTCTTTCACTGTGCCTCTCCCTTCATTCAAGTTCCCTGCAGACGATTTACCCGGTTTGCCGGATAAAAGTCAATTTTACCTTACCCTCTGATTATTCGTTTGTCAACCCGAATTTACAATGTTATAATCGAAACAGAATAGGAGGAAAGAAAATTCATTATGGAAACTCGAAAAATAATCTTAAGCGCAGACAGTACCTGTGATTTAGGCCAGGAGCTCAAAGACCGCTATGACGTGCACTACTATCCGTTTCATGTTATCCTGAGAGGACAAGATTACCAGGATAACGTCACGATTACAACAGAAGATATTTATCAGGCCTATTACGAAGACAAAACACTTCCAAAGACAGCTGCCATCAACGTCAGCGAATACATTGATTATTTTCGCCCGTGGACTGACGCCGGATACGAAGTGATTCACCTGAATCTTGGCGGCGCTCTCTCGAGTGCTCATCAGAACTGTATGCTGGCCGCCGAAGAACTCCCCGGTGTCTATCCGATTGACAGCTATAATCTTTCTACGGGAATTGCACTCCTTGTCATCGCTGCCGGTGATATGATCCGCCGGGGCCTTGCGGCGGCAGATATTGTCAGGCGTCTCAAGGAACTCCGCAGTCACTGCCATGCCAGTTTTATTCTGGATACCCTTGATTTCATGCACGCCGGAGGCCGCTGCTCCTCCGTGGTTGCGCTCGGTGCAAGTCTTCTGAATCTGAAGCCCTGTATCGAAGTAGACAACTCGGACGGGAGCATGAAAGTCGGACGCAAATACCGTGGAAGTCTGCAGAAAGTTTTAACCCGCTACACACAGGATGAGCTGAAACGGTATCACAATATACGGACTGACCACATTTTTATCACACATTCCGGCATCGACAGCCTGTGCATCGAGGCCGTAAAGAGAACCATACAGGAGACCATGAAATTCACTGAAATTCATGTGACAAAAGCAAGCTGTACTATTTCATGCCATTGCGGCCCAAATACGCTCGGCATTCTGTTCATGACTGATTAATTAAAACTGAAAAATATCCCACCCCTTAAGCGGTGTCCTCAATGTAAGGTCCGCCTTACGGGAGTGGGATATTGCACTCAGGCCTCATTGTCGTTTATCGTACAATTTTGAAATCGCTTCCATTATCTCAAGCAGCAGATACTGCTTTTCCTCCGGACATGCACGGTACATTTCCAGTATTTTTTCCGGCACTTCCGTCTCAGCTTCTTTCCCCTGCAGTAAATAGTCAATACTGATTCCCAGAATATCGCAGACATTGATGATGTTTTCTATAGACAGCCCTGCGATTCCCCTTTCAACTTCACTGTAATGCTTGATCGAGATGTTCAGACGGTCTGCCATCTGCTCCTGTGTCAAACGATGGTTCCGACGTTTTTCTTTCAGCCGCAGTCCCATTTCCACTTTATAGTTTTGCATATCTCACCATCCTTATATTCGATATTTTACCCTATACGATAGCTTCCATACACAAGGTGTTAGGTGTTGCTTTTATAAACCTGATATGTTATATTTTAACTACTCGTAATCCAATACTTATCGAAAAGGAGCTTGACATGGTTACTAACAGAGAAATCTACGACGCAAACCTCTGCCGGGAATGCCTGAACAAAAAATACTCTCTGAAATTAAAGAAGAAAGACTGCCTGTATTTTTATTATTCTCAACAGTGTTCAGGCTGTGGTGAACTTCACCATATCGTAGCGAAAGTACGCTTCAGCAAACGCTGGAAGTTATTTTAAAAAACAGGAACGAATCACGGTTATGATTCGTTCCTGTTTTTTGTGAGGTCTGTGTCAGGACGCTTCCTGCACGTCCGCCGGTTCCCCGTGGTATAAAATTTTGAGCAGAATCGGTGTCACCACCGAGGATACGATGATCAGCAGGATGACGGCTGTAAAATACTCCGACTCAAGAAAGCCGGCTGACAGGCCTTTCTGTGCCACAATCAGCGCAACCTCCCCTCTTGTCATCATTCCGATACCGATTTTCAGGGAATCTTTGCCGGAAAAACGGCACAGTCTCGCGACAAGTCCGCATCCGATGATCTTGGCCACCAGTGCCACCAGCACAAATCCAATAGAGAAGACGAGCAGTGTCATACTGAAGTTCTTGATATCCGTCTTCAGGCCGATACTGGCAAAGAATATCGGACCGAACAGCATGTAGGAATTGATATCCATCTTTCTCGCGATATATTCCGAATCCTGAATGTTGCACAGAATAATTCCTGCGACATATGCCCCTGTAATATCTGCGATCCCAAAGTACCGCTCTGCTATGTACGCGAGTCCCAGACAGAGCGCAAGACCTGCAATCGGAATCCTGCGTGTATGCGGATACATACTGTCGATTTTTTTAAACACCCGGTAAAATACGTACCCAATCACCAGCGCAAATACGAAGAACAGGGCTGTACTGATAATCGTCGTAGAAGCCCTGGAATTCTCATCTTTAAATCCGATCACAACAGTGAGCACGATGATTCCGATGACGTCATCGATGATAGCCGCACTCAGTATGGTTGTCCCTACACGTCCCTTCAGACGCCCCATCTCCCGCAGAGTCTGGACCGTGATACTGACAGACGTCGCTGTCATGATCGTCCCGACGAACACTGCTTTCAGAAATCCCTCGCTCCCCCACGGTGCAGCACCGTACATGGCCATATAAAAGAGCGTCCCGGCTCCAAGCGGAATGAATACTCCCGCACAGGCGATCACGAGTGCGATGGGCCCTGTTTTCATCAGCTCTTTCAGGTTCGTCTCCAGGCCTGCTGAAAACATCAGCAGAACCACCCCGACCTCAGCCATCACCATCAAAAAATCAGTCTGCTGCACCCAGCCCAGAAGGCTCGGTCCGATCAAAAGCCCCGCCACAATTTCTCCGACAACCTGCGGTGCCTTCAGCTTTCTTGCCAGAATCCCGCACGCCTTCGCCGCGATCACGATAATTGCCAGATCTTTAAATACACTGTACGCTTCCATTTATCATAATTCCCCCTCATCGTATTTTATATTTCTCCTGTAATCTCCTCCAGCCATGCCGCCTCCTGTTGATCCAGATGCGGGGCCAGCGTTTCATATACCCTGCGGTGATAATCATTCAGCAGTTTTCTGTCACTGTCACCGAGAAGTCCCGGTTCTATGGATTTTCTGTCGAACGGTACCATCGTCAAAATTTCAAATCCCATAAACTGTCCATACTCACTCTTTTCCTTTTCCTCACATGCCAGCAGATTCTCCAGGCGGATTCCGTACTTTCCATGCAGATAGAGCCCCGGTTCATCCGATATCACCATGCCCGCTTCCAGCACAACCGTATCTTTGCCTCTGATATGACGCCAGCGGATCGCCTGCGGACCCTCATGGACACTCAGAAGATCACCAACCCCATGCCCAGTCCCATGGTTATAATCAAGTCCCGCATCCCACAGCGGCTGCCTGGCCAGGATGTCCAGATTTTCTCCGCTGCACCCGTAAGGGAACTTTGCGGCGGCAAGGCGCAGATTTCCTGCCAGCACCATCGTATAATGCATCCTCTGCCCGGCATCCGGCACTCCCAGCGATACCGTTCTGGTGATATCTGTCGTCCCTTCTCTGTAATGACCTCCGGTATCCATCAGGAGCATTCCCTCCGCTGAAAGTTCCGCATCCGAAACCTCATCGGCAGAATAGTGTACCACTGCGCCGTGTTTCCCAAAAGCCATGATCGGTTCAAAACTGGGCATCAGATACCCCTCCTGCTCCCGCCGGAATTCTTCCAGCTTTTTGGCAGCACTGATTTCCGTAATCCGTTCATGTCCAATGTGCGTCTTAAGCCAGTACAAAAATCGTGTAACAGCAATCCCGTCCTTTAGATGTGCATCCCGGATCCTTTTCAGCTGGTTCCTGCTTTTGACAGCCTTTCTGTTCAGAACAGGGGATTCTCTTTCTAAAACAGATGCCGCACCTTTCAGCCTGTCTGCCAGAGCTGCATTCAGCTGGTCATAGTCGGCCCATATTACTTTGCCTTGGACGGCAGAAGGAAGTTCCTCATAGATCTGTTCATAATCATGGAGGCAGACCCCGCACTTTTGAAACGCCGTCTCTGCCTCTTTTGTCAGCGCTTCCCTCTGGAGATATAATACAGTTTCCTGCATACCGACAACCGCATAGGCCAGTGCCACCGGACAGCACGCGGTATCATTTCCCCTCATATTTAAAAGCCATGCGATCTCATCGAGCGAGGACAGGATCAGAAGATCACACCCTTCTCTTTTCATATCACCGCGCACGAGTTCGGCTTTATCCCTGCTGCTCTCACCCGGAATTTCCGGAAGCATCCAGACGGGTCTGCAGGAACGCGGCGGCCTGTCTTCCCAGATTCTGTCTATCAGATCAGCATCCGTCCGTATCGACGCCCCCTTTTTGCGGAGCAGCTCAGACACCTTCTTTACCCACGAAGCGCTTACAGTACGTCCATCCACACCGAGACACTCTCCCGCCTTTATCTGCTGCTTCAGAAATTCCGGAATATCCGGCACGCCGTCCTCACCCATTTTAAACAGTGTGATCCCGCTCCCCGAAAGCTGTTCTGCCGCCTGCAGAAAATAGCGGCCGTCTGTCCACAGGCCGGCGCCGTCTTTCCATATGACTGCCGTCCCTGCCGATCCGGTAAATCCCGTGATAAACTGACGGCATTTAAAATATTCCCCAACATACTCAGAACCATGATAATCATCAGACGGAACGATATAGTAATCGATTCCCCGTTTTTTCATCTCATTACCAAGCTGTCTCAAACGTTCTTTTATCATGTCTTTCCCTTCCGCTTTCTTTCTATTTCCTCTGTTTTATGCTATACTGTCGATGATGAAAAACAGGTTACACAAGGAGGTAATTACTTATGGCAGTTTATACCAAAACAAAGGATTATCACACAAAAGCCCACATGGGCATGATCGATGTTACAAAAGACTTCCAGGCCGCGGTCACAGAGGCATGTGAAAAGTATCATATCAGCGCCGGAACCATCACGGGTTTCACAACCGGAGGTGTCGCGGGTCTCACTACCCTTGAATTTGAGCCTGGAATGGTGACAAAGGATCTAAAGGAAGCTATGGATATTTTCTCTCCTTATCGCGACAGGGACGGCCGTGTGATCCATTACAAACACCACGACACCTGGCACGACGACAACGGATCCAGCCACATTAAATCAGCACTTCTCTCGCCGTTCATCACAATCCCCTTCGTGGACGGCCGCATCACCATCGGCCCCTGGCAGAATCTGACCCTGGTCGAGTGTGATACGAGAGACCGCCACCGGGAGATCGTATTTCAGGTCATGGGAGAGTGAGTTCTCCTACAGCTCCATAAATCTGCGGCTTCCGTTTTCTTTCAGATAAAAGTACATGCCCACGGAAGCCGCTGTTAAAATGATGCAGTGGACGATCATAAAGAAACCACATGACATGTTCATCACAAACAGTGCGATATATCCCGCAGCGGGCGCCGCGATAAATACCATGGAAAGTATCATCGATAAAAACGGGCTCATTCCCTGCTTAACGGCTGCTGTCTCATTCACCCAGTCCAGCTTCGGAAATCTCAGGTTTAATATAATGCCCAGGAACCCAATCGTCACGTTAAAGCAAAACGGCAGCAGGAAGATCATGATCCTGGACAGGATATCCATCGGCAGCAGAATATTCAGCAGAATACCAGCTGCTATTGACGGCACTTCACCGACCACCACATGAAGTTTCACTTTCGCCAGCAGCAGCTCGATCGTCGGTACCGGAAGCGTCTTGGCAATCCAGAGATTTTTCCCCTCCACCGATATACTAGGCGCTGATACAAAGTTCATCGATGTAAGTCCGGCGAGTATCATGGCGCCTCCCACACCGTAGTATTCCTCAGGAATTTTCTGAAGATACGGTGTAATATCATTCCACTTGATGATCGCCGCGGCTGCCAGCAGAATCATGAAGATTGATCCGATTGCCGCGTTCATCATATACATGGAATTCGTTCCGAATCTGCTCAGCTCTTTCCTGAAGAGCGCTCTCTCAATTCCTCCGGCTTTCAGCCTTCCTTCTCTGTATTTCACCCTTGTCTGGCCGCGTTTCGTCGTAGCGATGTGGATAAAGCTTTTTGTGAGCAGGACAGCCACCAGACCTGCAGGAATAAGCGTACACAGCGCAAACAGCAGCAAACTGACAAGATTCCCCTCCCCGACTGCCAGGCCCAGGTGATAAACAGGATACAGACTTTTTCTGACCGCAGCTGCCAGATCCGCTCCGTGATTCAGCAGCCACTGCATGTATACAGTGATTTTACTGTATACATAAAAGTATCCGCCCATGAAGGCCACAAAGATGACCAGGCTGACAATATGCCGCATCGGTATCCGGCTGCTCACAACAGCAAGCACCCATCCGAGTATGCAGGACAGCGTCAGGCTGATAAACGGCAGCAGAAGAAATACAACGAGAAAGCTGATCTGCTGTGTGCCCGAAAACCCCTCCATGATTCTGTATATGACGCCTGCCGGAATCATAACAAAACTCTGATAGATATAATTCAGCAGCAGCAGGGATAACAGGCGTCCTGCCAGAATCTGCCCCGGTGAGATCGGCATGGAGAGCAGCAATTCATTGTCCTTCGCATCATAGAGCTGCGATTTGGTCATCATGACGCTGCCGATAAAACTGAGCAGTATGCCGACAATCCCCATAATCGCAAAATACAGCCAGTTAAGCCCTGCCTCGCAGAGCGGCTGGCAGAGTGCTCCGAACAGCATGCCAAACAACAGAAACAGACATCCCGCAACATAGATTACCAGCAGTACGATTCCGACTGTCAGCAGGGCACTGCTCTCTTTTTTGCGGGACCTCTGAAACATCGTCGAGAACAACTGCCGGAGATTCATTTTAATCAGTGCTCTGAACATGTTCTCCCTCCAATTCCAGAAATACGTCCTCAAGTGATTCGTCACCGATCACTTCGTCTGTCTTTCCGCTCTTTATCAGTGTGCCATTTTTAATGATCGCTATCCGATCACACAGTTTCTCCGCCACCTCCAGGACATGAGTGGAGAAAAAAATCGCACCGCCGTTATCACACAGTGTCCGCATCAGCTCCTTTACCTCAAACGCCGCTTTCGGATCGAGGCCGACAAACGGCTCATCCATGATCAGAAGCCTCGGTTCGTGAATCAATGCAGAAATAATGGCAAGTTTCTGTTTCATTCCGTGAGAATACGTACTGACTGGAGAGGCAAGGTCATCGATCAGTTCAAACTGGCGGGCATACCGATGAATCCTCTCCTCGCGTTCCATTCCGGGAACACCGTAGATATCAGCGATAAAATTCAAATATTTAATCCCGCTCATAAACTCATAGAGGTCGGGATTATCCGGTATATATGCCAGTTCCTTTTTACAGGCCAGCGGCTGTGACCTGATGGATTTTCCGTCAATCAGGATTTCTCCGTCCTCAAAGTTCAGGATTCCGCAGCAGCATTTAATTGTCGTTGTCTTGCCCGCACCATTGTGCCCGATAAATCCATAGATTTCCCCCGGATGGATATGGAGTGAAAGATGGTCTACCGCTTTTTTGCTGCCGTATGTTTTTGTAAGGCCTTCGATTTTAAGCATGATTTTTTCCTCATTTTAAATTTCTACAGTTTCCGCTTCCAGAACGCGCTGTCGCTTTGCTATTCTTCATTATAGCTCTGCTGTTTCTATAAATCAAATAAAAAGAAAACAACTGACAAAAAAAGGAAGCTGCCACCCGGCAGCCTCCCAAAAACATATATTCCCGCTTATGCAGTTACAGCCTCAAACTGAGAGTTATACAGCTTTGCATAGAATCCGTTCTTCGCCAGAAGGGTTTCATGATCCCCCTGTTCGATAATGTCACCGTCCTTCATGACCAAAATGACGTCCGCATCTTTGATCGTCGAGAGCCGATGTGCGATCACGAAGCTGGTGCGCCCTTTCATCAGATTGTTCATGGCTTTCTGGATGCGCGCTTCTGTTCTCGTGTCAACCGAGCTGGTCGCCTCGTCGAGTATCATGACCGGATTATCCGCCAGAATAGCTCTCGCAATTGTCAGCAGCTGTTTCTGGCCCTGCGACACATTGCTGGCATCTTCATTGAGTTCCATCTGGTACCCGCCTGGCAGTGTCTGGATGAAATGATGAGCATGTGCTGCTTTTGCTGCTGCTATGACTTCATCATCGGTAGCATCCAGCCGCCCGTAACGGATATTCTCCATAATAGTACCCTTGAACAGCCAGGTATCCTGCAGTACCATACCGAAGCTCTCCCTGAGTTCGCTTCTGTTGAAGCTGCGCAGGTCATGACCGTCAACACTTATATTTCCTTTGTTGACATCATAAAAACGCATCAGCAGTTTTACCATCGTCGTCTTTCCCGCGCCCGTCGGACCTACGATCGCCACTGTCTGCCCCGGTTCCACATGACAGCTGAAGTCATGGATGATTACCTTATCAGGCTGATAACCGAACCGCACATGGTTGAAATCCACCTCACCCTTTACACGTTCCAGATGAACCGGATGTTCCACCGTCTGATCCTCTTCCTCCTCGCTGAGGAATTCAAACACGCGCTCCGCGGCTGCAGCAGTCGACTGCAGCATATTGGATACCTGCGCCACCTGGGTGATCGGCTGCGTAAAACTCCTCACATACTGGATAAATGACTGAATATCTCCGACTTCAATCATATTTTTAACAGTGAGAAATGCCCCGACTACCGCAACCGCAACGTATCCGAGATTCCCCACGAAGTTCATGATCGGCTGCATCATGCCGGACAGGAACTGCGATTTCCAGGCTGACTGAAACAGTACATCATTTGTCTCATCGAATTCATGCTCCATCTCATCCTCTTTATTGAATGCCTGAACGATCGTATGTCCGCTGTAGACTTCTTCCACCTGCCCGTTGATCTTACCCAGATATTTCTGCTGCGCTACAAAGTATTTCTGTGAAAACTTGACCACGACTGCGATCAGTCCCAGGGATACCGGCAGGATCACAAGTGCAATTACTGTCATCAGCGGACTGATGGAAAGCATCATGATCAGAATACCGATAATCATAGTCACCGAAGTAATCAGCTGAGTAACACTCTGATTCAGACTCTGTCCAAGGGTATCAACATCATTCGTAATCCTTGAGAGGACTTCTCCGACAGTCCGGGACTCGAAATACTTCATCGGCATTCTGTTGATCTTCTGAGAAATTTCTTCCCGGAACCGGTAACAGAGCTTCTGCGATATCCCGGTCATGATAAATCCCTGGATGAATGTCAGCAGTGCACTGATCAGGTACAGCGCAATCAGTATCAGCAGTATCCTGCCGATCTTTTCAAAGTCTATGCCGCCGCTTCCCGAGATCTTTCCGACAAGGCCATTGAAGATCTCCGTCGTAGCCTTTCCAAGGATCTTCGGTCCTACAATATTAAATGCTGTTCCGCCGACTGCAAATATGAATACACCAATCAGCGCAAATTTGTAGCGCCCCATATAAGCCAGCAGTTTTCTGATCGTTCCCTTAAAGTCCTGAGCCTTCTCTCCCGGAACCATTCCCCGTCCCGGTCCATGCATGCGCCCCGGTCTCTGGGGTCTTTCATGTGTCTCGCTCATTATGCACAGCCCCCTTTCAATTCAGCCTCCGAAAGCTGCGATTTCGCAATCTCCTGATAGGATTCGCATTGTTCCATTAATTCCTGATGTGTACCCTTTCCGACGATCTTTCCATCATCCAGCACAAGAATCTGATCCGCATGGAGGATCGTGCTGATACGCTGTGCGACTATGATAACCGTCGCATCTTTCACCTTCTCATTCAGAGCCCTTCGAAGTACCGCA
Organism: Ruminococcus gauvreauii; assembly: GCF_025151995.1. Taxonomy (NCBI): domain Bacteria; kingdom Bacillati; phylum Bacillota; class Clostridia; order Eubacteriales; family Oscillospiraceae; genus Ruminococcus; species Ruminococcus gauvreauii. The sequence goes on from NZ_CP102290.1 coordinate 378,153, forward strand.
TCTGTCTTATAGTCAAGTGCCGAGAAACTGTCATCAAACAACAGAACCTTCGGTCTTTTAGCAATCGCCCGGGCAATCGAGAGCCTCTGTTTCTGTCCGCCGGACACATTGTTTCCTCCCTGTGAAATGCTGCTTTGATACTTCTTCGGCTTTTCATCGATAAATTCCGTCGCCTGGGAAATCTCCGCTGCCTCTTTCATCAGGTCATCACTTACCATATCGCCGGCAAACTTAATATTGGATTCAATGGTTCCTGAAAACAGCACCCCTTTTTGGGGTACCATGCCGAGAAGCTCCCTCAGTTTATGCATGGACAGGTCTCTGATATCCACACCGTCCAGCGTTATGCGGCCGTCCGTTACATCGTAAAACCGCGGAATCAGATTCAACAGTGTTGTCTTCCCACACCCGGTACTTCCAATGATCGCAGTCGTCTTTCCCGGTTCCGCAGTGAAGTTCAAATCTTCCAGAGCATTTTCATCAGCTCCCGGATATTTAAAGGAAACATGCTCAAAAGAGATACATCCATCCCAGTTCTCCCGTGAATCATCCTTTGTATGTTCTTTATCTGTGATACTGATGGTCGTCTCGGCAACCTCATTGATACGAGCGGCAGCCACACCGGCACGCGGAAGCATGATCGAGATCATCGTCAGCATCAAAAATGCCATGACGATCTGCATCGTGTATGTGATGAATGCCATCATATCTCCTACCTGCAGATTTCCGAGGTCAATGCCCTTGCCGCCTACCCACACAATCAGAACAGTAATGCAGTTCATGATCAGCATCATTGCCGGCATCATAAATGTCATAATGCGGTTCGTGAACAGCTGCGTTGATTTCAGGTCCTGATTTGCTGAGGCAAATCTTTTTTCCTCATATTTCTCCCTGCTGAATGCCCGGATGACCGGAAGCCCTGTCAGGATCTCCCTGGATACCAGATTCAGGCGGTCAACCAGTGTCTGCATGATTTTAAACTTGGGCATCGTAACTGACATCAGGATTCCCACTACGACCACGATGGCTGCCACAGCGACAGCGATGATCCATCCCAGTCCCGTCCTGGTATTCGCAACCTTGATGATGCCTCCGATGCCGATGATCGGTGCATACATGACCATTCTCAGCAGCATGACGGAGACCATCTGAATCTGCTGGATGTCATTCGTACTCCTGGTGATCAGGGATGCCGTTGAGAACTGGTCCATCTCGGCATGTGTAAAGTGCAGAACTTTTTTAAATACCCGGTTCCTGAGTGTCATTCCCACCTTGGCCGCCGTATAAGATGCAAGCATGGCCGCAGCCACAGACGCCGCCATCGCCAGTACTGCGAGTGCCAGCATGATACCACCGTTTCTCAAAAGGTAGTGCATCTGATAATCATCCAGGTTGATTCCGATCGCCTGATATTCCTGCTGAATAAACAATACTGCTTTCTGCGCGATCAGGGATTCACTGTAATCCCCGAATTTATCCATCGCCTGCGCTTCGGCCTGCTGCAGTTGTTCCCTGGTCATCTGCCCGCTGTCTACAAGAGCCTTCAGCTGTGAGGCGTTGATTTTGCCGGATTCCTCCATCGTCGACATCATGAGCATGGCTCTTCCCAGGATCGGGTCCAGTGACTCTCTCTCTTTTTCTCCCTCCCCGGTCAGCTCCATATTTCCGTCTGCATTTAACGTATAGGCATTCTGCACCTCTTTCTCTTCCTTATCCGTCATAAAAAGCATCAGGGATTCCAGTGTGTCCGGACGCATCACATCCGGAACTGCCCCTTCGATACCCTTCTGCTGTATGCCGACATCGACAATATCCGATGTGTATGCAGGCAGCGAAAGGTCACAATATGCCTGAATGACAAGCAGAACAATAATACACAGAATCATCCGCTTATGCTCTGCGAGATATTTGAACATATATTTCATTGTCTGACTCCTTCCCGTTTGCTGATCTCATCTTCCATGATATCCGTAAGATCTTCAATATATGCAAGAATCGTCTCCACACGGTCTTCTCCCATCCTCATTATAACCGTGTCTGTGAAATTCTTCAGAAGTTCCAGGATCTCACAATGTCTTTTTCTGCCGTACTCTGTAAGACAGACATAAGTGTTCCTCCGGTCTTCATCTCTTTCATTTCTGGCAATCAGGCCTTTACCCTCCGCACAGCGAAGCAGCCTGGATGCCGTAGGCGAAGAAAACCTCATGATCTTCGCCAGACCGGAAACTGTAATGCCACCACTGTTTTTCTCCTCTTCTTCCCTGTGAATAATTTCCATGGCCATAAACTCCTGCCTGGAAACATCCGGAAACATTCTCTGTATGCGAAGTTTTCGAAATTCATGAGAAACCTGAAATAACCGCACCCTCAACTCTTCATTTTTCATCGCAGCATACGCTCCCTGCCTTTCTATATTGGTATTGCTAACCTTTTGCATTGCTATTAGTTAGCATTACTAAGTATATGCCCACATCCATATTATGTCAAGACTGTATTTTTCGTTACAAAGTCAGGGAAAAAATTTTATAATATACAATTTTTGCAAGATTTTATAAGCAACTATGAAATAAAATGCAAAAACACCAAAAATCACAACAAGAATGCTATAACAAGATTTTCATAAAAATGATAACATAATACCAGTCAATGTTCATGAACAGCCATAAGTAAAATCGAATTACAGATCTAATGAAAAAATTTTATATAGTATCTTTGCGCAAACATCACAATTATTGAGAGGTAAATTCAATTATGAGTAATGAAGCAATCACAACAGCTGGAAGCTGTCAGGCAGCAGGCGTACCGGGCCTTTCCTGGAAAAAGCGCATCGCTTATGGCTGCGGGGATACCGCATGCAACGTCGTATTCGGAATGACGAGTGCACTGCTCACGTTATTCTATACAGACTATGCAGGAATTCCCATCGCAACCGTAGGACTCGTCATGCTGATATCCCGTATCTTTGACGGGACATCCGATTTAGTCATGGGCGTTATCGTCAGCAAAACAAAATCGAAGTGGGGAAAAGCCAGACCATGGATCCTGTGGATGGCAGTCCCCTATGTCATATGCGCAGTCGCAATGTTTACCATACCGCAGACGAGCACATCGCTGCAATTCTGGTACATACTGATCACCTATAATCTGTGTACAACCATATGTTATACGGCAATCAACGTCCCCTACGGGACCTTGTCTACCCTGATGACCCGTTCCTCCCATGAGCGGGACCTGTTATCCATTGTCCGTATGACAATGGCACCGCTCGGCAGGCTTATCGCCGTAACACTGACAATGCCGATCGTAAAACTGTTCGGAGACACCCGGTCAGCCTGGGTGAAAGCAATGATGATGTGGTGCATTCTTGCATTTTTCCTGCTTCTGATCTGTTTTAGACATTGCGAAGAAGATGTTGTCATCAATGCGGCAGAAAACCATCAAAAAGTGTCTCTCGGAAAAAACATCAGGGCACTGCTGACAAACCAGTATTTCTGGGCAACCCTGATACTCTGGATGATCACCTGCATTCACCAGACATTAGTAGGGACTGTTCTGCCGTATTACTGTAAATATATTTTTGGCAATGACAGCTGGATGTACAGCACACTATATATGGCTGAATCTGTGACACTGATCACGGGTGCTCTCCTGTGCCCGGTGCTGCTGAAACGCTTCGAAAAGCGAAGCCTGTCACTGCTCGGATGCATTGTGGCTGTCGCTGCACAGGCCGCATTTCTTCTGAATCCCAGCAGCTACGAGTGGGCTCTTGTAACTTGCATACTGAGAGCTCTTGGTCAGGCTCCCATTACAGCCGTTGTATTTGGTATGATGGGTGATGTCATTGAATTTGGTCAGTGGAAAAGCCATATCCGTCAGGAAAGTCTTGTGTTCGGCGGAGGCTCCCTTGGATTTAAGATGGGGGTCGGTGCAACCAGCGCCATTATCAGCTCCCTGCTGATGCGAAGCGGGTATGTCAGTTCCGAAACAGGCGGTGCCGTTCAGCCGGAATCGGCCAGGACAATGATCATGAATATCTATGCATATGGAACACTTATGATCTGGGTGATCGCCGTGATCGTACTGTTCCTGTACCAGCTGGATAAACGCTATCCTGAGATCATGAAAGAATTAAAACTGCGGGAAGCCCGCGGTGAAATATAGACTTAACTTTCCAATCAGCAAAGGAAAGGCAGAACCGCGTTTCCCGGATTCTGCCTTTCCTCACTATTCAAATTCTTTGATTCGTTCCGCGATCGTACCCCTTCCCGTCAGGCGATGATATGCTGCGATGGGAATCAGCACGCACGCCAGCACAATCAGAACCGCTGCAATTACGACCGGGACCACGGGAATTCGGAAGGCAATCTCTCTGTAATTCAGCGCGCGGTAGCATCCGTATGTAATCCCCATCCCGAGGGTCGCCGTCAGCAGCACTGATCCAAACGCATACAATAGTCCCTCCCGAATCAGCATGCCTCTCATCTGCTTGTCCGTCATTCCGACGCTTTCCATAACAGCCAGGGAAACCCGGCGGTTCTGAATGCCGCCCAGCACGGTGTTGATATAATTCATAAGTCCGATCCAGGCCAGTATCAGTGATATGCCGATACCGATCTCCATCATATTCCCCTGAGCTCTCTCTATGTCCTTCATATCTTCCAGCCTGGACTCCCAGGAAAAGTCTCTTGCATGGGGACTGGTTGTTATGATTTTTTTAACTTCCTTCTCGGTATCCTCATCATACTCTTTCTCATATTGTATGTCTAATTTCGCAATGTATGGATGTTCCGCGTATTGTTTTAGATAAGTATCACTTACAATGACGATCGGAGCACCCCCTGTCGAGCTCCCATAATACGGGTCATCTGTCAGCCCTGCTATATCCAGCTGGTACTGTGTGCCGGTGCCCCCGTCCAGTGAATACAACACACGTTTCCCCTCTAACCGGTTCATATCAAGCGACAGTCCGCCCCGGTAAAGAATGCAGGTCTCTCCCCGCATAAATGCCGCTTTGTCGACATCGCCGCCCAGTTCATCATTCAGAGTGTTAAATTCGGCCTCACCAATACCTTTCAAAAATGAATAAAACTTTTCCGGATTCCTTTTATACGCTTCAGCATCCATATCATAAGAATAATCCTTCCACACTTCATAAAACTCTCTCATCCAGACATCAGAAAAGTCCGGTTCCCAGGGCACGATGATCCTGGCGCTCCACAACGGGCGTATCTCTCTGATACCTGCGATTCCCCCAAGCTCATTCAGGAATGAATCGTCCATGACAGGCATCCAGTCCTCTGTGTTTTCCTTTTGCAGTGTATCGTTTTGGAGTACCAGATCCGTGTCCATGTTATTTGACATCACCGATTTTGCACTCTGGCTTTGGATCAGTGTGACCAGGCACAGAAACACAGACAGGCTCGCTGCCATAGAAAGCATGACAATCCCGGTCTTTTTCCAGTCCTTTTGAAGCTGCTCCCCTGCCATTCTCCACAAGACATGCAGTCTGCCCGTTTTGCGGGTGCGTCTGACCGGAGAACCCGCACGATATCCCATGGCCTCTGCCGGCGATGCCAGTGCGGCCATTTTCGCAGGTCTGCGGCTGCAAAGAAAGACTGTTGTTCCCACGAGCACTATGCTTCCGAGAAAAATCGCAGGATGAAAGGAAACCTCTACTGCCAGTTTATGAATACCGAGTGCCTTAACCGCCGCCGGTATCAGGAGAAATGAGACGGCAAATCCTGTCACAAGACCCGCTCCTGTTCCAACGATGGTGACGCAAAACATCTGTTTTTGTATCAGACAGTATATCTGCCTTTCCGTCATGCCCACCGTCTGCATGAGTCCATAATACCGGATATTGCCGGATACCGACAGGTACAGGATATTATAAATGAGCAGATAGGCACTTAAGCATGTGATAATAACCAGTCCCGCCATTCCTGCGAGAACTCCTGCTGTTTTTTCCGTTGTGACGGTGGGCATAAAATACTGCCTCTTAGACAGTCCCAGACTATCCTCCAGATCAGATAATGTCCTCTGCCGTATGAGAGAACCCCGGAACTTTAGATTAAGCACACCGTTATAGCGCAGCTGATACCCCGACTGTTCATAAAACGTTCTGGATACAAAGAACACATCTTGCGGTCCATATCCCTCCCATATACCGGATATTAAAAATTCTCCGGTATGTATTCCCTTTTTATCTGAATAAGTCAGAATAAACCGGTCTCCCACGTTAAGATTCTCTTTCCCGCAGTTTTCAAGCGCCTCCCTGGTAGCCATCAGTTCATTATATTTCTCCGGGTAATCCCCTTTTACCCATTCCCGTGCCGGAGCCAGAATGTTTTCCCATTGGACTTCGTCACACCACAGCATGCCCGAATACATGGTATCATCCACATCTGTTTCTGTCGCGTATCCTGCATACGCCTCCGCGCCTGAGAATATGATATTCTCATTCTTTTCGCATATCTCCTTTTGTTCTTCCGTAAACCCATTTCCCAGGAGAGCATCATAATCCCCGCCCTGCAGGCGTATTTCCTGCTGATACTGCATTTTGAAATAAGTGACTCCCACAGTCAGGACACTGAACAGCATAAACGCCGACAGCATGATCGCCGCAGTGATGATCCCAAATTTCTGTTTATTTCTGACGAGTGAGCGCCTGCACATCTTAGAGAGAATACCCTGATTATTATTCGCTAACATCTGCAGCACTCCCTTTCATGATTCTGCCGTCCTCAATACGCACAATGCGGTCCGCCATCTGTGCGATGTCATGATCATGCGTAATCAGAACGATGGTCTGCTGAAACTGTTTCGCCGCTATTTTCAGCAGCCCCATTACATCATGGCCGGCAGCCGTGTCCAGATTCCCTGTCGGCTCATCCGCCAGTATTATGGACGGTTTGGAGGCGATTGCTCTTGCGATAGCCGCCCGCTGCTGCTGTCCGCCTGACAGTGTCCCCGGCAATGCTTCTGTTTTATCCAGCAGTTTCAGCAGCTTCAGTATATGCATGATATAGTCTCTGTCTGTCTGTTTCCCGTCCAGTTCTACGGGCAGCGTTATATTCTCATACACGTTTAAGTCAGGAACCAGGTTATAATTCTGAAAAACAAACCCAACCTTCCTCCTGCGAAAGATCGCAAGTTGTTCTTTATTCAGGTTTGTGATATTTCTGCCGTCAACAAATATCTCACCTTTCGTCGGCACATCAAGACCACCGATCATGTGGAGCAGGGTGCTCTTTCCGCTCCCTGACTTCCCGATAATTGCAACAAATTCTCTCTCCCGCACTGCGAAGTCCACACCGTCCAGCGCTTTCACAACAGTTTCACCCAGTCTGTAATATTTTTTTAATGCCCGTGTTTCTATCATCCATGATTCCATCTGTTCATGTTCCTCCTTTACAGATCAAGCATATCTTATAAAAATCACAAACTGCTCACAATCCATGATTATCACAAAACTGTGATAATCACACATCAGTCGTTTGGAAGATATAATTGGAAGTCGGATCCTTTTAAAGCTTCAGAGTACACCTCAATATATCCTTTCTGCAGCGTCAGTATTTCTCTTGCCAGATATAGGCCGACGCCTATCCCTTCCTCACTGTGCACCTCCGGTTCACGATAAAACCTGGTAAATATCTCAGCCTGATGTTCCGGTGCAATTCCTTTGCCGGAATCTCTGATACTGATCTTCGTAAAAACCTCCTGAACATCCACAGATATACGGATACATCCTCCTGTATCCGTATACTTAACGGCGTTGTCCAGAACATTAAAGATGGCTTCCTCCGTCCATTTTCTGTCATGGCAGATCTGAACGCTTTCATCGCACACTGCATATATTTTGATACGTTTCTTCTCTGCCTTTGGAACAATAGCGGCAACAGCGCCTCCCAATGTTTCAAACAGGTAATCTTTCCGCTGGCAGATCTTGATAATGCCTGTCTCCAGCCGGGACATTTTCACCATGCTCTGCAGTAAAAAATCAAGCTTCTCTGTCTGCCTCGTTATTCTGGTAAGAAATTCCCGCTCTTTCTCTGACAGATTTCCTTCCTTTGCAAACAGTTCCAGATACATTTTCATATTGGCGATCGGCGTTTTGGTCTGATGTGAAATATCAGATATCAGTTCCTGAATTTTTCGTTTTTCCTCAATTCCTTCTCTATCTTTCTGTTTCCAGATATGCTGTACTCTCTGCAGTTTTTCATATACCTTGCTCCACAGCGTTTCCCTGTCCACATCCGATTCCGGCAGCTCCCGACCCGATGCCATATCATCCAGGTGCCGCTCCAACAGATTTTCAAATGAATAAATGTCTTTTTTCAGGCATCGCATCTTCCATCCCATCAGGATAATCACACAGCACATCCCTATGATCACAACAATCAGCCCAGCCATTGATATCCCATCCCATAAACATTTGATATATATTTGTGCTGTTCATCCTCTATCTTGCCTCTCAGGCGGTTGACGTTCACTGCAAGCGCGTGTTTATCCACAAATCTGCCATCGATGTCCCACAGATGTTCCAACAGCACCGAATACGTCAGAAGCTGCCCGCTGTGTTCTGACAGATATCTGAGCAGGCGGAATTCTGTGGGGGTCACTGCACATTCTTTTCCATTAACCGTTACTTTTGCCGTGCTAAAATCCATATATAAAAAACCGTCATCAAAAATATTCTTTTTGCAGACCGGTTCTCTTTTCATAATTACGTTTATTTTTTTTAATAAGACTTTCATGGAAAACGGTTTTGTGACGTAATCCTCCGCTCCCAGTTCATAACCTTTCAGGACATCCTCCTCGAGATCCCTGGCTGTAAGAAACAATACCGGGGTTCGTTTCCGGCTCTGAACCCAACTGCAGAAAGAGAACCCTTCACCATCCGGAAGGTTAACATCCAGAAGTATAAGTGCCGCATCTTCTTTCAAACAGGCTTTTTTCGCCTCCTCAAGTGAGTGTGCACACTCTGTACGGTACCCTTCACCCTGCAACGCATAACAAATCCCCTGGTTCAGTTCCCAGTCGTCCTCAACTACTAATACTTTCTGCATCTGCCACCTCTTTTTTGTAATCTTGTTGCCTGAGACTGTATGTAACATATTCCAAATCATATTATACAGGATATCAACCGTCATCACAATTCTGAATGTTCTGGAATCTTTAATGTAACAAAAAATCACCTTCTTCATTATTAAAAGACCCGCCGGTCTGTTAATAATGAAGAAGGTGATTGTAATAAGTAATCGAAATCTTATAGATTCTATATAATAGCTCCCGCTTTATGATTCTGAGGACGTGCTGTCTGTTGCAGCGTTTCCTGCAGCACTGTCACTGTCTGCCGAGCTGCCGCCTGCGGTGCTGTCACTGTCCGCCTCATCGCTTCCTGCCGCACTGCTGTTATCTTTTGATTCACTTCCTGTGCTGCTGCCTGTCGATTCGCTGCCTGCCGCGCTGCTGCTGTCCTTTGATTCGCTGCCTGCCGCACTGCTGCTGTCCTTTGATTCGCTTCCTGTCGTGCCGCTGTCTTTCGATTCACTGTCTTTGGAAGTACTGCTGTCTTTTGAACTGCTTCCCGCCTGACTGTCACTTTCTGTTGAAGAACTATTGGTAGTACTGGATTTATCATCGTCAGATCCGCATCCTGTGAAAACCCCAATTGACAGAGCCGCCACACATGTCAGTGCTAAAAGTTTTAAAGCAAATTTACGTTTCATTTTTGTAAACACTCCTTTCAAGTCATAACCTGTATTGTTGCAGTGATTTTTTTCCGATTAATATCTTTGACTCGTCCTCCCTTCGCTTAGGAATAACTATATCATAGCTGGAAAATGTGACCATTCGGTGTTTAATGTATGAGTTTTTTCTTATGAAACAGTGTTTACTTTCTTAACAAAATCTAAAATTCCAGTTCATATAACTGATTTTCCAGATCTTTCAATTCTGAAGCAAAACCTTTAAACCGCTCACGGATACGCTCCTGATGATCATCTTCCGCCTTATACAGCATACGGTGCTCCATACTCGCCCACAGATCCATGGCAAGAGAGCGGATCTGAATCTCCACAGGATAATACTGTTTTGAGTCAGTCCGATAAACCGGCGTCCCGAGTACCAGATGATAGCTGCGATAACCATTAGGCTTTGGCTGCGTGACATAATCACACTCCTTTACGATTACCGTATCCGAATATTTTTTCAAATGCGAGGCAATCGGGATGATATCCTGTTCGAAGTAGCATATGATCCTGATACCTGCAATGTCTGTCAGATAGTCTTTAGCAGCCTCCAGGGCGGTAGGATGACCCTTTCGTTTTAGTTTTGCCTGAATGCTCTCTGCGTTTTTTATCCGTGACTGTATATTGTGTATTGGATAATCTTTATATCTCATCCGATATTCTTCGTTTAAAGCGTCGATATGCACCAGAAGACTTGACATAGCTTCCTGATACGGTTTTATCATTGTCTGGTATTCTTCCATTTCTGCTGTTTTCATAGACAAAGGATGTTTCACCTCCCAAATTTAGTTGTATCTAATCATAGCAGAGAAATATGATTTTTTTGTGTAGGAAAAAGAAAATATTGGAATCTATTTAATAAAAATTACCGGATTTTTGTTGTTGACATCAGGCTGGTAGAGATGTATTATAAAAAATGAATAATTCATTCACTGGAGGTGATGTTTTGAATGAACGAATGAAAGCTACTGCTGATGCTGCAACCACACTCTTTTTAAGGCAGGGCTACTCGAAGACTCAGATCAGCCATATCGCAAAGGCTGCCGGTGTTTCGGTCGGCACAATCTATCTTGATTTTACCGGTAAAATGGAGATTCTGAATTTTATCCTGGCTTCTGTCATTGATCCGGATTTTATCAAACAGGAATTTGAACGGCCAGTCACTAATGATCTGTTTATTGGAATAGAAAATAAGATTGCAAAATTATTTGACCAGATAAGTGAAGAGTTTTCATGCCATCTTAAAGAAAATGCCCAAGACTATACCTTTGAGGCACTCATATCCGACACGTTTGATCTGTTGTCCAGATATGCAGTCGGCTGTCTGTTCATTGAGAAAAACTACTTTGATTTTAAGTTTTTGAGTGACCATTACCGCGAACACCGTAAAAAGTTCTTTCTGTCCATGAAGCAGTATTTATCTGTTTTTATAGGCAGAGGGGTAGTCCGCCCTTCAGAATATCCGGACCTGGATATAACATTTATTATTGAGACGTTATCCTGGTGGGCAATGGATATGCGCTATACTACCTTTGAAACCAGTGATATCTCATTGGAGCTGGCAAAAAAAATATGTTTAGATAATCTGGTAGCGGCATACGCAATCAATTAGCAGGGCGATATATGCGCCCTCTGATTTTCCCATGTTTATGAATGAATCATTCATTTCATCGCACAGAAAGTGAGGTTATAATGACATTAAAACAACGAATTACTCTTTGCACGACCATAATACTCTGTATGTCCTCATTAACAGGCTGTTCCCAGGATAAGCCCGTTAAACTGACCAATGAGTTGCGCTTCTCTCTTGAAAAAATATCAGATTTAAAGATATCCTATGACGATGAAGAAGTCATCTTTTTCCCTTCAGATGAAAACACACTTGTAATTAAAGAATATATGACGACTCCCAAAGACAATTATTATGCAAAAGTAAAACAGAATCATAGCAGTATACATATCAGCGAAGGAGCCAAACCCATATTCAAGGATAATTTTTATCGTTATATAGAAATTTACCTCCCCGCTTCCTATCAGCATGCTCTTACAGTTACGACATCAGACGGAGATATAGATATGTCAGGCATTGATCTGCATGTATCAGTTCTCCGAATTGACAGTACATCGGGAACTATGCAGATAGACTCAGCAAAAGCAGAGAAAATCTACCTGTCATCTACCAGCGGTACTCTTAAATTAGGTATCGTGAACGGTGATACCATCAGAGTAGAGACTACCAGCGGAGAGGTCATCTGCGAGGAAGTAAACGGATATGTAACATATGCCACTACCAGCGGCAACGCCCAGTTTAGTTCAGCGATCGGCTCCGGAAGTTACAAAGTCAACAACTCCGGCACTCTGTCTGCTGCCTATACTCAGGTTCAGGGTAACCTGACATTGTTTAACAAGAACGGGGATATTAAACTGACTCTTCCCAAAAAACTTGAATTCGGATTTGAAGCTGCTGCAAAGAATGGCACCATTCTCACCTCCTTTCAGGATCAGCTCAGGACTGAAGGTGACACCGTCCGGGGAACTGTCGGCAATTCCCCGGACGTTACGGTCAGAGCGGAAACAAAAAACGGTAATATAGAGGTTACGCAATGAAGAGCAACTTATATTTTGGAACAATGAATAACCGGCAATACTTTTCATCCGTCATCTGTTTAATCATGAAAAATATTGGAAACTACTCAGAAAAAGGTATATAATAAAGAAAACAGGAGTGTTCACCAAAGTACAAAGGAGGAGCCGCAAATGAATGAAGTTTATGATTTCTTAAAAGCATGTGAAACTTATTATCTGGCAACCATGGAGGGAGACCAGCCCCGGGTGCGTCCGTTTGGAACGGTTGACCTCTACGAAGGCAGGCTTTATATTCAGACGGGTAAAGTAAAAAATGTCTCCAAACAGATGAAAGCAAACCCGAAAGTTGAGATCTGTGGTTTCCTGAACGGTAAATGGCTTCGCGTTGCCGGCACTGCCGTGGAAGATGAGCGTATAGCGGCACAGAAACATATGCTGGACGCGTACCCGTCACTGCAGAACATGTATCAGCCGGGCGACGGCAATACACAGGTTTTCTATCTGAAGGATGTGACAGCGACCTTCTCTTCATTTACGGAAGAACCAAGAGTCATCACCTTCTGACAGACAACTGCACAGTACTCATGGATCAGTGATGAATTTGTGGAAATATCACTTGCGCTTTACCTGCAGACATGGTATTATAATGTCTGCGTGTAAAGCAGGCCGGCGTGTCGGAATGGCAGACGAGGCAGACTCAAAATCTGTTGTGGGCAACCACGTGTGGGTTCAAGTCCCACCGCCGGCAGTATCAAATCCAGCATTTTCAGAAGATGCTGGATCTTTTTTTCTAACTTTACAGGGAGCAGGTGTGATTCATGTGCATCACACCTGCTCCCTGTATGCGGTTATCGATTCCCTGACTTTCTCCTGATTATGACTCTTTCAATATTTTTTTATAGATCGGAAAACAGTCAAAGGTGGCGAAATAATCTTTTGGCGTCTCCGCGCGCCGAATCATCTCAAAGCTTCCGTCCTCTTTCAGCAGTACCTCTGCCGATTTCAATTTCCCGTTATAGTTATACCCCATCGCAAAGCCGTGGGCTCCGGTGTCATGGATGACCAGAAGGTCTCCGATATCAATCTTCGGCAGCATCCTGTCCACTGCAAATTTATCGTTATTCTCGCAGAGCGAGCCCGTCACATCATACATGTGATCACAGGGAGCATCCTCTTTTCCCATCACGGTAATATGATGATATGCACCGTACATTGCCGGACGCATCAGATTTACCGCGCAGGCGTCACATCCAATGTACTCTTTATGCGTATGCTTTTCATGAATGGCTTCTGTGACAAGGCATCCGTACGGTCCCGTCATGAACCGTCCCAGCTCGGTATACAGCGCAACATCTCCCATTCCGGCAGGCACCAGAATTTCTTCATAGACTTTCCGCACGCCTTCGCCAATCACGCGGATGTCATTTGGTTCCTGATCAGGACGGTACGGAATGCCGATTCCTCCGGAGAGATTGACAAATCGAATATCTGCTCCTGTCTCCTCTTTCAGCCGGACGGCCACCTCGAACAATACTTTTGCCAGCATGGGATAATATTCATTTGTCACGGTATTGCTGGCCAGAAACGCATGGATACCAAATTCTTCTGCGCCTTTCTCCTTTAAGATCTTAAACGCCTCAAACAGCTGATCGGTCGTCATGCCATATTTTGCATCCCCCGGATTATCCATGATATCATTGCTGATCTTAAAAAGTCCGCCGGGATTGTAGCGGCAGCTGATCTTTTTCGGGATATATCCGATTGCTTTTTCCAGAAACTCAATATGTGTAATGTCATCCAGATTGATGATCGCATTGACCTTCTCCGCATACTGGTATTCGGAGGCCGGTGTTGCATTCGAGGAGAACATGATATCGTCCCCGCTGCAGCCCAGTGCATCCGAGAGCATCAGCTCTGTCATGGAAGAACAGTCGCAGCCGCAGCCGTATTCCCGCAGAATATCGATCAGAAACGGATTCGGGCAGGCTTTCACCGCAAAGTATTCCCGGTATCCCTTATTCCACGCGAATGCCTCTCTCAGCGCCTGGGCATTTTCACGGATCCCCTTCTCATCATACAGATGAAAGGGAGTGGGAATCGTCTCCCGGATCTCTTCCAGCTTTTGTTTCGTCACAAATGGTTTTTTGGTCATTTCATATTCCTCCTCATTAGTCACTCCTTATTTAGCCTGAATGATGTGCAGCATGTTTGTAACGGCACCTTCACCCGTTACAATATTAGTTGCCGGATCTCCCGCAGTAAATACAACAAGGTCCCCGGTTTTTATAAATTTTTCACGTTCCACAACATACATTGCATGAGAAATAATATTTTCTGTACTGTCTTCTTCATATCCGCTGAGCGGTGTCACCCCCCAGAAGATCTGCATCTTGCGCTGCGCCCAGTCATTCGGTGTCACCGCATAGATCGGTACCTTGGGACGGAAATTGGAGATCAGGCGTGCGGTCTGACCTGATACGGTAGGTGTCACGATACACTTTGCGTGCAGATAAATACTCGACTGCACCGCCGCCACGCCGACCGTACTGGATACATTGCTGTTTCCGCGCAGTGCACGGTAATCCAGAAAATGCTCATAATCTATATACGGTTCCGTTGAATTTGCGATCTCCACCATCATATGTACGGATTCGATCGGATATTTTCCAACTGCCGTTTCCCCGGAGAGCATGATCGCATCCGTCCCATCGTAGATCGCATTCGCGACATCCGTCACTTCCGCTCTGGTCGGACGCGGATTTCTTATCATGGAATCAAGCATCTGTGTTGCCGTGATTACCGGTTTATAACGCTCATTACATTTTCGGATGATTTCTTTCTGAATATGCGGAACTTCCCACGCCGGAATTTCCACACCGAGGTCTCCTCTGGCAACCATAATGCCGTCAGACTGCTGAATAATGCGGTCGATATTCGCCACGCCTTCAATACTTTCGATCTTGGCGATGATATCAATATGCTCGCCGCCGTGTTCTTTGAGCAGACTGCGGATCTCTTTGATCGCATCTGCATTCCGTACAAACGACGCTGCAATGAAATCTACGCCCTGCTCAATTCCAAACAGAATATCCTTTACATCCTGCTCCGTAATATTCGGCAGATTGGTACTGGTTCCCGGAATATTGATGCCTTTTCGTTCTCCGAGTTCTCCGCCGTTCACCACGGTACATACAACATCCGTATGAGTAGTGGATTCCACCTTCAGCTCGATCAGCCCGTCATCGACGAGAATGCGTGCACCGCGCTTCACATCCAGCGGAAGCCCTTCGTAGGTCTGATGACAGATATTCTGATTGCCGGAGATCTTATTTGTCGTCAGCGTAAAGGTATCTCCGCTCTTCAGAGTGACCGGGGTATGTTCATCGAGCAGTCCCGTTCTGATTTCCGGTCCTTTGGTGTCCAGCAGGATCGCAATCGGTTTCTTCATCTCTGCACGGACTTCCTTCAGCATGTCCATACGTGCCTTCTGTTCCTCATGGGTACCGTGTGAAAAATTGAATCTGGCGATATCCATTCCCGCCTCGATCAGCTGTTTCATCGTTTCACGCTTATCGGTATTCGGACCCATGGTACAGACTATTTTAGTTTTTTTCATATTTTTTTAACTCCTTATTGTATATGTTTGTGTGTAAATAAATGATCCTGACAATATTCATAGTTGCCTCTGCATTTTGAACAGAAACGAAATTCCAAATCGTCTCCGTCTTTCTCCGTTCTCCCGCAGACCGCGCACTTATGCTTTGTGACATTCGGACTCTGACTCTTGTGCACCGCTTTGGCGTATGTCCGTTTGCGCTTTACCTCATGCGGTGAATAGCGCGCCAGATTTCTGGTGGCAAAGAAATAAATGATAAAGTTCATCAGGCTGCATATGATCGCCACACGCGTCGTCCAGCCGCTCTGAATCATCTGCCATGCAAGAAAGATCACGTCCAGCCACGCCAGCCATTTGATCTTGATCGGAATAATAAAGTACAGCAGCACCTGCATATCCGGATACGTCGCGGCAAACCCCAGAAAAATGGAGAGTGAGATATAATAGGTACTGAAGAAACCGCCCCGCATGATGAGAAGGGTTCCGCCGCCCAGGACAAAATACATGATAAACGATCCGATTACGGTCAGTATGATTCCGCCGAAAATGTAGAAGTTGTAGCGGAAGGCTCCCCAGGTCTTCTCCAGCGTCGTACCGATGGAATAGTAAAAAAACAGCATGATAATCGTAAAGATATCAAGACTGCCGGGCGGTATCAAAAGCCAGCTTACCAGCCTCCATACCTGCCCCCGTAAAATCAGCCCGGGTTCCAGCAGACAGTAGTCCATGACATTCGGTGCCAGGTACATCAACAGATAACCGACCACATACGTAATAATAATGTACAGCGTCAGATTTGGGATTGCATATTTCCCGAATTTCCGTTCCATTTTGTTGATCCAGTTCATAAGATCTCCTCTTTTATTTTTAGTTCCATATCAATAGAAAATCAGATTTTATTATACGCTGTGCCCCACCCTTTGTCAATTTTTTTGCTCGTGTTTACAGCTTATTTACATTTACAAACGCTTTTCGGTCAGCTATAATACAAACTGGTACTAAAGACAGAAAACAGAAAGGATAACAGTATGGCAGGATCATCATTCGGTACACTTTTTACCGTCACAACATGGGGTGAATCCCATGGAAAAGGCCTCGGCGTCGTGGTCGACGGATGTCCGTCGGGTCTTCTACTTCAGGAATCGGATATCCAGGCATTTTTAAACCGCAGAAAGCCGGGTCAGAATAAATACGCGACACCCAGAAAAGAAGCAGATGAAGTTGAGATCCTCTCCGGCGTTTTCGAAGGCCGGACCACCGGAACACCGATCTCCATGATCGTACGCAATACCAGCCAGCGTTCCGGCGACTACGGAGAGATCGCTTCTTATTATCGCCCTGGACACGCAGATTATACCTTCGATCAGAAATATGGCTTCCGGGATTACCGCGGCGGAGGACGTTCTTCCGGCCGTGAGACGGTCGGCCGTGTCGCCGCAGGCGCCATCGCGGTAAAAATCCTGAACAGTCTCGGCGTTTCCATCTGCACTTACACGAAAGCAATCGGTCCAATTACTGCCGAACAGTTTCACCCGGAACTGATCGCGGAAAATCCGCTGTACATGCCGGACACGGATGCCAGCAAAAGAGCTCAGGCATATCTGGACGACTGCATGAAACGCCACGATTCATCCGGAGGCGTTGTCGAATGCATTGTCAGCCATTTCCCCGCGGGTGCAGGAACCCCGGTATTCGAAAAACTGGATGCCTGTCTCGGCAAGGCAGTCCTTTCCATCGGTGCGGTCAAGGGAGTGGAGATCGGGGATGGTTTTGCCGCCGCAGAGGCAACCGGTCTTTCCAGCAACGACGGGTTCTGCTGCAATGCGGACGGACATATTCATAAATTAACAAACCATTCCGGCGGTGTCCTCGGAGGCATCAGTGACGGAAGCGATATCATCCTGCGTGCCGCGTTCAAACCGACCCCCTCCATTTTCTCTACCCAGCAGACGGTGAACAGGCAGGGGGAATCAGTGGATATCAATATCAAAGGCCGCCATGACCCCATCATCGTTCCCCGGGCAGTCGTCGTCGTAGAGTCCATGACCGCCATGACACTCGTCGATGCCCTGCTGTGCGGCATGGGTTCCCGCATGGAACATCTGCAGCGCATCTGGCATCCTGAGTCATAAATAATCCTTTTCAAACGTGAAAGCCGGGCAGAATCAGACCACTGCTGCCCTCTTCTTCGCCCGGCTTTCATATCCCTCATCTATTCAAATTGCTGTCCGACTTTCTCTATCAGGATACAGTTCGGTGTCTCCACCTTCATCGGTTTTCCTTTCATCATCAATAGCTTTCTCTCGTAATCCACCGCAAACGTCGTAATGCTGTCCGACTCATGATTTACGATGGCGATATGCTTCCCATCCGGGAACAGACGCATACTCTTCGGATATTCTCCGCTGATCGGAAGCGAGAACTGGCTGTTTAGCATACCCGTCTCCTGGTCGATCTTAAACATTGTGACGGAATTATCTCCTGCCGTCGACGCAAACAGATAATTGCCGTCAGGTGAGATTGCAAGAGCCTCCGCAGCATCATGCATTGGATCGAGTTCCGTATCCAGGATACTGATATTCTGAATTTTCTCGAATACCGGTCCCTTATTGCCCTCATGATAAGAAAATACGTCGATATCGTTGCTCAGCTCATAGATAAGATAGGCAAATTTTCCGTTGTTCGAAAATTTCATTTCTCTGGGACCGGATTCTCTTCGGCACCTGATGATATCCTGCAGATTCAGCTTATCTCTTTTCTTATCAATACCATAAACTTTCACCTGGTCGATTCCATTGTCAACCGCACACACATAATTGTCATCCGGGGTCGGAACGACGCAGCTGACATGCGGACGGAAACTGCGTTCTGCCACACTGCCGGTTCCCTTGTGGAAGATACCGTCCATGACACTCCCCAGCCTGCCGTCCCGGTGTGTATGAACCACCGTCACCTTGCCGTCGTGATATCCTGCCACAAACAAATATTTTCCGGTAACATCAACCGAGAGATAACAGCCTCTCATACCGTCGATGTCGACTTTATTAATATATTCCAAATCTCCGTCCGGATGAATCGCAAAAACCGCGACTCCCTCATCCGCAATCGAATAAAGGTATTTTCCGTTTTTCGAACGCGCCAGATAGGAAGAATTGTTAACCGGAACCACTTTACGTTCCGTGAGCGTTCCCTCTTCCACATCGACGTCATACAGATGGATGCCGATACTGCTTCCGTGTGTATAAGTACCCACATACGCTACATATTTTTCCTGGTTCATGCAAAAGCCCGTCCTTTCAAACTTTTTCCTGTATATGGATTATTTTATCATGCTTTTTTCTATCTGTACACCAAAAGATTCAGCAGTTTTTCTTGACACTTTCCCGTCTTTGTCTATAATACATATCAGCACACAACAAAAGGAGGTCCGACATGAACCGAATACTGACCTATCCCGTCACTGCAGCCGAAGCCGGTATGTCCATCGGTGAATACCTGCAGTCCAGAGGATACTCCCGTCATCTGATCATCCATCTTAAACAGACACCGCTCGGCCTACACATCGGAGGCCGAAAAGTCATGACCTCCCACCGCTTATCCGCAGGTGAGACGCTGACCGTGCAGATTATCGAGGAGCAGTCGTCAGAAAAAATACCTCCCTCACACCTCCCTCTGTCGATCGTCTACGAAGACGACGATCTGCTTATCCTGAATAAACCGGCAGACATGCCGGTACATCCCTCTCTGGGCAACTATGAAAATACGCTTGCCAATGGGATTGCATATTACTACCAAGGTCAGGGTCTGCCTTTCGTGTTCCGCTGTATTAACCGCCTGGACCGTGACACGACCGGACTTCTGATCCTCGCCAAAAACATGCTCAGCGCCGCCGTTCTCTCCCGGCAAATGAAGGAGCGCAAAATCTCCCGCACCTATCTGGCTCTTGTCCGGGGCAACCCCGAACCGTCATCCGGCACCATCGACGCGCCGATCGCGCGCATACCTGGATCCGTGTTGGAACGACGTGTCAGTCCGGACGGTGAATCGGCAGTCACACACTATCAGGTGCGCAAACAGCTCTTATCCTCTGCACTTGTTGAGCTGCACCTGGAGACGGGGCGCACACATCAGATCCGGGTGCATATGAAACATATCGGACATCCGCTGCTCGGGGATTTCCTTTACCATCCGAAGGACTCCTCCCTCTCCCGTCAGGCACTGCACTCATACTCCCTGCGGTTCATACACCCCATCACAGGATGCGAACTTTTCTTTCATGCTCCTCTGCCGCCGGATATGCAGGAATATATCCGGCTTCACGAAGGAGGGGCAGAGCCGTCAGAATAACATGACAAGCTCTGCCCCGTCCTGCCGCGCAGCGGCATCCCTAAACCGCACGAATGCGCGGCACTTCATCAATATGCAGGTATTTGCTTACACATTTTATGATCAGATCATGCTCTGAGACGGGATCCATACCGGATACGAGAATGGCTCCTATCACACCCACTTCTTCGACCCGTATCGGGAATCCGCCTCCGCTTGCTGCAAAATCCTTGCAGTCCGGAAATCTCTCTTCCAGTGTCTCTCCGGATTCTCTGAGTACCATCGCCAGATGCAGGCTGCTCCGTTCTGTCATCATGACCGTTTTTTGTTTCTTGGACAGCCACATTTCATTACAGAGATTTGTACTGTCGAATGCGTATTGAAACACGGTAAACCCATTGTTCAGCCGGATACTGATCACTGGAAATACTCCTCTTCTCTGCGCCTCCGCCACAAGCATGTTGCCCAGCGTCCACGCATCTGCATTCGTAAAATGAGAAAACTGAAGAATTTCTTCCTGCATTTCAAGTACTTCAATTACTTCACTAATCGTCATTTGAAATCCCTCCTGTCATGTCCGACAAATTTTATTATATTATACTGCAAATCCTGGTATTTTACAAATTATCCTTTATAAACCAAAAAAACTGAGATATCCCCTGATCAGAGGTTCTCCGAACATCTGACCGAAATATACGCCTATACACAGAAAAGGTCCGTACAGGAAATTCTTTTTCTTCTGTTCGTCATCTCCCAGCATTTTTTTTAGTGCATAGATTCCTCCGCAAAACACCGCAAAGGTAAAAGATACGAGCATGACTCTCCAGCCCGTAAACAGACCGCAGACAGCCATCAGGATAATCTCCTGCGCCGTAAATGCCGCCGGTATCCTGAGTTTAACACCGCTCAGCGGAAGGCTGATACAGAGACACCCTGCTATATAAGCAAGGTACTGCTGCTGATTCAAAAGCAGAAGCTGAAGAACTGCCAGGACCGTGATCAGCTTCAGCAATACATCCGGGATCTTTCCGGTATCCCACTCCGTGAGCCCGGTAACCGTCAGAACTGCCAGAAACGCATACATGAGACAAGCGCGTAACGTCCAGCCCAGACGAAAGACGCTGACCAGTGCAGTGACACCGCCCAGTAGTTCAACCCGCGAATAGCGAGCCGGTATCACCGTATCACAATACCTGCATCTCCCCCCCAGCTGCAGCCAGCTGACCACGGGTATCAAATCATCCACTGTCAGAACATGACCGCACGCCATACACTGGTTACGCTCCTTTAATATCGAAATCCCCCTCGGAAGACGATATATCACAATATTCAGGAAAGAATAAAAACATGCACCCGCAGTAAATATCAAGAATATTCCCAGCAATTCCAGAAAAATCATCATACCTTTTTCATTCCTTCATACTATTTATTAAATTATATCAATTTGATTGCAGTTCTTCAAGACAACATTGACATTTGTTTCTATTTTTTTCTGGATAATATTTCATTTTCCCGGTAATACTTACGATATCGCTCAAGAAAGGATTGGTATATATATGGCAGTAGATTTTAAGAACAGTGTGACCAAAGACAACCTGATGCGTGCATTTGCCGGCGAAAGCCAGGCCAGAAACCGTTATACAATGGCGGCGTCCCAGGCGAAAAAAGAACACCTGCATGTCATCGAGGCAATTTTTACATTTACCGCTGATCAGGAAAAGGAGCATGCAGAGATATTTTACAAGCACCTGACTGAACTGGCTGGAGAATCCATTTCCATCGACGGTGCATACCCGGTAGACATCGCTTCTGATGTTGCCCAGCTGCTGCGCTATGCTCAGCACAACGAGTACGAAGAACATGATGATGTCTATAAACACTTTGCCGAGACAGCTCAGGAAGAGGGATTTCAGAATGTAGCGGGATCCTTCCGCATGATCGCCAACATTGAAAAGACACACGGAGACCGTTTCGGCCGTTTCGCCGATATGCTGGAGCAGGGCAAACTCTTTGTCGCTGAGGCTGAGACAGCGTGGATGTGCCTTGAGTGCGGCAACATCTATTACGGCACTGAAGTTCCGGAGCAGTGCCCTGTCTGCCACCATGACAAGGGGTATTATATCCGTCTGGAACTGGCACCGTTTGAAAACTGAGCAGGAGGGATTAACGATGGTAAAAGAGCCGAAATTTTTTATCAACAAAGAAAAAACCGTGATTTTTGACGCAATCCTCGGATGCGGTGATCAGGCGCTGTCCTGTGACTGCCACTCCCTGGAAGAACTCGTTCCCAACACTTCCGAGGGTGCTTCCGAAAAGCATCTGCCGGTCATCGAGGTGAACGGGCAGCATGTCACCGTAAAAGTCGGAAGTGTCTTTCATCCGATGACAGAGGAGCACAGCATTGCATGGGTCTATCTGTTTACCAAAGCCGGATGCTGTCAGCGCATTTATCTGGACGGACTGTGTGATCCGGTCGCCGAATTTGTATTAAACGAAAACGACGAACCGGCTGCAGCATATGCATACTGCAATCTGCATGGCTTCTGGAAAACCGAATACAAATAAAAATATCGCCCGCAAACTTAAACTGCGGGCGATATATCTTTTAGTCAGGCTGAGAAATCTCCGGCTCCGGCTGACCGCCGCGTACTTCTTTTCCCAGAAATCTCTGCAGCGGTTTTTGAAAACAGCGTGTATACAGTTTGATGAACAACCCGACGCCAAACGCGGCGATCAGTGTTCCCTCCCGAATTCCCCTGAATTCCTTCAAAAAGCAGATTGATAAGACCGCAGAAACTGCAACGACGGACCAGTCAAAAAAGATTTTCGTCGTGGACATCGGCCGTTTCGTCCGGATCGCCAGCGCCTGGGCAACCCCTTCTGCGGGCAGTGACATGATATCCGTCTCCACGTACAGAAAAATTCCAAATCCCAGAAGCGCCATACTGAGCACAACATAGAATAACTGGATTCCATATCCGGAAGCTTCCGGAAGGACCGCAGCTGCCAGGCGGTTCGTAATGCTGATAAACCCCCCTGAAACTGCCGAGACAGCGATCTGAAGGATGTTCCGCTTCGGAAACTGTCTTCCAAGCAGCAACATCTGAAGCAGCACATAGCAGGTAAAAATAGCAGTGGTACAGATTCCCATATCAATCTTTAATATTTCACTTGTGACATACGGTATGGTATCTATCGGAGATACTCCGAGATTCGATATAATCGACGCTGATACGCCGAATGCCATGATAAACAACCCCACCAGATAAATGATCAGTCTTTTCATATGATGTCTTCCCCCTTATACTGCTTTTATTGTATCAGCGATTCCTTTTTCTTGCAATGAAAAACTTTCATGTTACAATAGAAGAAAAAACAAACGAGGTGCCTGTGATGTTCATGGAAAAACTCGAGTCCCTGAAACCTGTGCTGTTGAAAACATTAAAAGAATTCGTAAGCATACGAAGCGTTGCAGGTCCCGCCGCCCCCGATGCCCCTTTCGGCACCGGAGTGCGGGAAGCGCTTACTTATATCCTGGATCTCGCCAGACATGACGGCTTTTCTGTCAGGGACACTGACGGATACGGAGGCCATATTGAATTTACCGGACTTACCGATGAGATTGTCGGTATCGCGGGACATTTGGACGTCGTTTCAGAGGGTAACGCTTCCGAGTGGACCACGCCTCCTTTTGAACCGGTTATCCGCAACGGATACCTTTACGGGCGCGGAGTCATCGATGACAAGGGACCTCTGCTGGCCTGCTATTATGCAATGAAAGCGCTTAAAGACTGTGGGTTTTCTCCTGCAAAAACGATCAGGCTTATTATCGGATGCGATGAAGAGACTGACTGGAAAGGCATGGAATACTATCTGAGACAAGAGTCTGCACCTGCCTGCGGATTTTCTCCTGATGCCGATTTCCCAGTCATCCATGCGGAAATGGGCCTTCTCGTTTGCAGCCTTGACAAGGTTTTCCGCACATCATGCGATGCAGCCCGGAATCCGGATCATATACAGCTGCTGTCATTTACAGGCGGCTCCGCTCCCAACGTAACAGCCGGTTTTGCTTCCATAATTCTGGAATGCGGCCTACGCGCAGCTGATGTCACGGAATATCTCACCTCCTGGCAGAATGCTCATCCTGACAAAACTTGTACGTTTGAGTCAGACAAAACATCCATCTCGATAACAGTCGGGGGAAAGGCTGCTCACGGTGCCACTCCGGAAAAAGGCTTGAATGCTATCAGCATGGGGTTTGACCTGCTGTCAGGGCTTGCCTTTTTTACCCGTGAAGTCTCGGAAATGATTCAGTTTTACAATGAGCATATCGGATTTGATTTTCACGGAGAACGCATCGGCTGTGGATTTTCCGATGAAGTATCGGGGAAACTGGTACTGAATGTCGGAATGATCGAATGGAATGCCTCCCGCTTCCGGCTGACACTGAATATCCGATATCCGGTTACCGCAGATGAAGACAGTGTGTATGCGCCGCTGGAGGAGCTCACCTCACATGCAGGATTATCCGTAACACGTCAGGATCATCTGCCGCCGCTCTACGCCGCTGCCGACACGCCCCTGGTTGCAGCCCTGATGGATGTATACCGCCGGCACACGGGGGATACCAGAACATCGCCCGCTGCAACCGCCGGCGCCACGTACGCGCGCGCCATCCCCAACACGCTTGCGTTTGGCCCGCTGTTTCCAGGCGAACCGGACCTGTGCCACCAGACAGACGAATGTGTTTCTGTCGATCATCTGATGCTGGCCGCCCGTATATATGCAGACGCAATCTACAGCCTGTCCCGGTAATCGGTAAAGCAAACGGATTCTTTACTTTCAGGAGGTAATTTTGAAAAAACAAATCTTAATATATCTGTCTCTGGAAACACTGCTCTTTCTCTGCTTTCTGTTCATGGATCTCACAGGAACCGGGGACAGCACGCTGATCAAATATGCCGGTATTTTACTCTGCCTGATTTTTCTTCTCGTGTGCAGGCACACGGATGACAGCCTGCTTGTCTTCACTGCACTGCTCTTCACCGCAGGAGCGGATTTATTTCTGCTGGTGATCGGCCGCTGGTATACGGCCGGGCTGCTGCTGTTCTGTGTGGTGCAGATACTGTACGGTATCAGGCTTCGTAACTGGAAACAGAAACCTTCTCAGCCAGAATGGCTGCTTCGCATTCTGCTGCCCGTACCCTGCTTTCTGTTTCTGTATGTTCTGAACGGCCTGACGCTTCTTTCGGCAGCCGCTTCGTTTTACGGCGTCAACCTTATCTTCAACGCAGTGAAAAGCATATCATTTGCAGCTGATGGACTATCAGAGCGGCTGTTTTGTATTGGTTTATGGTTGTTTTTATGCTGTGATATCTGTGTTGCCGTCCATAATACGGGCCTCAGAATACACACGCTGCAGCATTTCGCCGACTTCGGGATGTGGCTCTTTTATCTGCCTTCACAGGTCCTGATAGCGTTATCCTGCTGCACTTTCTTACCAAAGAGGAGGACTTTATGATACGTACAAAAATATATTCCCTGCTGACGACTCTGACTGGTTTCCTCGGGTCTCTTTCTTTTGCCATTGCCGTTCCAATCCTTTTCCGCCCCTTTTATTATCTTCAGATCGGACCGCTCGGTATCATGGAGACCAGCGGTTATTCCTACGATACAATAAGGCAAGCGTATGACTCTGTTCTGGACTATCTTCTGTTTGGGGGTGAATTCAGTACCGGAAACCTGGCATGGTCGTCCTCCGGACGTGCTCATTTCGAAGACTGTCAGCGGTTATTTCATCTGGATTTTCTGATTGTGATACTTTCTGTCCTGCTGCTGCTCTTGCTGCTCACTCTGGAATATCGGAAAAAAATAAAACTGTATCGTTTCCGGCATCTGCACCCTCTGTTCTACAGCGGCATTCTGAATATCACGCTGCTGATAACGATCGCAGTCTGGGGGCTTACGTCGTTTGATTCATTTTTCCGTGTTTTCCACATGCTGCTCTTCCCCGGGAAGGATAACTGGATTCTGGATTCCGGAACAGACGAAATTATCAAAATCATGCCGGAACAGTTTTTCTTTAACTGCGCTGCACTGATTGTAACGATTCTTCTGATTTTCAGTATGCTTTTTCTTATCCTGTCACTCAGAAGTAGAAAACACCATCGGAAAGGTTCTCACGAATGAAGATCATCATATCTCCTGCCAAAAAAATGAATATCGTTCAGGATTTTGACGGAACACTCACACAGCCTGCGCTGCTTGACAAAACTTCACAGATCTGCCGTGTCATGAAAGAAATGAGCTTAGAACAACTGGAGAAGCTCTGGCACTGCAGCCGGAAACTGGCTCTGACGAATTATGAGCGCCACCAGACCATAAATCTGCACACGGGTCTCTCGCCGGCGCTTCTGACATATGAAGGTCTTCAGTATCAGTATATGGCTCCACATGTATTCACCGGGAACCAATGGGAATATGTCTTACATAACCTTCGTATTCTGTCCGGATTTTACGGCGTGTTAAGGCCTTTTGACGGCGTCGCGCCATACAGGCTTGAGATGCAGGCACCGCTTACCGTCGGTCACAGGGCAAATCTGTATGAATACTGGGGAAGCTTACTAGCAGAAAATCTGTGCGCAGACGATGACCTGATTGTAAACCTCGCCTCCCACGAATACAGTAGAGCCGTACTGCCCCACTTGCCCGGACAGGTCGCCTGTATCACCTGTGATTTCAAAGAAGCGGTGAAGGGACGCCTGATCACAAA
Organism: Ruminococcus gauvreauii; assembly: GCF_025151995.1. Lineage (NCBI taxonomy): Bacteria > Bacillati > Bacillota > Clostridia > Eubacteriales > Oscillospiraceae > Ruminococcus > Ruminococcus gauvreauii. Next base: position 405,205 of record NZ_CP102290.1, read on the forward strand.
GGGAACCCATGCCAAGATGGCCCGCGGTGAGATGGTCCGTTTTCTCGCCGGCAATGACGTCTCCGGGCCGGACGGGATCAAAGAATTCCATGGCCTTAATTATGAGTTTCAGCCATCCTTATCTTCCGGTGAAAGATATGTATTTGTCCGGACTTCCGATTGACGGGAGCCTCATTTTAGCAAGGACACTTTTGAATTTTGGGGCGCTCTGAATATTAAAGATTTATTTTTCAATGATTATTTTTATTGATGTGCACTTTCTATCTCTTTACCGCTACAAAAAACTTTTCGGCGGCTAAAATTATTAATAACTTGTCCGATCGTATTGCCTCCCTTGCTCCGCTGCTCGTGTCTTTTAATATTTAGAAACTATAACAGCTTTTCTGTTCAAATCCTCATCAACAAGAAATTTCCATTCACAAAAGCGTTTTTCCATCTTCTCGTCGCCATACTTATGATCGATGTGCTGCCCAAAACGAGTTCTCGCGACAATCCCCCTGTGTCGTTTTGCCCACCGCACAATACATAGGAAAGTCATAATAAAGTTGATTGCCATAAATACTGCGAATGCAAACGTGAATGCCACACAAAGGGGATTGCGGAAAAATTCGTACCACCCCGAAAATTCAGGAACGATATACCCGGCGAACAGTACTCCGGCAGCACCCCATACGAGTGTCATTTTCAGACAAATCAAGCCTTGCAGATTCAGGAAGTTTTTGCTGTAGTCCCACGCTTTCATCCGCAGTCCGTATCGGAGCAAAGCACCGCATAAATATTCGATCACGGTTGCGTCTGCTGAAAATAATACAAATTGCCAGCCTAAGTGCAGATTTGAATAATAAACAGCACCCAAATAAAAAACAACTGCGCCGATGCCGTAAATGATGCAGAACGGGCCCCATATTGTCACAGTATGAGTTTCCCATTTTTGCTTTCGGACAAAACAAAATATTCCTTCAAGGAGCATTCCAAGCAGACTGCCGGCAATGAACAGCCAAAAGAGAAAAGAGAAGTTCGTATATGGAATTCCGTTTGGCATGTTTCTATCCGCTCCTTTCATACGCACGCAGCATTTTCCGAGTTCGTTAATCGCTAACCCATTTCATCATATCCGGCATGGGGACAAATCCCGTTTTGCTGTAAAGCCCTTTTCCTGCTTCAGAGGTCTCCAAATAAATTTTGGATATATTTCGCTGTACAGCCTGGTTAACAAGCCATTGCACGATGGCTCGTCCGATTCCCTGCCCCCGAAATGTGGGGAGGGTGTAGATGTTCATCAAATAAGCACACTGTCCTGTCGGATTTTCCGGAGAAGGCATTTCCCGATAAAGACATACGCCGCCACAGCCGATGACTCTGTTTGCATCACAAGCAAAACAGGCAATATGCGTATCATCCTGGAGCGCCGTCTGATAGTAGCGTCGATTTTCCCGCTCCAGCTCGTTTAGCGGAGTCTCATCAGGAATAGAAAACACTTCTCGAAGAACGGTCATCCTCCAATCCATCAGCAAATCAATATCCTCAAGAGTCGCTTTTCGGATTTCTATACGCATTAAAAGTTCCCCTCCTTCATTACAATCGGTAGTCTGGCAATATCGGGCTTTCCGTTTGCATTCAGTGGGATTTTCGGCATTTTTACAATGAATTCCGGAATCATATAGGAAGTCAGGTTTTCCGCAAGTTCTTCCCGCAGTGAGGATACCTTGCCGCCCTGTTCTGTGAACACTACATAAGCGATCATATAGGAAAGACCGGCTTCGTCGGTGAATGCACGGACGAGTGCTTGCTGTACACCTCTACACTGATACAACCTTGCTTCAACCTCGGATACTTCAACACGTTTTCCATAAATCATGACCTGGGTATCTTTCCGATGAAGGAATGCAATATCCCCGCTTGGAAGAACATAGCCCAAATCTCCGCTCCGGTACAGAACGCCGCCGTTTTCCAGAGGCTCAAAGGCTTTGTTTTCTTCGTCGTGTTTCCCGATATAGCCCAGGGATACGCCGTCTCCATAGATGCAGATTTCTCCAGTCTCTCCGTTTTTCAGTTCTCTGCCGCTCTGATCTAAAATACGGATTTGTGTGCCTTTTACCGCTTTCCCAATGGGATAGGTGCCGTCGGATAAAATGGTTTCGTCATTGCAGCGATAATAAGAGGCACAGACTGTCGTTTCCGATGGGCCATAGGTATTATAGACCTCCGCCTGTTCCAGCAAGTGATCGACATACACACCGCGCAGCACATCTCCGCCGCTGATCAACAGCCGAAGTGACACGGGAATTTTATCTAGATGATTCATTTCAGCCAACAGATACGGAAAGCCGCTGAGCATAGTAACATGATGCCGCTGTACAAAAGACATCAGGGAATGGATATCTGCCATATCGTCCTCTGTTGGGATCGCCAGCGCCGCGCCGCTCAGCAGACTCCCAAAAACTTCTTCTACAAAAATATCGAAGGTGCAGACAGAATACTGCAGCATAATATCTCCGACTGACGGATGAAACTCATGCGCAAAAGCCCGGACATAATGGCATACATTGCGGTTGGTCACACAGACGCCCTTCGGGGTTCCGGTTGTCCCGGAAGTATAAAGGATATAGGCGGGCAGGTTCGGATCTTCCGCCGTAGGCTGTGTTGCCGCGGGGATGTCCATCCCGCAAATTTCACACTCGAGGAGCCGAACCGGAAATCCCTCTAACTTACTTTCATATTCCTTTTCGGTCAGAATAAAATCCACATTCGCCTCTTTCATCATATAATGAATTCTGCCTGTCGGAAATTTCGGTTCTGCCGGAATGTATTTTGCGCCGCATTTCAGCACAGCCAATATCCCCGTTATCATTTCGGCTTTATGCCCCATGACTATTCCAACGCTTGATACATTCTTCGGAAAAGTACTGGCCAGAATATCAACCATATCGGATAGCTCCCCGAAAGTAAGCCTCCTGCCATTTTCAATGACAGCGATCTCATTTTTACAGCGTTTTGCCGTTTTTTCAAAAAGAGAATATATTGTATCAGTCATTTTATTTCCTCCATGCTTGTGCTTGATCGGCTTAAAATCCAAGATATCCCTGCTGCTGTCCGCCCAGCAGCGTTTCTGTAATGGCCTCCTGGATTCAGATCAAATACCGTGTCAATCCCGGCTTTTTCATACAACCTTTTGAGTGTTTCGGTATTTTCCTGTACAGTTTTCAGAATCGGATTTCTGGTGTAGCTTTCCTTGCTGCCCAGAGAAAAGTAGATATGATTTGGGCGAACCTTTGGTTCCTGTTTTCGTACATAGTCCATCAAGCCGGGATACCAAAGGGAACCGGATACGCTGGCGATCCTCGAAAAAGCCCCCGTATGATACAGCGCGTAAACGGCGAACAATCCGCCGAGAGAGTATCCGGCAAGTCCCCTCCATATAATTTTACCGGTTGCCGTTTCCTCTGCTTTCGGGACAATCTCACCTGCCAAAAGCTTCAAATACTCAGAAGCGCCACCCGTACAGGGAGTATCGAATTTAGAAACAGGGGGGATGTCCCATGGTGCCATATCCCGGTCCCAGGCAAGCCCCCCGACTGTTACAAATGTAAAATCCGGGCATTGGTTCTGCTGCAAGAGCAAATACACCTTTTCCCCCTCATCGCCAAAGGTATTCAGATACACGATCGGACAATCCGGCGTTTTACTGGGATAAACGGTAACTGTTTTGCCCGATATTTCAAATTGCCATTTCTGCATATATTTCTTTTTCATCGTTCCTCTCCTTGCCGCGTTTTGTATCTAACATTCAAAATTTTCAATTAACGATATACGATTCCTTTCCTTTCGGAATATTTCCAAAGGACAGCGGCTATGAGCAAACATATCGCTTCCGATACCGCTAAGGTGTACCACACAAAACTATTTCCGAACAGCATAGGAAGGAGCAGGATGCATGCAGAATTAATTAAAATGCTTCTGCAAACATTCAGAGTAATTGCATAATTCGTCCGTTTCGTCGAAAATAAATAGGAGGCCAATACCGCGCTAATCGCGGCAAAGACAAAGTTCAGGCAATACTTAGGCAAAATGTTGGATACCACCTCGATTGCCGCCGGATTTGCACCAAAAAGGAGAGAGACCGGCTTTCCAATTAGGAAAGTGGCGGCGAAGATAACCAACCCGCCAATGGCGCTCATGGCAATTCCGCTTCTCAAAAAATAGCGCAGACTTTTTTCATCTTTTGCACCATAGCTCGATCCGAAAAGCGGTTGTAAGCCTGTCGATAATCCATACATCATCGCCGCAAACAGCGCGCCGGCATAGGCCGCTACGGAATACGCATTGACATAAACATCGCCCATCCGGATCAATACGGAGTTCATACAAACCGTTGTGATGGGAGCGGCAAATTGCGACACCATTTCCGGAAAGCCACGCAGCATAATTTTTCGATACAACGCAAAATGAACTTGGAATTTTTTGAAACGCAGCTTTCCTTTTTTGCCAAAATAATGCGTCAGTAAAACAAGAACGGCGATTGTCTGGGCGATACCTGTCGCAATAGCGGCTCCGCCAACGCCTTTTTGTAAGGGGAATACAAACAGCCAGTCTGCAAAAATATTTACGGCGGTGCAGACGATAGCGGCAATGGTCGAGATTTTAGGATTGCCGTCATTTCTGCAAAAGCTCGAAAGGCAAAGATTCAGCCCCGCAGGAATCAGAAATAGGGAATAGTTGCGAATGTATTCGGACACCATGCCGTGATACGTGGCATTTGCCCCGAGCAAATTCGCAATTTTGTCTGAAAATCCTATTCCAACAATGGAGAAGATGGCAAAGACGATAAGGTTCGCTGTTATGGAGTGCATAAAAGCTTGATTTGCGCCCGATTCATCTCCACGTCCAAAACGAATCGCCGCAACCGCTACACCGCCCACGGCAAATAAAGCAGACAGAGCGCCGGCCAGCATAACAAAGGGCATGGCCATATTGATTGCTCCCAGTGCGTCTGTTCCAACGCCGTTTCCCACAAACATTCCGTCTACGATTGTCAGGATAAAAAACGCAATATTGCTGACAATAGCCGGAATAATATATTTTTTTAATTGCTTTCTCTGATTCATTCCTTTTCCTCCAATCATGTTGCAATTCTGTAAGAAATCCATTTGCACCTTTCTTCATAACATTTAAGAAAGATTTTGTTTATAGAAGCATTTTTTTAAGAGCAGAAAAATGATAGATGAAATTCCCAGCGTAACCCCCAGCACGAGAAAAAAGCCAAACGGACGAAGAAGTTCAAGCCGGTTGATAAAATTTATCCCATATATTCCAGACAGGACAATCATGGGCGTGGCAAAAAAACTGAAAACGGTTAATTTATAGAAGGCATGAAAGCTCTTTGTGCTGACCGTACTGCGATATAGTTCCATCAAGTGTGCCGATAGTTCCGTGAGGTGGTCCGCTATCTCGCTTAATAGGCCGATCTTGGCGCAAATATTGGGAAGTATTCGCATTTCCTTTTCGGGGATGAGATTATTGCTGTTTCGCTTCAGGGCCTCGCGGGATAAAAGCAATTGACGCGTATACTTTTTAAGCGTTAGACACATTTCTCTCTCATGGATAATCTCACCGATCCGATACTCCCGCCCGCCGGTAATAAGCTGAGATCGCATATAATACAAGTGAGCTTCATATTCGCGCAACTGCCCGGACATTTCATAAAAAATCAATTCCATAAAAGTCATATACATTGTGGTTGTACTGCCAGAGACAAACTCTTCCACGAACTCACTTTTGGCCATTCGATGCAGACTTTGACTGTTAATCACGATGACCAGCAGCTTTTCCATGAGGATCAGAGAAATTTTTTCAAAATCCATATTCATCTGATTCCCATCCAGAAAAACAAAAGAAAAGGAATCATATCCGTCTCCGGAGTTAAAAATGACAGGAAACTCGTCACTATCTGCCAACACCTTTTCAAGGGGAAAGCCAATATACCGCTCAACTTTTATTAGATTCTTACGGTCTACTATGATCAGATTTTCTTCATTTCTGTCAATTGTTGACAGGTCTAAATCCGGCTCACATACAAAGTTATTCACATTCATCATTAGAAACTCCTTTCTTGCATACCCAACTTTCGCCTAAGCCACCTCGAACTGACTATTATAAAGTTCGGCATAAAACCCGCCCTTTTCCATCAACTCCGTATGGCTGCCGCTTTCAATAATATCGCCGTCCTTCAGCACCAGAATCACATCCGCATTCTTAATCGTGGAAAGCCGGTGTGCAATGACAAACGATGTGCGCCCCTGCATCAGCTTGTCCATGGCATTTTGAATCAGCAGCTCTGTTCTGGTATCAATCGAACTTGTGGCCTCATCTAAGATCAGCATAGGCGCATCGTCGATCATGGCTCGTGCAATGGTGATCTGCTGCCTCTGGCCGGCAGATAGATTGACTTTATCATTGATTACCGTATCGTACCCATTGGGGAGCGTTCGGATAAAATGGTGCAGGCCAACCGCCTTGCACGCCTGCTTCAACATTTCATCCGATACATCCTGCTTGTTGTAAACGATGTTTTCCCGAATCGTTCCCTCAAACAGCCAGGTGTCCTGAAGCACCATACAGAAGAGGGAATGGACCTGCTCCCTTGTCATCCGGCTTGTAGGAACGCCGTCAATCAAAATTTCACCGTCATTAATTTCATGAAAGCGCATCAGCAGATTGACCAGCGTCGTTTTGCCCGCGCCGGTAGGGCCTACGATGGCAATTTTTTGTCCGGGTTTGGCTACCGCGGAGAAGTTATGGATAATGGTCTTGCCGGTGCCTTCGTATCCAAATTTTACATTTTTGAATTCCACATGACCGGTTACAGGAGGAAGCTGTATCCGCTTCTCTTTTTCCTCCGGCATTTCCTCCGCATCTAAAAACTCAAATACGCGTTCCCCTGCGGCAACCGCTATCTGTAGCCCCTGCGCCTGCTGGGCTATTTGGGTAATGGGCTGGGTAAAATAGCGGATATAGGCCAAAAACGCGACGATTACCCCGAAGGAGATGGTTCCGTTCAGCGCCAAGGCAGCACCCACAACCATGACGGCCACATAACCGATATTATCCACAAAGGTCATAATGGGCATCATCAGGCTGGAAAGAAACTGCGCCATAAAACTGCTTTTTTTCAGTTCCTTATTCAGGCTTTTAAAGGGCTCATACATTTGCTGCTCGCCGTTATAGGCTTTTACGACCGTGTGCCCGGTATAGGTTTCTTCAATGTGCCCGTTAATCTGCCCCAGATACTTATGCTGGTTTTCAAAATGCTTTTGCGATTTGCTCATAATAAGCAGCATGAACACAAAGCCGATGACAACCGAGGCGATGGCCGTAACGGTCATCATCCAGTTTGTAAGGAACATCATAATCAAAGAACCGGCCAGCATGGTAAGAGAGGTCACAATCGTTGTGACGCTGTTATTCAAATTCTGTCCGAGAGAATCCACATCATTGGTAATCCGGGATAAAATATCGCCTGTGGTATTTTTGTGATAAAACCACATGGGAAGCCGGTTTATTTTTTGGCTGATGTCGGTTCGCATTTTTTGGGATATTCTTTGCGTAACCGTTGCCATAATCCAGCCCTGGAGGGTATTCAAAAGGGCGCTTATTACATAGAGCCCAACCAGAAGCAAGCCTATTTTAACAACGCCGGGCATATCGATGCTCGCCCCGATACCCTTTGTAATCAGATTAGTCAGGTCTTTTAACTTTTCAGGGCCTACAAGGGCAATTACGGTTCCCGCCATGGCGGCAATCACCGCTACGGCGATACCGGCCAAATATTTTTTTGAGTAAGAAAACAGCATTCTCACCGTTCTTTTCGCATTTTTAGCCTTTTGGGCGGTTCCGCCCATCTCGGAAAAATCAGAGGTCTCCACCGTTTCAGCATGTTGGCTTTTGTTATATTTTTCACTGCTCATTTTCCAGTTCCTCCTTTGAAAGCTGCGAATAGGCAATTTCCCGGTACACATCGCAGGTTTTCATCAATTCGCGATGAGTGCCCGCCCCGGCAATTCTGCCTTCCTCCAGGACGATGATTCGGTCGGCGTCTTTAATGGTGCCGATTCGCTGCGCCACAATAATGACGGTGGTGTCAGCCGCCCGCTGCCGCAGTTCATTTCGAAGCAGCCTGTCGGTTTTATAGTCAAGGGCGGAAAAGCTGTCGTCAAAAATCAGGATTTCCGGTTCTCTCGCAATGGCCCTTGCAATGGAGAGCCGTTGCTTTTGTCCGCCGGAAAGATTGGAGCCTCCGGGCGCTACATAGCTTTCATAGGAAGCCTCCATCCCCTCCACAAAGTCTGTGCTTTGCGCTGTGGAAATAGCGGAAACCACTGCCTCCTTGCTTACCCCTCCAGCTCCGTTTGAGCCAAAGGACACATTGGAGGCGACGCTTCCCTGAAAAAGAATCGCTTTTTGAGAAACATATCCAATCTTATTGCGCAAGGCAGCCTGCTTGAATTCCTTGACATTGACGCCATCCACATAGACCTCGCCCTCCGTGGCGTCGTAAAACCGTGGAATCAAATTGATTACGGTGCTTTTACCGCAGCCGGTTGCTCCGATAAAGGCCACGGTTTCTCCTTTACTTGCCCGAAAGCTGATGTCCTCAAGTACATAATCCTCCGCATCCGGGTATTTAAAGCTGACATGCTGAAACTCCACCTCGCCGGGCGCAGCCGTATGCAGGCTGTCAATGGTGCCGTCCCGGATGGCCGGATCTGTTTCCAAAACCTCGCAGATACGGTTTGCGGATACGCTGGCCCGGGGAATCAGAATCAAAACCATCGCCAGCATCATAAACGCCATAAGCAGTTGAATCGCATAGGAGGAGAACACCATCATGTCGGAAAAAACAGTAAGTCTTGACATGAGCGCCGCTCCGGAAATCAAAACAGCGCCGATCCAGTAAACAGATAAAGTCAGGCCATTCATAATCAGTTCGATAGAAGGCATCAGCGCAGCCATTAAGCGGTTGGAAAACAGATTGGTGCGGGTGAAGGCATCATTGGCCTTTGCAAATTTATCCTCCTGATACGCCTCCGCGTTATAGGCGCGGACAACCCGGATTCCGGTCAGGTTCTCTCTGGAAACGCGGCTCAAATCATCGGTCTGCTGTTGGAGCTTTTTGAATTTCGGAATCGCAAGGGCAATCATGACGACGGATACAAGAATCAGCGCCCCTACGGCAACACCGGCCGCCATGGACCACTGCCAGCTTTTTCCCATAATTTTCACAATGGCCCATACCGCCAAAATCGGAGATTTAATCAATATTTGCAGGCTGATCACAATGAGCATCTGAACCTGCGTAATATCGTTTGTGGTTCTTGTAATGAGGCTGGGAATAGAAAAATTGTTGATTTCCTGCATGGTGAACGACTGAACCGTTTGAAATAAATTCGTCCGCAGCCGGGCAGAAAGATTGGTAGCGATGCGCACCGCAAGCCCGGAAATGATAATGGAAACCACAACGCTCCCTAATGTGATGAGCAGCATTCTGCCGCCGGCGAGTAAAATTTCATTCATCCCACTGCCGGATGTCTGGATAATTTCCGTGATTTTCCCCATGTATTCCGGTAAGGTCAATTCAAGCCATACCTGCAGCACAATCAGTCCAATGCTTAGGGCGGCAAGCATCAACTCCCTGACTGTCAGGTTTTTCAGTATTTTAATCAAGTTGATTCCTCCAATCTAAAAAGAAAGAGCCAATAAAATGTTTTCACATTTCATTGGCTCTGCGTCTTGGCGTCTGGCTCTGTAACAATCTTCAATTTTAAGTTTATAAAGTCAATTAACGTTTCCTGCTTACATTTGGGACAAAACAGCGGGAAGTTTTTCAGCACCGTATCATCCCTTGCCTTTATTCTGGTTTTGCTGTTACAAACAGGGCATAGAATCCAATTCTCCCGGTTCAAAGAATATCGCCCGCCCTTTCATATGTATTCATCATATCCGACAACGTTTCAACCCCGCAGCGAAAGCTCTCCTCATACGCCTCGAAAAAAGCCATCAGTGCTTTTCGCTGTTCCGGCGTTGTGTTTTCCAGCGCGTCATTTTCAACTTTCCATAGCAGTCCGATCACTTTCTCCGCGTAAAGTTTTCCGCTCTCGCTTAATTTCACCTGCTTATTTCTCCGATCTTCTCTCATTTCCACCAATTCCACATATCCCTGTTCCCAAAAGGATTTGATAATCATATTTACACTTTGCTTGTTGTACTGAATCTGCTGGCAAATGTACTTTTGCGTGCAGCCTTCCGCGTGATCGTAAATGATACTTAATACATTCAAAGACATCAGCGTTAGGCCCGCAGCTTTTGCATATTCCTCTGATAATCGTTCAATAGACTTCCACTTTTTTGAAAACAGCTCGGAGTACTCTTTTATACTTTTTTCTTTCATTTTGCTTGCCCTTCCATTTGTCCAATTTATTAACAGTTACTTATTTGGACTATTATATACTGGGATACTGAACTTGTCAAGAGAAATGTGTGCCTTCCACGGTGTAGATCCGGCCATCCTGCCCGCCTTTATCATCCCAATCGAAGAAAATGATGTCTCCGCCATCTGTCTTCACTGGTCGGAACTGAACCCATATTGTTCCGCCATCACCACGGCAGTCTTAAGGCTGACGGTGATATACAGATAAATCCGGGTGACGGTGGTTTCCATCTCCACGATATTCCCGTGCCCGTCGTCGGTGGTATTGATCACCGTCTCGGTCTTGGTTTCGGTGCGGCTGGAGATCTCATTATTTTCAGTACACCGCCCGGATTCTGTGGCGCGGCCACTCGTCCGCTTGCTCCATCAGATTTTTCATGTCCGCATACCGAAAACAGTTAAACTGCCCATTTGTGTATTCCCTGAGTCTCTCTTCTCTTTCCGGGTTACTCCACTTGTTCCCTCTGGTTGTGAGTTCCTTTAGGCGATTTTTCATCTTTTCCACTGATTTCGAGTGTACCCTCAACCTGTATTTTCCTTTATTTCTGTAACATCCATAGCCAAGGTATTTGATTTTGCTTACGTGGTTGACTACTGTTTTCTGGAGATTGACTTTCAGGAATAGTTTCCCTGTGATGTACGGCACGATATGCTTTTCGGACTTCGACTTATCTAACCAGCCTTATCCTCCTGCTTTATCCTGTAAATGGTTTCTGTACGTTGTTGCAGAGGTTTGCCTGCACCTTCCTTCAGTCCTCTTAAACCTCACAGCGAGAACCTTGATGTTCGGCTATATCCTTCCCACTGCCGGACGGATTCAAGGCTTACACCCGTTAGAACGTGCGCCAGCCGGGCGCATTAGAAAAACACACCTGCTGATTCTGGCAGATGTGTTTTTTCACATTTTTTGTATTCTGTTTCCTAAAACCTGATCTCTTTGACATCAGCTATATTTTTCATCTCCCCAAGCAATGCCTGGGAATCTTCTCCGTAAATCGTCATTTCCATTCTGTCTCTCTCTGCAATAGCAAGCACTCCCATCAGTGACTTCCCATCTACCACCTGTACACCGCTTTTTAAGTCAATCTCTCCTTCGAATCTGTTTGCTAAATTTACAAAATCAAGCATTTCCTTTGTATTATGAAATCCAATTGAATATCTGGGCATCTCTGTTTCCTCCATACGTCTTTATCATACGCCTCCTTCAAAAAAATGGTTCAGAGACGTTCCTTATTTTTAAGCATTGACCGGAAGCTAAAAGTTATGCAGACCAGATGCAAATATCTGTGTTATAATATAAATAACGGCTGTAATCATCAGGGATTCTGAAACAGGAGGTATACCATGGGAGAACTTATCGCCTTAAACCGCCAAACACCGGCAATACAATATCTCGCTAAAAAGGACAGCAGCCTTTGCAGACTGATTGATCTGATCGGTGAAATTAAATATCAGCCTTTTGAAGACGGTTACTCATTCCTCGTCAGTACGATTATCGGTCAAATGCTGTCAAACAAAGTAGCGGATGTGTTATTCCAGAGAGTCATTGATATGTGTGGGGGCGTATCACCGGAAATCATGTGTAATATTGATGCCGAACAGCTAAGAAAAATTGGAATTTCATATAGAAAATCCAATACAATATCAGAACTAACACAGGCTGTGATCTCACGCGATCTCGATCTGTACAAACTCTCCTCTCTGCCTGATGAGGCGGTCATCAGGGCGCTGACCTCAATAAAAGGGATCGGTATGTGGACGGCAAAAATGTATCTGATCTTTGTTCTGGACCGACCCGATATATTACCGTTCGAGGACGGTGCATTTTTACAGTCTTACTGCTGGCTGTATCATACACAGGAATGCAGTCCGAAGGATGTTAAAGAACGATGCAGGATATGGAGTCCCTATTCATCTTACGCCGCCAGATTTTTATATAAAGCTCTGGACAACGGACTTACGAAGAAAAGTTGATACACCTTGGCGCATGCAACTAAAAGCATAACGAATATAATTCCCGATATGCTTTCTTTCTCCCGTCATTCATCTGTACTACAGTTTCATTCTCCAAAGTGACGTTTAGAATTTGATATACCCAGCAGATAGTCTACGGTACAGTCATAATATTTCGCCAGTCGTATCAAAGCCCACACTGGTATTTCACGAATTCCTTTTTCATATCTGTGATATACAATTCTATGACAATTGAGGACATCTGCTATTTTTTGTTGTGTTAAGTCGCGATCCACTCGCATATTTTCAAGCCGTTCAAAATACAAAATGATCACCTCTTGATTATGTTACCATTTGGTGTCATAATGTATTCATAATGGTAACCAAATAGTTACTAAGCAGTATAAAATACAATGGCATTGAAAGGCGAAAATATTGAAAAAATTAACAAATATTAATACTATACTCAAAAACTTTCTACTGGCAGATGATATTGAATTCTTTATTTCCTATCTTAAAAACATTGACGAAGCAGAAATGACCTCTTTTTTGAGGGTCTTTCCGGACTTTATCACAAACCTGTCAGGAAACGACAGGATTGACTCCTTAAAGGCAGGAACGTATCAGAAGGTGATGGCAGAGCTGCGCAGACATTCGGATATCACGTAGGATAAAGAAACACGAAAGGAGATCTTAGCATTTACGAATTTGAATTCGACATCAAAAAGGACTGGAACTCCATTTAATGAAATTCCAGTCCTCTTCCTATTATTTTAGTATGCAAAGACTTTAATTTATGCCTCACCGACAGGACTCTTAAAATCAGCAACGCCGGCACTTTTCAGACCTGCATGCTATGTTTATTTGCAGAAGCAATGTAACCAATAATTGATTTATAAGGAGGTTCCCGGGTACTTTGAATCTTTAACATCAACTAATCCCCGAATGTAAATATATGTATCTCCATTCTTTTTTTTAACATCCACCGATGTATTATACTGAACAACAACACATATTTTTTCATCTAAATTTATGCCTTTGTCTGCTGTAATTACATCAAATTCATATATGAATTTATGATCTGCCACAAAATATTCATTTTCTCCATGTTCATCAGTTGATAAAAGCCTTTTAAAAATAATTTCGTCTTCATTTTTCTGTACTATATTACAATCAACATTACTTGTTATATCACTGGTATAATTATAATAGTGTATTTTCATACCATTATAAACAACTATACCAGATAAGATAACATTAAGTATTATGGAGAGTGTTAAGATTATTTTCTTTTTATTTATCATAACAACACTTCCTTTTCTTGTTTTTTTATTTTGTCTAAACCATCGGACTCTCCCCCTTACTGTGTTTTATTAAAATTATTGTATCATAGCTTTTATATGCTCTCAATATTTTTTCACATAATCAGTCGAATCTTGTAGTCAAACTGTTATATATTCTCATCGTCAGATAAATGTTGCGTGTAAATGTCGCACTTTACACCATAATTACATCAAACACCGTGTAAGCGAAAGCCATGTGAATCTAAGCGGACATACAAGAAATCAAAAAGAGCCTCAAACCCGCATAAACTCTAAACTTAAGCTTATTTACGTGTTCTTTGGCTCTTTCAAAAAATTGTCTGAAACTTATTTCGCGTAGTCGACAACGCGGCTTTCTCTAATTACATTCACTTTGATCTGTCCCGGATATTCCAGCTCAGACTCAATCTGTTTTGAAATATCTCTGGCAAGTAATACCATATCCGTATCGTTTACGTGATCCGGCAATACCATTACCCGAACTTCCCGACCTGCCTGAATGGCAAAAGACTTGTCTACCCCTTTGAAGGAGTTTGTGATATCTTCAAGCTGTTTCAATCTGTTGGTATATGTTTCCAATGTTTCCCTTCTCGCTCCCGGTCTTGCTGCTGAGATTGCATCTGCAGCCTGAACAAGACATGCGATCAATGATTCCGGCTCCACGTCTCCGTGGTGTGCCTCTACCGCATTGATGATAAGCGAGGATTCTTTGTATTTTCTACATAAATCAACACCAATCTGAATATGGGATCCTTCCACTTCATGGTCGATGGATTTTCCTATGTCATGTAATAACCCTGCACGTTTTGCAGTACGTATGTCCGCTCCAACTTCTGCCGCTAACAACCCGGCGAGCTGCGCGACTTCGATGGAATGCTTCAATGCATTTTGTCCATAACTTGAACGGAATTGCATCCTTCCCAGCAAGCGAATCAGTTCCGGATGAATACCGTGAACTCCCACTTCCAGGGTAGCAGCTTCTCCCTCCTCGCGAATCATGGTCTCTACCTCTTTGCGGGCTTTCTCAACCATTTCTTCGATTCTCGCAGGATGGATACGGCCATCGACTATCAACTTCTCCAGCGCAATACGTGCGACTTCTCGTCTGATCGGATCAAAGCCCGATAATACAACAGCTTCCGGAGTATCATCAATGATCAGATCAATACCTGTCAACGTTTCCAGTGTACGGATATTACGTCCTTCCCTTCCGATGATCCGACCCTTCATCTCATCGTTGGGGAGCTGAACTACTGATATGGTAGATTCTGCCACATGATCAACAGCACATTTCTGAATCGCTGTCACCACGTAGTCTTTCGCTTTTCTGTTGGCTTCCTCTTTGGCTTTGCTCTCAAGTTCCTTATAGAGCTTGGCCGTGTCAATTTTCACTTCATCTTCAACAGCTTTTAAAAGATAATCTTTTGCCTGTTCGGAGGTCAGACCTGAAATTCGTTCCAGTTCCTGTACTCCCTGTGCATGTAATTCGTCGACTTTCTTTTCTTTCTTTCTTAATTGCTCTTCCTTGTTTGCGTATTCTGCTTCACGCCGTTCAAGTGCGTCAGATTTTCTGTCAACAGATTCCTCTTTTGACAGGACGCGCTTTTCATACTTTTGCAGTTCGGCTCTTCGTTCTTTGGTTTCTTTCTCCAGTTCGTTTTTCGTTCTGAGAGATTCTTCCTTCGCTTCCAAAAGGGCTTCGCGTTTTTTAGTCTCAGCCGTTTTTAATGCCTCATCTATTATGCTTCTTGCCTTTTCTTCTGCTGTACCAACTTTTTCGGCATCTTGTTTCACCTTGTTGGAAACCGCAACCTTGCAAGTAATAGGAACCGCAATAAGCAGCGTGATTACTATAGCAACAATTACACTGATAATAATTGTTCCCACAGGAGCACCTCCTTATTTAGTTTTCATTGTACAAATACAACACTTCAATTTTATATTATTTTGGTAATTATGTCAAGCACAGCGGCCGATTTATTCCATCGTTTTTTCCTGCACACGAAACCTGTAATCTTTCAGGACCTTCCAGATCTCTTCTCCATAGAAGCCGCGCCTTGCCAGATAGGCTTCCAGCTTCCGGATATCCTTCTCTGTCACTTCGTCTCTGTTCCTCATTCGCTTTTCAACCAGCGCACGGATGACCTGTTCATGATCCGTCAGTTCAGCCTTTTCGGCGGCCTTCTCAATAAGGCCTGGATCGACGCCCTTCTGACTCAGTTTCCATGAAATCTGCCTGACACTCAAACTGTCCTTATAGCGTTCGAAATAATGCTCCGCATAACGCGCGTCGTCAATGTAGCCG
The DNA here is from genome assembly GCF_025151995.1 of Ruminococcus gauvreauii. Taxonomy (NCBI): domain Bacteria; kingdom Bacillati; phylum Bacillota; class Clostridia; order Eubacteriales; family Oscillospiraceae; genus Ruminococcus; species Ruminococcus gauvreauii. The sequence goes on from NZ_CP102290.1 coordinate 421,268, forward strand.
TAAGATTTTACATAGTCAACGGCTTTCCGGGATACCTCAGCCGGATATCCGTTCTTCTTTAGTTTTTCTCTGAGTTCCTGCTCGGTCCGGTCCATCTTCACCAGTAGATTCATCGCATATCGCTTGGCCCGAAGCGGCAGGATCTCATTCATGATCTCTGAAAACTCCTGCTCCTGTATCTCCTCCCCACAGACGATACGATAACGAGACAGCTCGCCTTTATACAGGATAAAAGCAAGCTGTCCTTCAATTTCCACGCGGTATGTCCGCTTCGTCACAGGCCGGATATCGGTAACTATCATTCTGTCTCAATCTCCGCTGTTTTCGGCTCCTGAGGTGTCTCTGACTTCTCTGCGCCATTCAGGCCGTAGTACGCTCTTACCTTCTGCTCCACCTCCTGCATGACCTCCGGATGCTCCATCAGATATGTCTTCGCGTTTTCACGCCCCTGTCCAATCTTCGCATTGTCGTAGGCAAACCATGCCCCGCTCTTCTGAATCACACCGCTGCTTGCAGCCAGCTCCAGGATATCCGCCTCTCTGGAAATCCCCTTTCCAAACATAATGTCAAATTCCGCCTCCTTAAACGGCGGTGCAATTTTATTCTTCACAACTTTGATACGTGTACGGTTTCCGATGACCTCACCGCTCTGCTTAATCGCCTCTATCCGGCGCACATCCATACGGATGGATGAGTAAAACTTCAGCGCACGTCCGCCCGTGGTGACTTCCGGACTGCCGTACATCACCCCTACCTTCTCACGCAGCTGATTGATAAAAATAACAACACAGCCTGATTTTCCGATCACGGAAGTTAATTTTCTGAGCGCCTGTGACATGAGACGGGCCTGAAGACCAACATGAGAATCTCCCATCTCACCGTCAATCTCAGCTCTCGGAACAAGAGCCGCGACAGAATCCACGATCACAATATCTACCGCTCCTGAACGCACCATCGTCTCTGTGATCTCAAGTGCCTGCTCACCGCTGTCCGGCTGTGAGATATAAAGATTGTCGATATCAACGCCAATATTTTTTGCATATACTGGATCAAGCGCATGCTCTGCATCGATAAATCCTGCGATCCCGCCTCTCTTTTGTACCTCCGCTACCATATGGAGTGCCACGGTAGTCTTACCGCTCGATTCCGGTCCGTAGATCTCCACCACGCGCCCCTTTGGTATGCCGCCCAGCCCCAGTGCCACATCGAGGCTCAGGGATCCTGTCGGTATCGTCTCCACATTCATGTTGATGCCTGAATCCCCCAGTTTCATCACTGCACCTTTTCCGTAGTTTTTTTCTATCTGTACGAGTGCCGCGTCCAATGCTTTTAATTTATCTTCCTTTACCATGCTTACCTCCAGTAATAATGCGAACTTATGTTCGTCCTCTGTTTCATATAGTAGTACATATTTGCCGTTTTGTCAATATCATTTTGTACCATGGGATTTTTCCGGATTCCGGAAATCATGAGATGAGATTTGTATGCTGATACCAGTATACTAAACACCGGCGCCGTATGCAAGAAAGTAATGCAGATTCCCGTAAAATGAAGAAAGACCGCACCATCACTGATGCGGTCCGCCCACCGGCACTTACGGTGCCAGCCAATTATACATTTCTTCATATTTTGCTGCCGAATGATTCCAGGAAAAGTCTTGTGCCATCCCCCGGTCAATTATTTTATTCCACTCCCTCTTTTTATCATAGTAGACACGTTCCGCATAGCGGATCGTATTCAACATTTCATGCGCGTTGTAATTTGTAAAACTAAATCCTGTTCCAGTGCTCTCAAACTCGTTATAAGGTTCTACGGTATCCTTCAATCCTCCTGTTTCACGAACAATCGGTACCGTACCATAACGCAGGCTCATCAATTGGCTCAAACCACACGGTTCAAACAGCGAAGGCATCAAAAACGCATCGCTGGATGCATAGACTTTGTGTGACATCGGTTCCGAATAATAGATATTCGCTGAAACCTTATTGCCATACTTCCATGCAAAATGCCGGAACATATTTTCATACTGGGCGTCCCCGGTACCAAGAACTACCAGCTGTATCGCATCCTGGCATAAATCATCCATCACATACGATACAAGGTCGAGTCCTTTCTGATCCGTAAGACGTGAACACATCCCGACCATCATGATCTTCGGGTTCACTTCCAGGCCCAGTTCCTCCTGTAAGGCTGTTTTATTTTTTATCTTTTCTTTTCTGAAATTCTTTGCGTTATAATGTTTAAAAATGGCCGGATCTGTCTCAGGATTATACTCTTCATAGTCAATCCCGTTGACAATTCCTCTCAGGCTGTTGCTTCTTGCCCTCATCAGGCCGTCCAGTCCCTCACCATAGAAAGGTACTTTTATCTCTTCCGCATACGTCTCGCTCACTGTCGTAATTGCGTCCGCGTAAACAATCCCGCCTTTTAAATAATTAGCATCACGGTTATGCTCCAGCTTATCCGGCGTAAAGTAATAATCCGAAAGGCCGGTAATATTTTTCACCGTCCGAAGATCCCATACACCCTGAAATTTCAGGTTATGTATCGTCATAACCGATTTTATACCCCAATAGAATTCATTACCCTGAAAACGTTCTTTCAGATATACAGGCACAAGCCCCGTCTGCCAGTCGTGGCAATGAATGATGTCCGGGCGGAAACCAATGACAGGAAGCATGGATAATGCCGCCTTTGAGAAAAATGCATATTTCTCAAGATCCCATGGCATTCCGGAATACGGTTTATCCCCGCTGAAGTGTTCTTCATTATCAATAAAGTAGAATTTAATCCCTTCGTACTCTGTCTCCAGGATTCCGACATACTGCTGTCTCCAGTTCAGGTCCAGATAAAAACTGGTCACAAACTTAAGTTTCCCTTTGAACTCTTCTTTCATACAGGAATACTTCGGAATAATCACGCGTACATCGTATTTCTCATTATCAAAATATTTCGGCAGGGAACCTACGACATCCGCAAGTCCTCCTGTTTTTATAAACGGTACAGCTTCCGACGCAACGAACAATACATTTTTCATGTTAGAACCTCCCTAATATTAGATGCGACATTCTATGAATATTATATCATGAATCTTCAATCCATGATCGACATTCGCCGTTCGTCAAACGTGCAAGCACGCTTTCCTCACTAACACTCATTATATCGTATTTTTAATATTAAGGAAAGCTTAATATACGATTCCACTAAATATTTTTGTATTCCAGTCTTATTTTATCAGCAATTAGTGCAATAAATTCGGAATTTGTCGGTTTTCCTTTTCCCGTGCTTACGGTATATCCAAATAATTCATCGATGGTATCCATCTTTCCTCTGCTCCATGCGACCTCAATTGCGTGACGTATCGCACGTTCTACGCGGCTCGGCGTCGTCTGATGTTTTTTGGCAATTGTCGGATACAGGATCTTTGTGATAGAATTCAGCATATCCATGTCCTGTACAGACATAATGATCGCATCCCTCAGATACTGATATCCCTTGATATGAGCCGGAACCCCGATTTCATGGATAATATTGGTCACATCGACTTCCAGATTTTTTTCCATATATTCGGTCTTGTTGTCACAGGTACTCATTTTCCTGATATCCCGTATTCTGCTCATCGCCTGATTTCTTACATGTTTGATCCGATTGATGATCATATCATTGTCAAACGGTTTCATAATGTAATAGTACGCACCCAGATTAAAAGCATCCTCTGTGATTCTTTCCTGCCCAACAGCGGATACAACAATAAAAGCAGGATGCTTTTTCATTGAATTGTCCTGATTCACTTTTTCCATTACAGTAAGTCCGTCAACCTTCGGCATAATGATATCCAATAATACAACATCCGGTTCCTTTTCCTTGATGATATTGTAGATATCGTTACCGTTGTCTGCCTGACCTACCAGTTCCAGATCACTGTCTTCTTTTATGATCTCCCCCAGCAGATTTATGATCCGCTCATTATCATCTGCAATGGCAATATTTAACTTTTCCATATCTCTCCTCCTGCACATTTACTTTTCTCGGCAGGGCGCCCCTAACAGATACTTTTTTTCTCTGCCATGACTCAATTATAGAGATGTTTCCTTACCAAAGCAAGCAAAACTGCCATAAATTGGTAAGTTTCGTTCGACACTTTCCATGAGAGAATTGCCGAAAAAAGCCAGACGCTGGAAAATAGGCTCCTGTTTTGACTGCTAAAGATGGGAATTATCGGATTTTAATATATAATGCCGTAAATCAGTCTTTTAGCATATTTTCGATAAATATCCCAAATCCCCGGGATGGGTCTTTGATAAATACGTGCGTCACAGCTCCTACCAGCTTCCCGTTCTGCAGAATCGGGCTGCCGCTCATCCCCTGAACGATCCCTCCGGTAGCGCCGAGCAGCCTCTGGTCCGTCACATGGATCACAAAACTTTTATTTGTATTTTTTTCATTATAATCAATATCAGAAATCTCTATCCCATACTCTTCCACAGTTCCGTCAATATTGCTCAGGATACTGGCCGGTCCCTCCTGAATTTCCTGTTTCAGCCCGATTTCCTTCGGTGTCAGCGACAGGCGCTGCCTCCCGTTATCATTCAGCATTCCGCTGATGCCGTTCGCCTGATTATCGGTGATATCCCCGAGTTTTTCCGTCTCCTGATAGGTGATCACACCCTTCAATTCACCGGGATTTCCCTTGACGCCTTTTGAGATAGAAAGAATCTTTGCGCTGTACAGCTCCCCTTGTTCCAGGCTCAGAAGTTCCCCGGTATCCATATCACTGATGCCATGGCCGAGTGCTCCGTACGTACCATCCTCTTCCATAAAAGTCAGCGTTCCGATTCCCTGGATATTATCCCTGACCCAGATACCCAGTTTATAGGAGCCGTCAGTCGTCAGTACCGGCCGCAGCGCCAGCATAATTTCTTCATCCCCTCTTTTCACCAACAGCTGCATCTCGTCTCCCTGGCTTTCTTCCACCATCTGCATTAATTCCTGTTTATCTTCCAGTTTTTTACCGTTTACTTCCATAATGTAATCCCCGGCTTTCGCTATATTTTTTGCCGGCTCGCTTAACATGACATCCTGTGCATCCACCTCTCCTGTATCGATGATCATGACACCATCTGTTTCCATATACAGACCAATGGTATCACCGCTGACACAGACGGTCCGCTGTGCCACGTTCTGCACGGTCACCGTTTTAACCGGCACGACTCCGAATAACCGGCAGGTGATCCGATATGAATCGCTTCCCAAAACCTCCAGGCTATCATCATATGTGACAAATGTCGATGGAAATATTTCATCCAACTGCTCTTCCTGTCCCTCATAAACGCTGATCTCATCCGGTATGGATGACTGCACCATATAATAGAAGTAACCGGCACACAGCATCAGTGACAGGCAAAGCATCACCCACAAAAATCTTCTATATTTCTGACTGTTGCTCACTTCATCACATCCTTTTCTTTTAAAAGCTGCAAAAAAGGATATACAGTGTTGTATATCCTTTTTTAGTATGCGATGATTTCAGTTTTTCAGTCTTGTATTTTTATGTACCTGTGCCAATTCTTTCATCTCACAGGCATTGGAAAGAACACTCTGAGTGATCCTGGTTCCGCCCAGCATGCGGGCAATTTCATGCATGGATCCCTGCTCATCAAGCCTTTTGATTCTCGTTACGGTAATTGTATCCTGCACATTTTTTTCAATTTCAAAATGTGCGTCAGCCATCGCTGCTATCTGAGGCAGATGTGTGATACACAAAACCTGTCTCTGCCTGGAGATCTCAGCCATTTTTTCCGCAACTTTCTGTGCAGTGCGGCCGCTGATTCCAGTATCAATCTCATCAAATATCAGAACTTCTGTATCATCTTTGTCAGCCATCAGCGTTTTGACAGCAAGCATGATTCGTGAGAGCTCTCCTCCTGACACAACCTTCGAGAGAGAACGTTTCTCTTCACCCGGATTCGTAGAAATCAAAAACTCAATGTTATCGTTTCCGTTTTTTGAAAAATCATGCAGTTGTTTGAAAGCAATTTCAAATTCCACCTGAAGAAAATTCAGCTCCCGCAGGGAATCGACAATTCTTTTTTCCAGTTCTCTCGCAGCATGTTTCCGAAGTCTGCACAGCTGTTCGCACAGCTTTTCAAGTCTTTCACGTGCGGCCTGCTGTTCTCCCGCAAGTTCAGCTCTGCGCTCGTCCAGACTGAGCAACTCATCCAGTTTTTTCTGCTGCTCATCCCGGTAATTTAAAATTTTTTCTGTATTTTCTCCGTATTTTCCCTTCAGGCGATTGATCTCATCCAGACGTGCCTCCGTCTGTGCAAACAGTTCCTCTGAAAAAGTCAGATCCCCGAGATACCCGGAAATATCTCTGTTCAGATCATTGAGCATACTTTCAATATCCAGTGCCTGCGAATAAATGCGTGAAAGTTCTTCATCGAAATCGTTCAGAGCCGACAGTTCCCTCACCACACGTCCCGTCACCTCTCCCGCCGAAGCAGGGTTATCATATCCCGTCATTTCATATACTACCTGAAGTGTCTCGACGATTTTTCTCGAATTGGAAAGTTTCCGGTACAGACGTTCCAGTTCTTCGTCCTCTCCCGGCCTGACTTTGGCCTCATCAATCTCATGTATCTCAAATTCCAGAAATGAAACCTCTCTCTGGCGCTGCTCTTCATCAATACTGCACGCCTGCAGTTTGCGGGACAGTTTTTGATATGCATGATAGCATTCTGCTACCTTCTGTTTGTGATGCTTAAGCGGCTCACCGGCAAATTCATCCAGAATCTCCAGCTGTTTTTCCGGATACAGCAGTGACTGGTGCTCATGCTGTCCATGGATATCAAGCAGCAGTGACGCCGCCGCTTTCATCTGGCTGACCGTACATGTCTCTCCATTGATCCGGCTGATACTGCGCCCCTCCATGATCTTTCGGCTCAGGATCACCTGCCCGTCTTCCGGAACTATGGAAAGCTTCTGCAGTTCCTCCGTGATTCTTGGATTTTCGACGGTAAAAATCAGTTCCACCAGTGCAGAATCCCCAAATTTCCCGATACTGTCACTGGCCATTTTTTTTCCAAGCGCCAGATTGACCGAATCAAGAAGAATGGATTTCCCGGCTCCTGTTTCCCCTGTGAGGATATTCAGCCCCCGTTCAAAATCCACTTCCACTTCATCGATCAATGCAATGTTCTTTACATGTAAATTGGTTAACATGACTACCTCCCGGTTTTTATCAGAGGATACTGCCCAACATCCTTTTGAGTTTATCCATGACAAGAAGCGCTTCATCGGCACTGCGGATCGCACACATGATCGTATTGTCTCCCGCGATGCAGCCCACGATCTCATTCCACTGCATTTCATCCAGTGCCGCTGCTGCTGCCATGGCCATTCCGGAAACCGTCTTGATTACCAGGATATTCTGCGCCAGATCCATGGATACAAACGCCGTCTTCAGCACATGAATATATTTTGTCGCAAGTTCTTTATCGTGATTCTGAAAAACTGCATATTTTGAGTGTCCGTTTTCCAGGGCAATTTTTGTCAGCCTTAATTCCCTGATATCTCTGGATACCGTCGCCTGCGTCACGCGAAATCCGCTCTCATTCAGCCGTTCCGCCAGTTCTTCCTGTGTTTCAATGTCATACTGATTAATCAGCTTTATTATCTGAGTATGCCTGGCAATCTTCATTCGTATTCCCTCCTGCCGAAAATCATAGCCAATGGTTCAAGTTAACTGTTATTCATCTTTTTACGTAATGTTTCAAGAAAACTGACATTATTAATTTTTATAATACTGGTGTCTTTTGTGGATTTTTCAATCACAATACGATCACCTGTGACCATCGGTACCGTTGTATCCCCATCGAACGCCGCCATGCCGCGTTCAATCATCTCATCCCTTCCCGGACCGATTTCCACGGTGATCTTATCGTTGTCTGAAAAGACGATGCTTCTGGTATTCAGGGTATGAGGTGCCAGCGGTGTCATCAGGATCATAGAAGCGTCCGGCGAGATGATCGGTCCCCCGGCCGAAAGACTGTAGCCCGTCGAACCGGTAGGTGTCGCTATGATGATGCCGTCCGCATTATAGGAATTCAGGAATTCATCATTGACATAATTATGAAATTTCACCACGCACAGCGACCGCTCACGGCTGATCACAATGTCATTCAGTGCGATATCCTGTTCGAGAAGTTCCCCGTTGTGGTAAACACTTCCACACAGCATCATCCTGCGTTCGATTTCATAATCATCCCCCATCAGATGATCCAGAGCGGGATAGACAGAATACTCGTCGATTTCCGCCAGATATCCCAGTGTTCCAAGATTGATGCCGCACAGCGGCAGCTGCCTGTCCACCACATCCCTGGCCGCCTGAAGAAGCGTTCCGTCTCCGCCGAGCACGATGACACAGTCAACGTTTTCCGGAATCTGGCTGACATCCGTATAATGAAACGAACCGTTGTTATTCGCATGGTCCGACTGCTGGATCACACAGGACTTGCCATGTTCTTTCAGATAATTGGAAATTTTATGTGTCACCAGCAGTTCTTTGTCTTTGACACTGTTCGTAATGATATAAAAACAATTCATATCAAACCCCTTTATCCAGATCAGCGTGTGCTTTTTCAACTACAGCTTCCATATCCATATCCGAATATTGTGATATGCTTCCCTCAGGAAGCTTCTGCAGGTGCATCAGATATTCAATATTTCCTTCCGGCCCTTTAATCGGGGAAAAATCCAGGTGGCATACCGCAAATGAGATGCTGACTGCATAATCCGCCACCTTTCGAATGACTTCCATATGCACTTTGGGATCTCTGACAACACCCTTTTTACCAACCTTTTCTCTGCCTGCCTCAAACTGTGGTTTGATGAGGCAGACAATCTGACCGTCTTCCGTCAGCAGATTTCTCACCGGAAGAAGTACCTTCAGCAGTGAAATAAAGGATACATCGATCGATGCAAACTGTGGCGCTTCCCCGATGTCCTCCGGAACCACATAGCGGATGTTTGTTCTCTCCATACACACGACGCGCTTATCCTGCCGCAGCTTCCAGTCCAGCTGGCCGTGTCCCACATCAACGGCATAGACCTTCTGCGCTCCGTTCTGCAGCATGCAGTCGGTAAACCCGCCTGTGGACGACCCCACATCCATGCAGACCTTACCATCCAGAACCACCCCAAAGTATCTCATCGCTTTCTCCAGCTTCAGTCCCCCACGGCTGACATACGGCAGTATATTTTCCTTCACCGAAATGTCCACGCTGTCCTGGAACATGGAGCCGGCTTTATCCTCTCTCTGTCCGTCGACAAACACATTGCCGGACATGATCACCGCTTTTGCCTTTTCTCTGGATGGTGCAAATCCTCTCTTCACCACCAGAATATCCAATCGTTCTTTCATATTCCTCCACTTAAGGATTTCAGAATCCTTTTCAACACAGATTCCTCATCCATGCCCAGTTCCCTGTACTGCTGTTCTACGCTGCCATGACCGACAAACTGATCCGGTATTGCAAAAATATCGACGGCAGCTTCCCGGTGATGTTCATGAAACCACGCACTTACCTGCTGTCCGAATCCGCCGGTCACGACGTTTTCTTCGAGTGTCACGATCCGTCTGTGTGTCTCAGCCAGTTTCTCAAACAGCGCATGATCCAGCGGTTTTACAAATCTTACATTGACCAGTGTTGCCTTGATTCCCTTTTCTTTCAGGCGTTCGCTCACATGGTGAGCCGTTTTTACCATACTGCCCACGGCCAGAAGCGCAATGTCTTTGCCCCACTGCAGCACTTCGGATTTTCCATGAACGATCGGCTCCCTGTTGTCCTGTAATCCCTCATACGCGTCACCTTTCGGATAGCGCAGAGAAACGGGACCGTCAAAGTTCACCGCAAATTTCATCATATCAGAGAGCTCCCACTTGTTTTTGGGCGCCATCACTGTCATGTTCGGCATCATCGACAAATACGTCAGGTCAAAACATCCGTGATGGGTTTCACCGTCACTTCCCACGAGACCTGCCCGGTCGATGGCAAAGACCACATGCAGTTTCTGCATGCAGACATCGTGAAGGACCTGGTCAAACGCCCGCTGTAAAAATGACGAGTAAACCGCAAACACGGGCTTCAGCCCGCCGAGGGCAAGTCCAGCTGCGAAAGTCACCGCATGTTCTTCTGCAATCCCCACATCGAAGAACCGATCCGGAAACATATGTGCAAACCGCTTCAGCCCCGTTCCCGTCGGCATCGCTGCGGTTACCGCTACGACCTTTTCATCCCTGTCGCCGAATTTCCTCATGACTGTTGAAAAAATATCGGAATAGGCGGCTTTTCCGGAACGGCTTACCGGAATTCCTGTTTCAATCTCAAACGGTGCTGTCCCATGAAAGCGTGCCGGATGACGCATGGCAGGTTCGTACCCCTTTCCTTTCTTGGTCAGGACATGAACGATCACCGGGCCTTCCACGCGAAGCGCCTCCTGAAAGAGTTTGACCATCTGAGGAACATTATGTCCATCCACCGGTCCCAGATATGTCAGACCCATATTCTCGAACAGCATCCCCGGAATGATAAACTGCTTGATCCCATTCTTGGTCCTGTGAATGGCATTCACCATACCCTCACCGATCTTCGGCAGCTTTTTCAGCGTGTTTGTCACATTCATCTTCAGCTCTGTATAGGACTCCGCAGTCCGGATATTGCCAAGATAGCGCGACATTCCGCCCACATTATCCGAAATAGACATATTGTTATCATTCAGTATAATGATAAAATTCTTTTTCAGCTCTGCGACATTATTCATCGCCTCATATGCCATGCCGCCGGTGAGTGCGCCGTCGCCGATCACCGACATGACGCGGTAAGATTTCCCAAGCAGATCCCTGGAACGCACATACCCGAGCCCTGCCGAGATGGAGGTCGAGCTGTGGCCGGTATCAAAAGAGTCACAATCGCTCTCACACCGTTTGGGGAAACCGCTCATTCCGTCCGCCCTGCGCAGATTTTCAAATCCATCTGCACGCCCGGTCAGTATTTTATGCGTGTAACACTGATGGCCGACATCCCATATCAGTTTGTCTTCCGGCAGATTCAGGACAAGATGAAGCGCGATCGTCAGCTCCACCACACCCAGGTTAGAAGCCAGATGACCGCCCGTCCTGCTCAGATTACTGATCAGAAATTCCCGAATCTCTGCCGCCAGTATTTCCAGCTCTTCCTTATTCAGATTTTTCACATCGTTTGGTTTCTTTATCTTCTCTAATACCATATCGCAACCTTCTACTTTGTACGGGTTACCAGATACTCAATCAATGCCATCAGAAACCCGCATTCTTTTCTGTTCTCTTCCAGCAGCAGCATCGCCTTATGCGACAGGCGGGCCACCTCTTCCCTGGCGGCATTCAGCCCTGCCAATGTCACATACGTCGTTTTCTCATTTTTCTCATCGCTGTGCAGCGGTTTTCCCAGTTCTTCCTCTGATCCTGTCACATCCAGGATATCATCCTGAATCTGAAATGCCAGCCCGATATAGCGTCCCGCTTCTTCCAGCCGGGCGGTCTCATGATCCGGCGCCCCTGCCAGAACTGCCCCGATCATCAGGGATGCTTCAATCAGTGCGGAGGTCTTATTCTCATAAATATAAGACAGCATTTCTGCCGAAACGGGTCTTCCTTCGTTCAGCACGTCCACGCTCTGACCTCCGAGCATTCCCCGGATCCCCGTCTTTTCAGCCAGGATCGTGAGCGCCTTAGCCGCCTGCACTTCCGCTCCCGGAACCTGAAACGTCCGCAGTGCCGTCTCATACGCATAGTTGAGCAGGACATCTCCGCTTAGCACTGCCATCGCTTCCCCGTAGACCACATGCGTAGTTTTCCTGCCTCTCCTGTAATCATCGTTATCAAGCGCAGGCAGGTCATCATGGATCAGGGAATGTGTATGTATCATCTCGATCGCCGCCATAAACGGACCCGCCACGTGATCGCTGCCGCCATACATACGGCACGTCTCCCGCATCAGTATCGGCCTCAGCCTTTTTCCCGGCGCCCTCATATTGTAATTGACCGCTTCTGCGAGCGGCGCTGTAAACCCCTCTTCCGCCGGCAGGAAGGCAAAGATTATATTCTGCGCCTCCTCCGTCCGCTTTTTCAGTTCCTCTTTAAAATTCACGAAGTTCACCCTCTGCATCCATCTGCAGTACCTTTTTCTCTACGAGGTCCACCTTCCTGCTGCATTCCTTCAGCAGTTCCATACCTGACTGGTACATGCCAAAAGAATCTTCAAGTGACAGCTTCCCCGATTCCAGCTTTGCTACAATATCATCCAATATCTCAAATGACTCCTCCAGAGTCCTCTCTGTTTTGTCCTTTTCCTGCATTTACTCTGTCCTCCGTTATCTCTGTCACATCTGCCCGGATCAATCCGTCGCTGACATAAATCTTAAGCTCGTCTCCTGTTTGTGTCTGCGATACACTGGTCACTGCTCTCCCCTCCTGGTTTTCCACGTAGGAGAAACCCTGATTCAGTTTATCAAGCGGAGACAACCCCTTCATCTTCTGAATATACAGCTGCAGAAGATGGCGTTTTTCCAGAATCTGCTGTTCCATCGCCCGGTGCAGCTTATCCTCCGCATCCGCCAGGAACTGACGTTTCTCAATGATCTGCTGGCGGGGGCTCAGATAACCAAACTGCGTCTTCAGCCTGAGCAGGCGCTGTTTCGTTAGTGTGATTCTTCCTGTCATATTAAGGTTCAGGCGCTTTTGATACTCCATCATACGGGCGATCACTGCACGCACATCGTCGACTGCGAGTTCGGCTGCAGCAGACGGAGTCGGTGCACGCATATCAGCCACATAATCTGCGATCGTAACATCCGTTTCATGACCCACCGCAGAGATCACAGGAACAGTGCATTCAAAGATGGCTCTCGCCACATCCTCCTCGTTAAATGCCCAGAGATCCTCTATGGATCCCCCGCCTCTTCCGACGATCAGAGTGTCCACGCCCAAAGCATCCATTGCCCGTATTCCCTGCACGATGCTCTCCTTAGCGCCTTCCCCCTGTACCAGCGCCGGATACAGGATAATGGAAATCCCGGGATTTCTGCGCTTCGCAACGCTTAAAATATCGCGAATCGCCGCTCCGGTCGGTGCGGTGACCACTCCCAGCGTCCGTATGCCGGTCGGAATCGACTGCTTGTAATCCGGTGCAAACATCCCCATCTCTTCCAGTTCTTTTTTCAGGGCAAGAAACCTCTCATACAGAATCCCCGCTCCCTCCAGTGAAATTTCCTGCGCATACACCTGATATCTGCCGTCGCGCTCATAGACATTGACGCTGCCCTTTACCACGACCTGATCGCCGTCTTTCATGCGGAATGCCAGACCCTTACGCTGTCCTGCAAACATCACACAGGCAATTGCAGCATTTTCATCCTTCAGAGAAAAATAGATATGGCCCGAGGTGTGATATTTACAATTACTGACTTCTCCCCGGACTGCTATCCTGGACAGCAGAAAGTCCTGGGTAAACATGTTTTTAATATAAGTATTGACCTGCTTTACAGAATAAATACTCTGTCCCATATACTACTCCTGCGCGACGGCTCCCAGAATACCGTTCACAAATGATGCTGACTCATCCTGCCCGAAACGTTTTGCCAGTTCAACCGCCTCATTGATGGCAACTCCGGTCGGAACATCTTCATCAAACCTGATCTCGTACACGGCAAGCCTGAGAATTGTCAGATCTACTTTACTCATTCTGGTAGTTTTCCAGCCGGATGATTTTTCATTCAGCAGCCCGTCGATTTCTCCCAGTTTTCCCATGATCAGACGAAACTTATCTTCCATATATATCTGATCTTTTTCTTGCAAATCTTCAAGATTGTCAAAGTACAGTTCCAGTTGGCGGGGCATCTCATCTTCCTGGTTAAACGCGCTTAAAAAAAGCAGCTTAAAAATATTTTCCCGCAGTTCTCTTCGTCCCATGTTTTCCTCCACTTCAAAAGTCAGCAAGTACGCGATGCTGAAAAAGGGGGATCTCTACAGATCCCCCCTCATCCTCTTGATCTCTCATTCTATATTTTCAAGGTTCACGCCTGCAATGCCAATATTAATATCCGATACGCTAAGTCCTGTCATATTTTCAATAGCGGATTTTACCTTGTCCTGCACTTTGCGGCAGACTTCCGGAATCCCGTAACCGTATTTAATATTCAGGTTCAGGTCGACACGGACAATTCCGTCCGACACATTGACTTTCACACCCTTCGACAGATTCTTCATGCCGAGTTTTCCCACAAGTTCATTCGTTATATTCCCGGCCATGGAATTGACGCCTTCTACTTCCGTAGCCGCCAATCCGGCAATGATCGCTACCACCTCATCTGCAATCTGAACCGTTCCAATCGTTTTGTCATCGTAAATCGTATAAGCATCTCTGCTTTCATTTTTATTTTCTGCCATAGCGAAACCTCCTGCAGCTCATCCTTTTTCAATATTATAACAAAATCGTCTGAAAAATAAAAGGGGTTTTTAATTCTTTCCGAATTCCGAAAGTTTCAGATTCTCATTCCTGTCCAGCGTCATGCCCACACTCCAGGCATTGACAAACAGCAGCAGGGGATTCCCTTTTAAATCTCTGACTTTTTTCATGTCCGAGGTTCCGACGAGTTTTGCCAGATCAATTTCTTCTTTGTTCTCAATCCATCTGATATGTTCATACGGCAGAGTTTCGAGACGGATATCCACTTTATATTCATTCTCCAGACGGTACTTTAGAACATCAAACTGCAGTACTCCGACCACGCCGACGATGATTTCTTCCATTCCCGTATTAAACTCCTGGAAAATCTGAATTGCACCTTCCTGTGCGATCTGATTGATGCCCTTGATGAACTGCTTTCTCTTCATCGTATCCACCTGACGGACTCTGGCAAAATGCTCGGGCGCAAATGTCGGAATTCCTTCAAAAGCAAACCGTTTGCCCGGGCTGCATACGGTATCGCCGATTGAGAAAATACCGGGATCAAATACACCGATGATATCCCCTGCATACGCCTCCTCCACCACATGGCGGTCCTGAGCCATCATCTGCTGAGGCTGAGACAGACGCATCTTCCTGTCTCCCTGAACATGACAGACTTCCTCAGATGCTTCAAACTTCCCGGAGCAGATTCGCATAAACGCGATCCTGTCACGGTGCGCCTTATTCATATTTGCCTGTATTTTAAAGACAAACGCTGAAAACGGCTCCTTCATCGGATCTACAATCCCCATGTCCGCCCTTCGGGGAAGCGGCGAGGTAGTCATCTGCAGAAAATGCCGCAGGAATGTCTCTACACCGAAGTTTGTAAGTGCCGATCCGAAAAATACCGGAGAGAGTTCGCCCCTGCTCACTTTTTCCATATCAAATTCGGCACTGGCTCCGTCCAGCAGTTCAATCTCTTCCAGCAGCTGATCCTTCTGCCCCGGATCCAGTATATCAGAAAGATGAGGATCATCCACTGCAACTTCCTCCTCCGTGCCTTCTCTCGTCCCCTTCATGGTATCGGAGAAAGTCAGCACCTTCTTCGTATCACGGTCGTAGACTCCTTTGAAAGATTTTCCTGATCCGATCGGCCAGTTGATCGGACAGGTTGCGATCCCAAGTTCTTTTTCGATCTCATCCAGCAGGTCGAAGGTATCGTTCGCATCACGATCCATTTTATTGATAAATGTAAAAATCGGAATGTGCCGCATGACACAGACTTTAAACAGTTTTCTGGTCTGTGCCTCAACCCCCTTGGAACCATCGATGACCATTACGGCGGAATCTGCAGCCATTAACGTTCTGTAAGTATCCTCTGAGAAATCCTGATGCCCCGGCGTATCCAGAATATTGATGCAGTATCCGTCATAATTAAACTGCAGCACGGAAGATGTCACCGAAATTCCACGCTCTTTTTCTATCTCCATCCAGTCGGACACAGCGTGTCGCGCCGTCGCCTTCCCCTTCACGGATCCTGCCAGGTTGATCGCTCCTCCGTAGAGCAGGAATTTTTCTGTCAGCGTCGTCTTTCCCGCATCCGGATGGGAAATAATGGCAAACGTCCGCCTTTTTTCTATTTCTTTCGTATAATCAGCCACGAAATAACCTCCTGATTGTTGTTCTTAAGTCGTTCTTCATTCACACGCCATTCATTGTATTATATCGTTTGGGCAGTGTCAAGGTTACTGTGCTGTACTTTTATTTATGTTTTACATTTATTGTCCCATATAATCATATTCTGACCACTGCAGTCCGAGTGCTTCCGCCGCTCTTCCCGCATCATTAATATCGATCAGGTCCGCGATCATTCCAAGTATCATGTCAGACGCATCAGCTGATCTCTGACAGGAATAAAATTTACCGTCAGAGATCCACCCGGTATCCCGCGTCCAGTAAATCCCTGCAGTAAACATCCGCTTCCAGTTGTCACCGCTGGCGAACTCTGCAACCGTCCTGTGGTATAACGCCCCCGTCTGCGCAAGGACAGCCGAACCGCTCCCTACCATTATGACTGTACCGGCTGCGCCGGCGGCTTCTTTAATGAGTCTCAGCGTGTCCTGTTCCTGCAGGATCAGGCGCCTTGCACCCTTTCCTCCCGGAATCAGCAGAATATCTCCCCCTGCATTTTCCTCCAGTGGTTCCGTCCACACCTTAACATCCTGCAAACTATTGATAATCCCACCTGATGCGGAAAGATAATTCATATAAAAATGTTCCGGCAGTTTTCCCAGAATACTGACCGGCACAAACGCATCCATTGTTTCAAAGCTGTCATACAGCAGAACATTTACCACCATAATATTTTCTCCCTTCTTTCCCCGTATGAAACAAAAAAGCAGTTACAGCTTTCCTCCATAACTACTTTTTTATCGGGATGTTCCGTCACCAAAATTTTTTTAACGAGTGAATTCTAAAGTGACATTATTTGTGATTTTATAATATCAGATTTCTGAAGGGATACAAGCCTGTACCGGGGATATAAAATTAATTATTTTCATATACGAATATCCGCCGTTTAAACGTTATATTTTGATATTTTCTCTGCATCCCCCGGATAATTTGTGCACCTGCAAAACAAAGACCGGGACAAAACAAAGCCGCTGCCTCACGGCAGCGGTCCTCTGTTCTATTCAGCCACAGTCTCATCCATCGGAGTGATCACGATATTCTGCGGTTCTACACCGGTCTTTCTCTTGACAGCGTCTTCAATCTGTGCCAGCTGTGATGACTCCAGATCAGCAGTCGGCACCATAACATCCGCCGTATCGCCATTCAGATTGACAACTACATTTTCAAAGCCCTTCGCTTCCAGCAGGGATTCCGCTGCCGCCTCTTTCTCAATGCGGTCCGTCATCGTCACCATGCTCTCTACCGCGGACTGTTTTTCCTCCTCGGACAGTTCTTCATTGTTAATAATCTCCAGCAGAGTTTCCTTATTCTGAGAACGTACCTGCTCCCGGCTGATCTTAGCCTGCGCCACGTATGTAGATGCTCCGGTCAGCACTGCCTCGCCCGGTGTCTGGGCCGACGCATCCTCAGAATCGGCATCTGAAGCGTTAACATCTGCAGAATCAGCGTCGGCATTTTCTTTCTCAGCCGCCTCCGCGATCTCGTCTGTCAGATCATAATCAAGACTTTCGATCTCCTCCGTGATATCTCCGATATCGGCTGTCTCCTCTGTTTTTTCACTGTTGTCCGAACTTTTCGCACTTTGTGTTTTCAGTCGTGAATCCGAATAATTAATATATCCGGCGACCGCTATCATAACCGCCAAAGCTGTAATAATGATCTGATTTTTTTTGAATATCTTTTTTTTCAACGACATTCTCCTTCACTTCATTTTCATCACTTTTATTTTATGTGCGTCTACGTGAAATAATGCCATGACTGCTTCCTGAATTTGCTGTACGATCACCGGGTCATTTCCTCCCTGCGCCACCACGACGACTCCCCGTATCTCGGGCGTCGTCTCTGAAACAACATACGGCGTCTGATTTCCCTCACCGTCCTTCTGATATACAGTCGCTTCCTCTGAACTGCTGTTTTTTGAATCCTGCTTTCCTCCCTGGCTGTCTTCCTGTGATGTCATGGAATCATTGGCGGGCGTATCCTTTTCAACGATTTTCCTGCCTGTTGTCTCCAGCGTGATCGCCGCGGTAACCGCGCCGACGCCTTCCACCTGCTGCAGTGTCTCCACAAGCTGGCGTTCCAGCTGCTTTTGAATGGTTTCTTCCTGGATTTCTGCTTCCTGTACCGGTGTGCCGGCCTCTTCTTCCGGCTTCGTGACTTTTGTCTTCTTTGTCGGCAGCAGCACAACGATCAACAATCCCAGAATCAATACAAACACCAGGATCTGTTCTTTTTTCAGCTCCTTTATCCGGGTCCTAATCCGCTCTTTCATCCTTTCACCATTCACCCTATACTAATACTTATATGCGCAGCATCTATCTGATATACATCAGCCAAACGCTTTCGGATCTCCTCTGCGGCCGGATCCTGTTTTTCGTGTTCCGGGTCGATTTTAATCTCTCCGACTGAAATGCGGCCGCTTTCCTCCTGCGATACTGCCTGTATATGAATATTCTCCACCTCAATCATCTCCCCCTGTTTTAATGTTACCTCTATGTCAGCCGGATACAGACCGTAATCACCCAGCATCTCCTTGATTTGTCCCTTAATCTCCTCACGGCATGCATACAGCAGATATTCATCGCTCTCCTGCGTGAACACCACCTCGGTGCGCCGCGCCTCTTCCCATGCCACTTTCATCTCCTCAGTCTGGAAGAATTCCTGCAGATCTCTCTCTGAATGAAAGAACTGAAGCACAGGTGTCAGGATAATGACTACCAGCAGCATCCCCATGAAATTCTTTATATACATCTGATACTGTTTTTGTGGTACAAGGTTCATTACGATCGAATACACAAGATAATAGCACACCAGATTCCGCATCCAGCTGTATACCGTTTCCGTCATATTTTTTCTCCTTCACTGCAGCGAGTTTGCCAGAATGACGATGGTAAGAAGAAACATAACCTGCGTTGTAAACAGTACCTTCAGCAGGAGTCCGCATCCCTCTCCCATCGCGTGAAAGCATCCCACCAGCCGTGAATCACAGATCGGCTGGATCACAGCGCCGATAAACTTATAGATAAGTGCATTGAACCCGAGCCTGATCACAGGCGCGATCGAACATACAATCAACACGATCAGGGCAGTCACGCCAAAACAGTTGCGGATGAGTACGGCAGATCCAAAAATAATCTCTGTAACCGCGTTGACCGCATTGCCTACTCCCGGTATCACACTGACGGTTTTTCCGAGGACGGAGCGTTTCAGAGAGTCAACAGCGGGCGCTACCAGGCTCTGTATGATCTGCATTCCGACAATGACCGTCAACATGCTTTTCTGCGCCCAGAGAATCGCTGATTTCAGCAGTTCGGATATTCTGGAGAGCATCTCCTCTTTCGTCAGCAGGTTTATGAATTCCAGCAGTACGTAGATATGTATCGCCGGTATCATCATGTTCACCAGGAGATACTCTACACAGAATATCACAATCAATATGATCTGATAAAAAACTGTAGCCGAAGTCACGCCCGAGGCTGCTGTGATCGCAATATAGTAAGAAGGAGCCAGGGCCTGCATAAAACTGACGATTCCCTCAAGCGTTGTATGCAGACCATCGCTCAGCTGTCCAAACGCCTTCAAAAGCAGCACGAACACCAGAAGGTAGACGAGATAAAAGCAGATGTCCCCCATTTTCTCGTTGTCAAATATATGCACAAAACTTGTCAGCACGGCTCCCGCAAATGCCAGAAGCAGGACCTGTCCCAGCACACTGCGGCCCTGCTCGAACTCCGAAAACAAACTCTCCTTGAGTATCTCACCAAACCACTCAAGGCTGAAGGGCGTTTCTCCCTTCAGCAGTTCTTTCATCGCATCCAGAAATGAAAAGCTGCTGTCCTCTAAAAGCTCGTCCATGATCTCCTGCATCTGCCGGGTGTCCATGTCATCGAGCAGTTCATCCTCATATTCTTCACTGTCTGTCAGCTGGTCATCGCTGCTTCCGGCGGCTGATGCCCAGCAGGTGACCGAAAGCAGCGCCATCATCATAAGCCAGACCCCGGGCATGACAATCAGCAGCATACGTCTTCTCTTTTTTCGCTTCTTCATGCCAGGAATCCCTGAATCACATCCAGGAGCGTCAGCAGAACCGGCATGGAGATCACCATGAGTGATAATTTGCAGAAAATTTCAATCTGTGATGCGATCGCGCCGTACCCGGCGTCCTTGCAGAGGCTGGATGAAAACTGGCCGATATACGTAAGCCCGATCATTTTCAGAAGTATATTGAGATAAGAAGCATCTACCGGAAGATTACTCTGAATCTTCTGCAGAGACTCCACCAGATAGGACACCTTGGAGGTCGCAAGCAGCAGGATGCACAGGCCGCATGCGAAACTGATATAAAAAGAATATTCCGGTTTACACTCTTTCAGAAGGATTCCGAGAATCATTCCGGAAAACCCCAGTATAGAAATTTTGATAATATCCATAACTTATCCCTCCGCTACAGTGAAAACAATTGACGGACGCTGTCAAACAGCTCATTAATATAGGGAATGATCCAGAACAACACGATAATCAATCCTGCCAGACTAGTCAAAAATGCCTGCTCGTCCCTTCCGCTGTGTTTCAGCACCTGGCTCAGCACAGATACAAGTATCCCCACTGCTCCGATCTTAAAAATAATACTGACTTCCACATTCCTCCTCCTTTATCAAAGCAATAGAATACCGAGAAATGCCCCGCCCAGAATCCCAAGACTCCGAAACAGCCTCTGTTTTTCCGGCAGCTGAGCCTGCAGATTATGAATCACAAGCGCAAGCTCTTCCAGGTAATGTTCCAGGATCTGTTTCTGCATCTGCTTTGAGGCGTTTCCCATCATATCTGCCAGCTGACACAATTCACGGATATCAGAGGATTGCAGGCTGCTGCCTTCCAGATGTTTTGTCGCCTCCCGGACGAAGATTTCCGAAAAAGAACGTCCCGTATAAGAATCCAGCTGTTCACACAGACTCTTCAGAAACCCGGCAAACGGTTCTTTCGCCCGGCTGCCGACCGTTCGTATCGCCTCAGGCAGCGTCACATTGAATGTGATCTCATGCTCCAGCAGCATCACGAGACGCTGCCACTCCCGAAGCTGCAGCAGCCGCTTTTTCATGTCGGCACTTTTTAAGAGCCCCAGGCTGCAGCATGAAAAAACAACAGCAGCAATACCTATCATTTTTATCATAGGACTGTTTCCCTCCGGTAAAGACATGTTCCCCTCTCATCAAATATCGACCGTATCTCCCCCGCTTTTTTCTGATTCTGGAGAACTATGTATCTCTCAAACACTTTCTCATTTACAAGCCGTTCCAGTAGCGGTTTCCGCTTGATGTCATCCACAGAACTGCCATGTACTGTCGCAAGGAGCTTACATCCACAGTTGATGACCGTCTCGATGGCATGGATGTCCTCATAGCTTCCAATCTCATCCACAGCAATGATAGACGGTGACATGGAACGCACAAGCATCATCATCCCCTCCGCTTTGGGACAGCCGTCCAGAACATCCGTGCGGATCCCGATGTCATTCTGGGGAATCCCGAGATAACAGCCGCCGATCTCTGACCGCTCGTCCACAACACCGACGGTACACCCCGGCCGTTCCCTGCTGCCGTCTGACAGCTGCCGGATCAGATCTCTCAGTATAGTCGTCTTTCCGCAGCGCGGCGGTGATATGATCAATGTATGATGAATACCTTTTTTATCGGAGACATACGGCAGGACTTCCGTCGCGCACCCTTTTATCTGGTGTGAAAAACGAATATTGATAAAGGAAATGTATTTAATACTCTTCACTTTATTTCCATCAACCACTGTTTTTCCGGCAATGCCCACACGATGTCCGCCCTGAATCGTCAGATATCCCTGACGTATCTCTTCCTCATATGCATAGAGCGAGTAGCCTGACACATATTCCATCGTCTCTTTCACATCTTGGGATGTGACACGGTAAGCTTGTTCCACACTCCCGCAAAGTGCTCCGTCTCTGCCGATAAAATATTCTGTATCGCAGTAATTGATTGCGAGCGGTGCGTGAATCCGAAGTCTGATTTCCTGCAGAAGTTCAAATTTCAGCTCTATTTTTCCCAGCACACTGCGTATTTCTCCCGAAAATAATTTTAAAACCTCATCTCTTCTCATCTTGTTCACCTCTTAAAATAAATATATGAGGCGAATCCTGATTTAGAATAAAAAAGAGGATGCAGTATCACTGCATCCTGTCATCTTCAAATAATTCCCGATCATCTATCCTGCATATCTTCAGTTTCATCGGCTTTTCAGACCAGATGGCACAGCTGAAGCCATCCGCCAGTTCAAAATGGCAGCTAAAGCCGTCCTTACGGTCAATCTTTTTCAGATTCTCTGTGATACCCGTGCCTTTCCACTTGAGGTAACTCTCCTTCTCCACCCACCGGTCAAAGAAGTACCTCCCGGGATCACTACTGTTTTCCATATCCTTTTTCTCTTCCGCCGTCAGCGCTTTTTCCGCCAGCCGCCGGTAATCAAGCTCCCTGCGAAACTCAATGTCCACGCCCATCGGCACAGACCCGACCGCACACACGGCATAACCCCCGGAATGGCTGATGTTAAAATGTACTCCGGGACAATTCACGAGATAAGGCTTGCCTGATGGGCCCCGCTCTGTAAGAACCTCCCCCGGTCCAATCCCGAACATATCCCTGAGCCCGTATTTCAGCAGCCTCAGACCGGCTGTGTGTTCCTGTTTCCTGCCGCTGCGCTTTTGGCTCTCCGGGATCTTTACCGCATATATGGCGGTCACTTCGTTACACACGTCTCACTTTCCCTCATCACTTCCTCCAGAAACCTGGACGGCTCCTGTTTTTTTTCATATTTCTTTTTCGTACTGAAAAGATGCAGCGTCTCTGACGCCCTCGTCATCCCCACATACAGAAGCCTTCGCTCTTCTTCAACCTCTTCCGGGAGCACAGCTTTGTGGTAAGGTATCGTTCCCTCATTGATATCCATAATATACACATGCGGATATTCCAGTCCTTTCGCACCGTGCAGCGTGGAAATCGTGATTCCGCCCTCCTGCTTCTTTGATTTCTGTTTTCTGAGCTCGAGGGTATAGTCCTGAATATAGGTGCACCACTCTTCGAAGGTCCGGTACTTACGCGCGCTCTGTTGAAGTTCATCCATTACGTCGTTCAGCTCTTCCGGCTTCATCTTACGATACCCGGCATATTCACGGATGTATTCATTATAACCGATACCGCAGCGGATATAGTTGATCGCCGCAAACGGCGGCATGCCCGCCAGGATCTTCAGGTCTTCCTCCAGTTTTTCAATCCTGTCACACATCCAGTCTTTTCCTTCATAGAACTGATACAGATGTTCGAAAGAGACTTCGCTCTCGTACAGCGCTTCCCTGGAAATATATCGGTTCGGCTTGTTTGCGATCTGAAGAAAGTCACTGCGCTGTCTTCCCCCCTTCGAAAGGCGGAGGTAGGACAGGATATGTACCGCGATCCAGTGTTCAAAAATATTGGGCAGGCCGTCTTTTACAGTAAATGGAAGATTATACTCCATCAGTCTGGAGACCGTGGGTCTGCTGCCCATGTTGGTGCGGAACAGCACGGCAATATCCTCACATGCCCCTCCGTTTTCTATCAGCTTTCGAATGCTCTCAAGCAGGTAATCCGTCTCTGCATTTTCATCCGGAAAAGTACACATCTCCACCGCTTTTCCTGCGGCGTTCGAAGTAGTCAGCTGTTTCTCAAACCGGGCAGAATTATGGCGGATCAGTCTCTGTGAGCACTTCACGATCGACGCGCTGCATCGGTAATTCTGATGCAGGATGATAGTTTTTCCAGACGGATAATCTTTCTGGAACCGAAACATCATCTCCGGCTTTGCTCCCCGGAAACGGTAGATCGACTGGTCGTCGTCCCCCACCGCAAACAGATTATTCTGCGGTGCAGCGAGCATTCTGATGATCCGGTACTGAAGCATATTGATATCCTGGAACTCGTCAATCTGAATATACTGAAAGTGTTCCTGCCATTTTTTCAGGATATCCGGACGCTTGATGAACAGCTCATAGCAGTATACCATCAAATCATCAAAGTCCAGCAGTTTTTTCCCGCAGAGGATCTCATGATACTTCCGGTAAATCTGCCGGAACATCTCCTCCGGGCAGCTTCCGGAATAGAAATGGTCAAGCGGCATCTGCTCTGTCTTTACCATGCTGATCTCCCGCTGAAGAAGCTCCAGCACATCCCTCTCATCCTCCGCTTCCAGGCCGCTGCCTGCAAGGAGTTCTCTTATTATCCTCTTTTTTTCTTCCTCACTGATGATATTACGCCCGCTCAGCCCATACGCCTGTTTCAGTATCCCATAGAAAAGACCGTGAAATGTCCCGAAGTGAACATTCGTATGTACAGCACCCCGCATACGTAAAAAGCGCTCCTTCATCTGGCTGGCAGCGGCTTTCGTAAAAGTCACTACCAGGATAGAAGAAGGAGACACTTTGTATGTTTCCGACAGATATGCAGTCCTTGCTGTGATCACAGCTGTTTTTCCTGATCCCGGTCCTGCCAGTACCAGCAATGGACCCTCTACATGATGGACTGCCTCTGTCTGTTCCTGATTAAATGTCATTAGCTTAACTTCTCGATCGCCGCCCGGATGCGCATGATTGTTTCCTCTTTTCCGAGTACTTCCATAATCTCCGTCGCACCTGCCGGTGTCATCTGTTTTCCTGATACTGCCGTTCGGATCGGCCACATCACAAATGCGTTTTTATAACCTTTATCCTTTACATACTCCGACAGTCTGGCATAGAGGGCATCATTGCTGTAATCATCCTGGCTTTCCAGCAGCGGCAGTACTTCCTGCAGAACACTCAGAGACGTCTCACTGTTTGTCTTTGATTTTTTATGCGTATACATGGACACATCATACTCCGGAACTTCTTCAAAGAAATCGATCAGCACTTTGATATCCGGATAAGTCTCAATTCGCGTCTTTACCATGGATGCGATCTTTTTCAGGTCATAATCTTTCGTGATCACTTCTTTGATACTGGGCAGGGCCTTTTCGTAGAAATCCTCTTCTTCCATTTTCTTGATATACTCACCGTTCATCCATTTCAGTTTGACCATGTCAAATACTGCCGGAGATTTGCTCATATGGCGGTAATCAAACGCCTCCACCAGCTCCTGAAGAGAATATATCTCGCGGTTTTCCTGAGGGCTCCATCCCAGAAGCGCCACATAATTGATAACTGCCTCGCTCAGGAATCCCTGTGAGATCAGATCCTCATAGGAGGAATGACCGCTGCGCTTGCTCAGCTTCTGATGTTCTTCATTCGTGATCAGCGGGCAGTGAACATAGACCGGTACTTCCCAGCCGAACGCCTCATACAGGCGGTTGTACTTCGGAGCAGATGACAGATATTCATTTCCTCTTACCACGTGAGTGATCCCCATCAGATGGTCATCCACGACATTTGCGAAATTATATGTCGGATAACCGTCAGACTTGATCAGTATCATATCGTCAAGTTCTGCATTCGGAACGGTAATGTTTCCATAGATTTCGTCATGGAACGTTGTGGTCCCTTCCTTCGGCATGTTGATGCGAATCACATAGGGCAGCCCTTTATCCAGTTTTTCCTGAACCTCTTCCGGCGTCAGGTGCAGACAGTGTTTGTCATATACGACGATATCCTTATCAGCCACACAGGTTCTGAGAGACTCGAGCCGTTCTTTATTACAAAAACAGTAATATGCGTCCCCCTGATCAATCAGCTGTTTTGCATATTTCATATAGATACCCCGGGCATTCCGCTCACTCTGCACGTATGGACCGCAGTCCTTCTCCCTTCCGGGTCCCTCGTCCGGAATCAGCCCGGTATGTTCAAGCGTCCGGTATATGATATCCAGCGCTCCCTCCTGAAAACGTTCCTGGTCTGTATCTTCGATCCTTAGCATAAAGTCTCCGCCCGCGTGTTTTGCGATCAGATAAGCATACAGTGCTGTACGGAGATTGCCCACATGCATTTTCCCGGTAGGACTGGGGGCAAACCGCGTTTTTACCTTTGTCATAATTCGTGTCTCTCCTCGTCAACTGTTTTTAAGCTTTAAGAAAGGCGTGGATTATTCTTCCACACCTTTTGTCTTTAAATATTCGACCACATCGCCGACTGTCAGCAGATCCGTCAAATCCTCAGATGGTATCTCGATCGAGTACTCTTCCTCCAGTGCCATAACCAGTTCAAACAGATCCAGTGAATCAGCACCCAGATCATCCTTGAATGATGTATCCGCAAAAATCGTATTGGCATCACAATTTAATTGCTCAGCAATAATTTCTTTCATTTTCTCAAACATATCCCGCTCTCCTTTATTCTCATTAAAAATTACTATATTATGGTCAAAGCATAGCTAGATTTTTATTATTTGTCAACCCATTTTTACAAATCGGGGCCGTATTTTTTTTACCTGCTTTTTTCCTGAAATTTAATCCCTCTCGATACACTGAGCGCAATCCCCATCTCCGTCATCAAAAACAGTACAGAGGTTCCCCCATAGCTTATGAATGGAAGCGTGATACCCGTCGTCGGGATCACATTGATCACAACACAGATATTCAGGATGACCTGCAGCGCAATATGCGCAAAAATCCCCGTTACGATCAGCGAACCGTACAGATCCCGTGCATTCTGTGCAATAAAAAACAAACGGTACAGCAGGTATGCAAACAGCAGGAGCAGCATCACGCCCCCGAAAATCCCGAGCTCCTCACAGACGATCGAAAAAATCATATCGTTCTGCGCCTCCGGTATGGTCCCCAGCTTCTGTGCGCTGTTGCCAAGCCCTTTTCCGAAAAGCCCGCCGGATCCGATCGCATACAGTGCCTGCATAACCTGATATCCGCCGTCGGCAGAGTATTCTTCCGGACGCAGCCATGCCAGCACGCGCCGGATACGGAAGCTCTGGCTGTTGTCGATCGTCGCTGCCAGATATCCGATAAAGATCGCCAGTATCCCCGCACCTGCCCCTGCAGTCGCGACGAACGGCGCTGTTTTCGGATGTGAGATAAAGATCAGGATGACCGTGATCCCTCCGATGATCAGACCGGTGCTCAGGTTATCCGTCAGGATATACGCACCGCCTGCCTGGAGCGCCCCCAGGAACAGGAGCACGGCCACCGCCTTTAGAGATTTCGCCTTTCTCCCCATGCTGATAATCACCACGGGCAGATATGTGATCACCGCAATCTTGGCGATCTCGGACGGCTGAAACTGAATACCGAGCTTCAGCCAGCGCCTGGCTCCGTTTACCTCAACGCCGAGCGGTGATTTTACAAGCGCCATCAGGACAAATGCCATCACAAAAATAAATCCGGACAATTTGATCAGTATATGGTAATCGATCCTTGACAGGATGACTGCAACCATAACGGACGCCAGGCTGATGAGTGCCTGTCTCCGGAAATAATACATATCATCGCCAAATTTCATATTTGATTCATAGGAACTGGTGCTGTACAGCATGACCAGCCCGAAACAAATCAGCAGAATCACGACTGCCAGCAGATTATAATCATAATAATCCGCCTTTTCACGCATTTTTTTGATAAATCCAGCAATTGCCTTGCGCATATGTAACCTCGTTTCTGTCATTCACGGATCTGTCTGACCCCAACATTATCAATTCATCATTATAACATCAAATGCCCAATAAAAAAACTCTTTATTTCACAGCATACTTCATAAGCCCCCAGAACCCCGTCTTCTTGTCTTCTTCTCCCAGGTAGATTCTGTGAACCAGGGCAGGGTCATCCGTGATCACACCGTCGGCCCCATATGTGATCATGCGCTGTACATCACCCGGGTAATTCACCGTCCATGCGTGTACTTCTTTACCGCAGGCATGGGCCTCTTTTACAAACCAGCGGGTTACGTACGTATGCTTCACACTGAAAAGGTCGGCACACTCGATATCCCTGATACTTCCATACGTCATGGTCATGATATATCCCGTCTTTATGTCCGGGTTCAGCTCTTTTGCCTGCTTTAAGAATCCATAGTTCATGGAGGTGAGGATACACTGGTCTTCAAAATCGTTATCCTCGATGCACTTGATCACCTTACTGACGATATTTTTATTGTGGCCGTTACTCTTCACTTCAATATTCAGGCGGATCTTTCCCCTGCTGTATTTTATGATCTCATCGAGCGTCGGGACTTTCTCACCCAGAAAACGTTTATTGAACTTCACCCCCGCATCAAGCTGAGCCACCTCCTGGTATGCCATATCCCAGACATTGGCATTCAATCCGGTGGTCCTTTTCAGATTGTTGTCATGCAGCAGCACCAGAATATCATCCTTTGTCTCCTGGACATCGATCTCTGCATAATCGGACATCGATGCAACCGCATATTCCATGGCACTCATCGTATTTTCAGGCGCCATAAGAGCACCGCCCCGGTGTGCGGTCACGCTGAAGGAGCTGAGCACCATGTTATTGACATTTCCGCGCGCCAGATTCACATACAGAATTCCCCCGGCCTCCGCAGCGATCAGGAATGACGTGGCGAGATATGCCATCGACCTGCGGCGAAACACACGGTACTTCCCTCTGTTTTTCTGTGAAATCCGTTTCAAATACTGTTTTCCCCGCCGCGGAAAATATATCCCTCCCACCGCCAGAAGCCCGAAAATTATGCCTGCCGACCCGGCACATAAACCGATTATGCTCTTTGCGCCGTTGCCGTATGTCAGCACACCGCTGATTCTGAACGACGGTTTCATAAAGATGATGATGATACCGACGATCAGCGCAACGGCCATCAGATAAGCCGCTGCCGTCACGGCAAGCACGAGTATCTGCATCAGCACAACACCCGCAACACTTTTGCCAAAGTGACGCTTCAGCCGGACAGCGGCCAACTTGATTCCCAGGCGTATCCTGCGGTTTTCCGTTATACAATATGGTAATGAAAATGTGATAATGACGGATCCTGCCACGATGATCACACACAGCAGCACCAGCAGCCATGTTACCGGGAAAACCTTATAAATCTGGATCGCTGTAAACTCCAGAATCTTTACGTTGGCGATCTCCCAGATAATAAAATGCAGCCCCAGAAACGGCATCGTTCCAAGCATGTAGATGCTCCAGAAAACCGGATGGTGCCGGATAAACAGGAAGCTGTTTGTGATTCCGTTTTTAATGATTCCCGGCACGTACGTTTTTTCATTAAGCATGGAACACTGTATGCACCAGAATACCGCCGATATCTCCAGCAGCACCGCAAAAGCCATGCAGAGCAGTATCACCGCCAGAAGAATCAGCGTCAATGGATGGCAGATAAATTTTACGAAGTTTTCTGCCGTCAGATAACTGTATTTCTGCTGTTTTAAAGAGATGCTGATAAACCAGTCCGTCAGGCGAATGATGACAGCACTCGTCGCAACCCGATAGATAAGTTCAAACAGAAACAGGCTGATTCCATTTAATTTCCATATCCGGTATACATCTTTTAAGAACGTTCTCATCAGTTTCTCGCATCCTTTTCAAGTCTCAGTCCTGTCAGCACAGCAAAATCCTTTCCAGGTCATCCGGTACATATATCCTGTTCTTAAAAAATCTGCCTGCTTCTTTTGTGTACCGGTCTTTTCGGTGTTTGAGGTCACTGTCCTCCGTATGGTACAGAATCAGATTCTGTATTCCCAGTTCCTGTGCCGTTCTTCCCGCATCAAGAGCCGTGCTGTGATGTTTTTCATACGGCTTAAACGTATCTTTTTCCTCATCGAGGCAAAATGCCTCGCTGAGCATCCACTCTCCGTTCTCCGCATAGGAACGGTTGCGTTCATTAAACGGTTCATCTCCCAGACAGACCAGTTTTTTCCCATCCGGAAGTATAGCGGTGAAGCCAAACTGTTTTTTCTTGGTGGAGTCAATATCAAAAAAACGCAGTTTGAAACCTGCTGCCTGTTCCTTCTGTCCCTCTTCTACCTTCGTGATCCATATGCGTTTGTCGAACATTTTTGTAAACTTTCCGGGAAGCAGCTGCATACAGAAACTGCGGATCATATCTGCCAGTTCCGTGTGACAGTATATCACGAAGTCTCCTTCATATGTACCGCTTTTCATCATCGCCGAAATTTTGCGTACGACCCATATCACACCGAGCACATGGTCTGTATGTCCATGGGAGACAAACATCGCATGTAAGTTTTCAAACGGTATTCCGGCTTTCTCCATCTGCGCCAGAATACCGTTTCCTCCGCCTGCATCCACAAGCAGGCAGTCCTCCTGATTCCTGAGCACAAAGCATGTATTATAACATCTGGTCACCATTGCGTTTCCAGTTCCAAGCATAATCAATTCTGTCTTACTCAACTTTTGTTTTCCCCTTAATTTTACTCGTTGTTTACATTGTAGCCCAGCTTGATTGGATGTGCAAGGCTATCTTTCAGGTACACAAATGTAAAACGCACATTTTATATCCCCCGTCATAACATATAATAAATGAAATTCATGAAAGGACTATCATAATCTATGGATCGATATGCTATGAATCGTACCGATTGCCGCGGCCGATGTCAAAGGCCTCCGGTTACGTGCAGTCCCGTCCGTCCGGAACGTCCGGACAGAGAATGCACCTGTCATAAAGATACTCCGTGCAATACCAGTTATGATATATATGCAATTGCAGATAAACTTCCTGTCGGCATGGCTTTTGTGGCCAGTCAGAAATTCAAAACTACTTTCGAGCCCTGTAAAGGACTTAAAATGGGAACAATCTTCCCCGAACTGTGCAAACCGTTCTGCGGAAAGCGAGGTGGATGCCGATGAATGCAAAGACACCTTCACGTACTCAGCTGATGCAGTGGATCAACGAAACGAGCTTTGCCGTCGACGATCTTCTTCTGTATCTGGATAGTCATCCCGACGATGAGCAGGCACTCGACTGTTACCGTGAATACGTTCGCATGCGCAAAGATGCCGTGAACGAATATGCCAGATGTTACGCGCCATTGACCATCGATACCGCGGACGAACAGAAGGATTGCTCCTGGCAGTGGGTATCACAGCCATGGCCGTGGGAAAAGAAAGGAGGCTGCCGCTGACCTATGTGGAATTATGAGAAACGACTTCAATACCCGGTAAATATTACCACAACGAATGCCAGTCTTGCACAGGCAATCATCAGTCAGTTTGGAGGTCCGGATGGTTCTGTTATATGATTCCAATCTTTTCCTTTTATGATAAAATTATGATTTTTAAAAATATTCTTGACTGTTTTAACCTTCGGATGTTATACTCGCCTCATAAAGTAAACAGGGTCTTCATTACTGACGGATAAGTGGGTTACCACAGGGGAATGAAGTACTATCAAAACAGCCGACCGTCTGGGCAGCATCTTTTTCCTTGATGTTGTCCTTTTTTATTGGTTAAACATCGGAACATGATGCCTCACACGCAAAAACAGGAGGATATTAGTAATGTTTACACAATGGAACAGTTTTAAACCGGGTAAATGGCAGGAAAGCATCGACGTGCGTGATTTCATCCAGAAAAATTACACACCGTATGAAGGCGACGATTCTTTCCTTACTCCCGCCACGGAGCGAACAGAAAAATTGCTGCATAAGTTCGAAAATCTGCTCTCTCTGGAACGGGAATTCGGAGGTGTTCTGGATATCGACACACAGACTGTCACTTCTCTTCTGAACTATAAGCCCGGCTATCTGGACAAAGATAATGAACTGATCGTAGGTCTCCAGACTGACCGTCCTTTAAAACGCGGCGTAAATCCGTTCGGAGGACTTCGCATGACGCGTGATGCCTGCAAAGCCTATGGATATGAACTGTCCCAGAAGGTCGAAGATGAATTTCAGTACCGTACCACCCACAACGACGGCGTTTTCCGTGTATACAACAAAGAGACGAAAGCCGCACGCCACTGCGGACTGATCACCGGCCTCCCTGATGCCTACGGACGCGGCCGTATCATCGGCGACTACCGCCGCGTTGCTCTGTATGGTATCGACCGTCTGATCGAAGAGAAACAGAAGGATAAAGACGCTCTGAGCCTGGAACTGATGGATGTTGATCATATCCGTCAGCTGGAAGAGCTGTACCAGCAGATAAACTTTCTCGGCAAGCTGCGTGACATGGCTGCACTCTACGGCTTTGACATCACGAAGCCGGCGGGAACTGCACAGGAAGCTGTCCAGTGGCTGTATTTCGGATACCTGGGATCGATCAAGGAACAAAACGGCGCTGCGATGAGCCTCGGACGCGTCTCCACCTTCCTGGATATCTATTTCGAGCGCGATATGGCTGCCGGAGCCCTGACAGAGGCACAGGCACAGGAGCTGATGGATGATTTTGTTATGAAACTGCGTATGGCGCGCCATCTTCGTACACCGGATTACAATGAACTGTTCGGCGGCGATCCCATGTGGATTACCGAGGCTCTCGGGGGTACCGGTGAAGACGGCCGTACTCTCGTAACCAGAAATACATTCCGCATGATGCATACCCTGTACAACCTGAAACCGTCTGCAGAACCAAACCTGACTGTTCTGTGGTCCAAAGACCTGCCCGAAGCATTCAAGAAATTCTGTGCTAAGGTTTCCTGTGACACAGACGCGCTCCAGTATGAGAATGATGACCTGATGCGTCCGCAGTTCGGCGATGACTATGCGATCGCATGCTGTGTCTCCGCCATGCGCATCGGCAAGGAAATGCAGTTCTTCGGCGCCCGCGCCAACCTGGCAAAAATGCTGATGATGGCACTCAACGGCGGGAAAGACGAGAAACAGAATATGCAGCTCGGTCCGGTGCATGAGCCGTATCAGGGGGAATACCTGGAATATGACAAGGTACTGGAACTGCTTGATCTCTACCGTCCATGGGTTGCCAAAATGTATGCCAACACCATGAACGTGATCCACTATATGCATGACAAATATGCCTATGAAAAGACTCAGATGGCACTGCACGACACCCAGGTACACCGCTATATGTCCTTCGGAGTCGCAGGCATGAGCGTTCTGGCTGACTCACTGTCTGCCGTCAAACACGCAAGGGTAAAATGTATCCGTGATGAAAAAACCGGACTGATCACTGATTTTGAGATTGAGGGTGAATATCCGGCTTTCGGAAATGATGATGACCGTGTAGACAGCATCGCATGCGAACAGATGGAACTGTTCTATCATGAACTGACGAAGACACCACTGTACCGGGGCGCAGAGCATACCCTGTCCATCCTGACAATCACCTCAAATGTCGTATACGGAAAGAAGACAGGTTCTACTCCGGACGGACGGAAGAGCGGCGAACCATTTGCTCCGGGAGCAAACCCAATGCACGGCCGTGAAAAGAACGGCGCACTCGCAGCACTCAATTCCGTTGCAAAGCTTTCCTACCGCTACTGTAAAGACGGAATCTCCAATACATTTTCCATTGTTCCGCAGGCACTTGGAAAATCCGAAGACGAGCGGTATGACAACCTGGTCTCCATCCTCGACGGCTACTTCGGTCAGATGGCCCATCATCTGAACGTCAACGTCATGAACCGGGAAACACTGATTGATGCCTACCATAATCCGGAAAAATACCCGAATCTGACGATCCGTGTCTCCGGTTATGCAGTAAACTTCTATAAACTCAGCCGTGAACAGCAAAGAGAGGTTATTTCACGGACCTTCCATGAGGCGATGTAATGGAAACCGCGGGTTACATCCATTCCTTTCAATCCATGGGGGCTGTCGACGGACCCGGACTTCGCTATGTTATCTTTCTGCAGGGCTGTCCGCTGCGCTGCGCGTACTGCCACAATCCGGACACATGGGAATTTGGCCGGGGCACTCCTTACAGTCCAGGAGAAGTCCTGATGAAAATCCAGCGCTACCGGCCGTACCTTAAAAATGGCGGGGTAACCGTCACAGGCGGTGAACCGCTGTCACAGCCGGAATTTACTGCTGAACTCTTCCGCCTGTTAAAGGAGGAGGGCTTTCACACGGCACTTGATACGAGCGGAATAGGCAGCCTGGAAATGGCCGGGGAAGTACTTTCTCATACAGACCTGGTACTGGCGGATGTAAAGTTTCTGTCAAGTGCGGATTATCAGACGTACTGCCGGGGAAATTTTGAAAACGTCATACAATTCCTGAATCTGACACGCCGTATGCAGATCCCCATGTGGGTCCGCCGCGTGGTCGTCCCTGGACTCAATGACGAACCGAAAGATATCGAAGATTTAATCAGCTTTCTAACAGATTATGATAATGTTGAAAAAGTGGAACTGCTCCCGTTTCGAAAGCTCTGTCTGGAGAAATATGAGCGCCTTGACATCCCATTTCCGCTTGTCAACACTCCGGAAATGGCAGCGGACAGCCTGAGCGAACTGCAGTCCCTCCTGCCATCCCGATACTTATAATCTTTCCTTTTTATACGAAAACAGCACCTGCGAGGGAATGGTGACGCCCTCGCAGGTGCTGTTTATATCATGTAATAAATCTGAATCGTATCATCTGCCCTGTTAAATACAATTCTGGAAACAATCGAGCTGAGCAGCTCATTCTTATCCGCTTCGCCGAGATCTGAGGATCTCAGTCCCGGAATAATCTCTTTCAACTGCTTTTTGATATGTCCGGTGGGTTTGGCCTGCCCCTCCGGATGGCCTGCCCTCTTCAGCTCCAGTCTCAGTGTATCCACTCTTTTCAGAATCTCCGATTTCTTCCTCCGGTACTCTTCCAGGCTGTCCGCACCGGATTCATATGCTGTGTTTACACGTTCCAGACGCTTATACTCCGCATCCAGCAGAGACCGCGAGATCTCTTCGGTAACGTCTTTTTCTGTCTGTTCAATCCTGATCCACAGTTCTTCTTCTCCCAGGTCTGTCTCCAGTCTGTCAAGAACCGCCTGATTTAATTTATCCAGCGTGATGTAATGGCTCTGGCTGCACTTTCCGCATGCGTATTTCTGACACTGAAGCGCCTTTCCCCGCACGGCCTGTGTCAGCGCAGCCCCGCAGGTACTGCAGTACACCAGACCGTGCAGCATATAATCTTCCGGTGTATCGTGTGTACCCCCGCGCCGCCCTTTCTTTAAATCGGCAACCCTCCTCTGCACCTTCTCAAACGACTCCTCAGTCACGATCGGTTTATGGCCGGCATCCACAGTCCTGACCTGTTTTCCCTGATAATACCGGTCATTTCGCCTGACACCTTCGGCACTGCGTCGAAGTTTTCCCGTGTAAACCGGATTGGTAAGGATGTACTCCACCGTCCTGCTCTCAAAAAGATTTCCGCGGTTCGTACGGATTCCCATGCCGTTTAACTTCGAGACAATCTGGCGGTATGGCATTCCCTGAAGAAAATCCTGATAGATCATACGGACAACCTTCGCCTTCTCGTCATCGATTTCAAAATATTCCTCTCCCATCCGGTAACCGAACGGCGGCGCGGATACGACACCGCCCCTGGAAAACTTCTCATTCATTCCCCTTCTGACTTCCTGCGCCAGATTGATCGAGTAGTATTCATCCATCGCCTCCAGCAGCGCCTCGATCAGGATGGAAGTCGGGTCATCCGACAGCTGCTCCGTGATGGATACCACATCAATCCCGCATTCCTTACGGAGCATGGATTTATACAGAATGCTGTCCTGCCTGCTGCGGGCAAACCGGGAAAATTTCCAGAGCAGTATCACGTCAAACGGCTTTGGCTTCATTTTGGCCGTCCCGATCATCCTCATAAATGCCGGACGTTTCTCCGCACATCTCCCGCTGATCCCTTCATCCATAAAAATAAACTTTTCCGGAAGCAGTATTTCATGGCTGGCAGCGTAATCCCGGATTCTCTTTATCTGGCTGTCCGGCGAAAATTCGATCTGCTCCTCCGTCGACACACGGATATAAGCCGCGCCTGTCTTCATCAGCACCTCCTGACACGCATCAGATCATCAGTCTATTATATTCATTCCCGTCTGTCTTTAAAGCAAAAGCAGGCTTTCCTGAATAAAATGATACAAAGCAACCGTCAGGAGATTTTTATGACAGACAAAAAAATGCTGAGAGCATTACCATCAAAAGTAATACTCCCAGCCGGCCAGTCTCTGCAGTTTGATACGCTGAACGAATCGCAGGCTGCACAGATCCGCAGGCAGCTGATCCAGCATATCAACGGACGGATGAGCACTTACTATGCCGCCCATCCGGAATCCTGGAAGAGATTTCTGGATTGTATAGCTGACTGATCCATATTCCTACGCCATCCGGAGGTCCGGATGGAGAGCTGGCAGCTTCCATGCGCTATCTCTCTCAGCGCTATACCATGCCGAACCGTACCTGCATGGGCATGCTGACCGATATCGGTACCTCCGTACCGGAAATGCGCCTTTTATATCAGGAAATATCGAAGGACAAACAGTCCGGCCAGAATATACATGGTCACACTGATCTTCTTTTCTCTCGCCTTTCCGGATAACACATTGATCACCACATAGGAGATCACTGCCATGACAATTCCTTCCGAAATACTGTAGAAAAACGACATGGCGCCAATCCCGATAAAAGCCGGAATCCCTTCGCCTGGATCGTGGAAATCGATCAGGCCGACATTGCTCATCATATAGAATCCAACCATAATAAGCGCCGGAGCCGTCGCAAATGACGGAATTGCCAGAAAGACCGGTGAGACCAGCAGCGCCGCGCCGAACAGGATGGCAGCCACAACTGCGGTCAGTCCCGTCCTTCCTCCCTCTGAAATACCGGAGGTACTCTCCATAAATGTCGTGACTGTCGATGTCCCGAGCACTGCTCCGGCAGTCGTTGCCACAGCGTCAGCCATAAGTGCCCCCTTTATCTTAGGAAGTTTCCCGTTCTTATCAAGCATATTCGCTTTTGCCGAAACACCGATCAGCGTCCCCAGCGTATCAAACAGATCCATGAACAGCAACACGAATACGATGATTGCCAGATCTGCCAGCGGGATGGCGGTGAAATTCAGCTTTCCAAAAACCGGTGCTATGCTTGGGACGGCTAATCCGGCACTGAAATCCGGTATCAGAGTATACAGTTTCAGTTCCGGATTCGGAACGTAAAGCCCGGTCAGCTGGCAGATAATCCCCAATCCCCACGTGATCAGGATCCCCCACAGGATATTTCCCTTAATCCTTTTTGCTACAAGCACCCCTGTGATCAGCACTCCGATCACGGCAAGCAGCACACAGATGCCCACATCCCGGAATGACCCCATTCCTCCATGCAGCCCCTGATAATTTTTCATTGAAAAAAGCGAGAGCAGCGTACTTCCACCGATCACAATATTGGCATTCTGAAGTCCCACGAATGCGATAAACAGGCCGATCCCCACACTGATCGCATGCCTCATACTGGTCGGTATGGCATTAAAAATCGCCTCCCGCACGTTAATGCATGTGAGCAGGATGAAGATAATACCTTCGATAAACACCGCCGCCAGTGCTGCCTGCCACGGATATCCCATCTGCTGCACAACCGTATAGACAAAGTAGGCATTCAGTCCCATTCCGGGTGCCAGCACAAACGGATAATTTGCAAATGCCGCCATGCACAGCGTACCGATCACCGCCGCAATAGCCGTCGCCGTAAAGACCGCCCCCTTGTCCATCCCTGCTTCGGCAAGCATGTTCGGATGCACCGCCAGTATATATGCCATCGTCATGAATGTGGTGATTCCGGCAATGATCTCAGTCTTTACGTCGGTATGGTTCTCTTTAAGCTTAAATATTTTTTCCAGCATTTCCTTTTCTCCCGTATCCCTCATATTTTCTTACATCTATACTATACGTTTTCATACGTCAAATGTAAATGCCCTGATCTGCCAAAAACATTATTCAGCCGTCTTGTGTATCCCGGTAATGCGCGATGATCAAATCTACCATCCGGTTATAGCTTTGAACGCCGTCAGCCTGTCCGTTCGCCTTCAGATAAAGATCATTGATCTGATTCGACAGTTTCGCTGTTCTGCCGTCATAAGCATTCCAAAAGGTACTGTTAGCACTCAGGTCCTCCTCAGCCTCCGGCTCGAGCCTGCTCCGGACCGCTCTCCAACGCACGGCATCGGCGCTGCTGAGTTCATTCATACTGTATATCCATCCCATAAGGTATCCACTATATTGAAAATCTATACTTTCTGAAGAACTGCACGCCAGAAAAGCAATAAAATTTGCCTCGTCCTCCTGCATAAACCCCCGCAAATGAGATAATTCGTGACAGGCAGTAAACGGAATATTATAATCCGGCATATCACTATTATAATTCGCCTCAAGTGTAAACGGGGAATAGACCCCTGTCAGGCCCTGATAAGAGAGGAGTTCTGAGACCAGAAGTCTTTTGGGCTGCGGATAGTATCCTTCCAGCATCGGATATTTTTCACTCAGCTTTTGCATGGCACTCACTGCATCGGCACCTTCTCCCGGCTGCAGTGCCATCTCCCCCGCAGCATTTCTTGTGACCAGCGCGCTGCATGCGTTGACTTCCTCCGTCAGCCTGATACATACTTCTTCCAGTTCTTCCACCGTACCTCCACAGGCAAAGATCCCAGCTTTTTCGGAAAATGAATCCCTTTTGTAATTCACACCGCAGTTTACCGTGTACAGGAACATCAGAACGGAGCCCACGAGCAGCAGGCGTGATAGATACCTGATCACCGTACACTTTCTGTTATCTTTACGGATCATTCTTACTATTATATGTACCAGAGATACCACAAGGATCAGCAGCAGCAGATACAGGCAGATTTCTGTCACGGAAAACGGAAAGAATCCAAAAAATCTCCCAAACACGGAAACCAGAATCTGATAAACGTGTTCGGCATACCACTCGGCAATTCCTGGGATTGCAGACGTCAGAATCTGTATTCCTACGCTTACCGACAGAAGGATGCATGCAGTGATTACTCTTCTCGTTGTTTTAGTTCGTTTCTGTTTCTCTCTTTTGTCCATACAGTTTTTCTCAATCGTAAGTTTTCTTTTATTATATCACGTCTTTCATTGAAAGATATATCTGTTTACATTCGACACTCTGAAACGGTCCTGCGGATCTGCTCAGACAATTCTGAGAATAGAAAAGCCGAATGGTTTCCCATCCGGCTGCCGGTCTTTAGACATCCTGTATTCTGTTATGAGACTATCAGAAACGCTACCAGCCCAAGAAGCACCTGTGCGATCAGGAAACGCACCACCACCTGCGTGTCCGACCATTTGAATTTAATCCTTACATGGTCATGGATTGGGGTACGCGTATTTTTCAGTATGGAGATTTTCAAAAACCTTTTCAGGAAGATCTTGACCAGTCCGAGTCCTCCGTCGATGATCAGCATTCCTGCAAGGAGCAGATAAACAAACGGATGCTGTGATTTCATCGCAATGATCGCGAGATAAAATCCCAGAGCCCTTGATCCCGCATCCCCCATCAGCATACTGCTCGGCGAGGTGTTAAAATACAGGTATGCAAACAGTACCGCGACAAAGAGAAAGTCGGCGATCACATAATTTCCCAGTGCCTCACGAAAGATCAGACTGAACGACAGGATCGCAACGCAGCAGAGGCTGGCACACAATCCGTCGACGCCGTCTGAACAGTTCGTGACATTGATAGATATCCAGATCAGGACAATTCCAAGAATGATGTATACCGCTTTCGGAATGATCAGCTCCATGCCTCCGATATAAATCGCCGTCGGATTATAGTTTAAAAAAGTAAGCATGGTGACGGCAGAGATGATCAGATCGATCAGGCCCTTCTTATAATCACTCCATGGTTTGTCAGACGCATCATCCAGATAGCCGCTCAGCATAATGCATGCAAGCAGTATCAGATAAATGATGTACTCACGGTCCAGCGGCATAAAAAGAACGCTGCTGACAATGAAACATATGACAAATGTCAGACCAACGCCTCTGATCTTTCCTTTCGACAGGTTCCCATTTACTGCAAATGCTCTTCCCTGGTCACTCGGCAGAAACGGCAGCGGAAATTTCAATGCCAGAAATGTGAGGATGAACGTAATAAGTATGCCCAGCATGACTATCTGGTTCGTGCTTAAATAATGATTAAATATATTGTACATTTCACTCTTGTCTCACGGACAACCCTTTCTATCTTTTCATTATGAAGATACCATAAGCCCGTCTAAAACGCAAGAGCTGTACATCAATCCGCATTTCCAAAGCTTAATTTGAAAGGGAATTTCTTAAGATAGACTTCGATACTGTCTTCGTTCCCCACCACTATTTTCTCCAGCAGCTGTCGGTAAAATTCATCTTCATGTTCCATATCACCCGTCATCTCACGGACAGCGTCTGCAATCTGTCCGATCTCTTCACCGTCTTTGACCGTCACAGACCTGACCACAGCGAGAATTGTTCTTTCTATCTTTCTTCTGTCATAAGTCAACAGATTACATGCTGCTGCCATGATGTGAAGAACATCCTCATTGCGTATGCTGCAGCCTGCACAGCCGGTCACATTTCCACTCTCGTCTGTGCGGGGAGTGCCGTGCCGGACTGCTTCAAGGCAGCGCCATAACTGATAGCTGCTGCCGTCTTTTCTTTTTTTACATCTGGAGACGTAACTCGAACCGCAGCATCCGCACTTTATCTTTCCCGAGAATGTATAGCGGCTGCTGTGCTTTTTCTTTCCCTCCTGTGAATGGGAGCGGCTGTCCAGAATACTGTTGGCTTTTTCAAACATTTCCCTTGAGATGATCGGTTCATGGTGGTCTCTGAGGATCACGAATTCTTCCTGCCCGTAGTTATACTTCTTTTCATGTGACAGAAAATCAGGCGTATAAGTCTTTTTCTGCACCAGATCACCGCAGTATTTCTCATTCCGAAGGATGCGCAGGATCACCGAACTCTGCCATTCCCCGCCGCACATGGGCAATATCCCGGCTTCCCCAAGCTCCCGTGCGATCACATGCGTTCCCTTCCCCTCCTCAACATATTTCTGAAAGATAAGCCGCACGATCCGGGCTCCTTCCTCCTCGAGATACATGCCCCCGTCCCGGACCCGGTATCCCAGCATGCTTCTGCCGAATACGACGCCCTGTTCCATCCGGCGCTTCTGCCCCCATTTCACACGCTCTGAGGTCCGGCGGCTCTCTTCCTGTGCGATGGAGGACATGATCGCAAGGCGAAGTTCGGCGTCACCGTCCATGGTATTGATATTGTCATTCAGAAAAATAACAGCTATGCCGCGCTTTTTAAGATCACGCGTATAATAGATACTGTCAAGCGTGTTCCTCGCAAACCGTGAGATCTCTTTCGTGATGATCAGATCAATTTCGCCATCGCGGGCACTCCTGATCATCCGGTTAAATGCCCTGCGCTTTCTTGTACTGGTCCCGGATATCCCCTCGTCGGCATAGATTTCAAACAGCTCCCAGTCGGGATTGCGCTCAATATACTGCCTGAAAAACGTACGCTGGCTCTCAAAAGAATTTGTCTGGTCGTCGCTGTCCGTCGACACCCTGCAGTACGCAGCGACACGCTTCCTCTTTCCGGCCGTCTTCTTCTCCTGGTTTAAGCGTTCGTAATCATACACAAAAACCCCCTCCTTACAGCCGGATGTTCTGATTCACAGTGCACTGCCGGCAATGCTCAAGTTCCCTAAGACAGTGCTCCCGCTGCGTGGGGGTCAGCAGTTTTCTCTTTTCCAGAGACCAGAAGATCGCTTTTTGAATCTCTGTGAGAAATGCCGCGTACTCGGGTTCATCCAGTCTCGGCATTGGTTCACCGGTATAGACAAATTCCCTGTGCTTCATAAACCGCACCTCCCTCTGCTTTACTATATGTGCCAAGGGCTTTTCCATATAACAGAGAGACTGCTTCCAGGTCAGGCGTTCGGAGCCATTATATTCTGTTCGGTATTGACATCAAAAAAATGCGCTTTGTCCATATCAAATGT
This sequence comes from Ruminococcus gauvreauii, assembly GCF_025151995.1. Lineage (NCBI taxonomy): Bacteria > Bacillati > Bacillota > Clostridia > Eubacteriales > Oscillospiraceae > Ruminococcus > Ruminococcus gauvreauii. The sequence continues at coordinate 463,373 of NZ_CP102290.1, forward strand.
GAGTGTTATCACATCTCCCTTCTTAGCGGGTGTATCCGGCCTCACACGGCATACCAGATCGTCTCCCTGAAACTCTGTGTAGAGGCAGGCTTCCGCTCCTAGCAGTTCATATGCTTTTACCTCGGCCGGCAGTACATGCCCGTCATCATCCGTATTCCACCGGGCAACCCGGATATCTTCCGAACGGATTCCCATGATGACTTCTTTTCCTTTGTACCCTTCGTTTTTCAATATTTCCGCCTTCATCACAGGTATCTTAAACTTCCGGTCTCCTGTTTCAAATACGATACCATCCTGCTGCTCCCGGATGTTTCCCCTCAGGAAATTCATCTGGGGAGATCCGATGAATCCGGCAACAAAGAGGTTCTTCGGACAGTCATAGACATTTTTCGGCGTATCCACCTGCATGATATCTCCGTCCTTCATCACCACAATTCTCGTTCCAAGCGTCATCGCCTCCGTCTGATCATGCGTCACATAGATGATAGTCGCACCCAGACGGCTGTGAAGCTTCGCGATTTCAAGCCGCATCTGGACACGCAGCTTGGCATCCAGATTGGAAAGCGGTTCATCCATCAGAAAAACCCTGGGGTTTCTGACGATCGCCCGTCCCATGGCTACACGCTGTCTCTGACCTCCGGACAGTGCTTTCGGTCTTCTGCCGAGAAGATCCTCCAGATCCAGAATCTTTGCGGCATTTCGGACGGCCTGATCGATTTCCATTTTAGGTATTTTTCTCATCTTCAGCGAAAAAGCCATATTGTCATATACCGTCATATGCGGATACAGTGCATAGTTCTGGAATACCATGGCAATGTCCCTGTCTTTTGGCTCTTCGTCATTCACTTTTTTTCCGTCGATCACCACCTCGCCCTCCGTGATCGATTCCAGCCCGGCAATCATACGGAGCGTCGTAGATTTTCCACAGCCGGACGGACCCACAAAGATAATAAATTCCTTATCCTCGATGTCCAGATTGAAATCTTTTACAGCCTCATATCCGTTGGGATATATCTTTTTGACATTACTTAATGATATCGCCGCCATCAAGTTCCCCCTCATTCACAGGGGATCAGCGTCAGACCGCACAGCATTTCAATCCTGCGTTTCCCCATATCTTTTTGTTCCCGTTTATCGTACTGCATGGCGGCAAACGCCGCCTCCTGTCCCGTGTCCGGTGTCAGCTCATAGACACACAGCTCTTCCTCCTGATATTGAATTCCGGCAATCTGATAGGTCTTTTCATTAATCAGTACGCTCCTGCCGGCCACTTTTGTACTTCCGAAGAGCTGCCACGCGGTCTTTTCTCCCAGGATACAGTATCCTGCCTCTCCCGCCAGTAACCCGTTACTGTTCGGAAACAGTATGGAACAGTCTCCTGCAACTCCGATCGTTTTCACATCAGTACTTCTGCCGTAATCAGGATTCATTACGGTCTCCAACTTATTCTCCTTCCATAAGACAACATCATACCCCTCTTCCCTCATCCGTGTCAGGCTAAGACTCATGTTCTCATCATACACTGCCGCGCGTTTCAGCTCCCATCTGGCAATCCCCGGCTGCCCGGCTGCTTTATAAATCATGATCCCCAGCACCGCAAGGCATAACCCCCCTGACATCAGAAGCGGGATCAGAATCTTTTTCCTTCTATGCATCTCCTTCCTCCATCAGCCGCACCTTATCACCCGGGGACACTTCCTTGCTGGAAAATACAACAAACTGATCATTTGCTCCGAGTGAGCCATCCTCAAGCGCAGCACTGCCTTCATTTTTATCCCGGACGGTCACGTCCTGCCTTACGACACTGAGCTCGGTTCCCAGAATCGTTTCGGTCTCCCGGACGATCAGAATATAATTCTTGTCATTATCCGCGTACAGCGCAGAGAGCGGGATGCAGCACGGATACGGCCCCGACTGTTCCGTCAGTTCCATCTTACCGTTCTCTCCGAGTGAAAGCGCCTCATCCGTTACTTTCACAACAGCCTCATATCCCCCTTCTTCCCTCTGGGTCACAGCGCTCACCTCGCAGTTCTCTTTCTGTATCCTGTCATTTTGAAATTTCAGGGTCACCTTACTTCCCGTTTTCACGTAATCTGCCTGTTCTTCTGAAAGTACAGCCTTAAAATTCCACCCCTCAGATCCGTCCGACAGGATCACGGCTGCGCTGTCCGCCGTGCGGTCACCCGCTGCGACACAGACCTTTCCCACATTTCCCGCCGCCGTGCTCACGACCTGACCATCGTTTTCCTGCAGTTTCTGATACGCTGTGAGCTTTGTCTCCAGCTGCGAAGCTGCCTGCTCCGCCTCTGTGATACCGCTCTCATCGGCGGGAGCCTTATTTTCCGCATCTTCTACCGCCCGGCGGGCCTGCACAACCGCCTTGTCACGCTCCACCTCCGCATGATAGAGTGCCTCCTCCTTCTGTGACAACGCCTCCTCCAGCTGTTTCAGCCCCTGTTCCCATGCAATCGTATCAGCATTCTCATTCATTTCCTGGTAGCTTTCCCAGGACGGATAGTCTGACAGCTCATATTCTGCATCAGAATACTCCTGCCAGGCCCTGTTTACAGCTTCATCCTGAACGGCGATCGTATTCTCCAGATCCTGAAGTGCGCGTTCCCTTGCAGCCTGTGCGGCCTGTTCCTCCGCATTTCTGCCGGCTTTTTGTGCCGCCAGTTTCTGCTGCTGTGCCTCAAGCTGAACCGTGGTCTCCTCAATGAGTTTCTTCAGATCCTCCGTATCCAGCCGGAGCAGCACCGTATTGTTCTGAATTTTCTCGCCAACTGTGACGCAGACTTCCGCTATCCGGATTCCCGCTTCGACAACCACCGCTTTGCCTTTGTCCGCCTCGATTTTTCCGTCAGCCGTAACCGTGTGTGAAATGCTTCGCTGCTCTGCTTTTCCGATCTGTATCCTGGGCATTTGCCAGGCATAAATCCCCCGCGATATGATCGTGCACAGCAGCATGATAATCAGAAATGCTGCGAAAAACCAGACCGCCTTTTTTCTGTTTTTTTCGTATGTACTCCAGTTCACTGTTTTCATGTCTTCTCTCATTCCTTGATTCCCGATGAAATAATCCCCTGCTCCAGGTAATCCTGTCCAATGACAAACACAAACACTGCCGGTATCAGCGCAATCACGGATGCCGCAAGCGCAATCCCCGCCTGCCCCGCTCCGACCTCAGGCAGGTACAGAGAAAGCGGCCACAGGGTTTTATCCTGCAGAAATGCAAGGGGCTGCTCCATCATATTCCAATATTCCAGAAATCCCAGAACCACTGCTGATAAGATGCCCGGCGATCCCAGAGGGATCCCGACTTTCCAAAAAACCGCCAGCTCGCCGGCGCCGTCAATCTTGGCTGCTTCTATCAGTTCTCTCGGTATCGCTGTAAAGCTGCGGTATATGAGAAATACCGGAAAGGTAGAAAAAACTGCCGGCAGAATGACTGCCGCATGGGTATTCATCAGATTCATGCCGTCCAGCACCAGATAGGAAGGAAGCATCGTCACCTGAAACGGAAGCAGCATCAATATAACGTAGAGCGTAAACAACAATTTTCTTCCTTTAAATCGAAATGCTGCGAATGCCCACGCCGCCGGGACCGCAAATACCAGCTGTCCCGCGAGTATGGTACCTACGATCTTCATGGAGTTCCAGAACACCGTAAAAAAGTCCGGAGTCCAGATCAACAGTTTCACAAAATGAATCAATGTCGGATACAGCGGAAAAAGCTTCCATTCTATCATACCGCTTGTTCCGTTTAACACTGGCGCCAGGCTTGCCGCCAGTTCATTTCCACTCTTCAGAGACCCCAGGACTGTGAGGAACACCGGTGAGCAGATGATGACAGCCGATAACGCCAGCCCCATCTTCCAACATATCTTTTTCAATCTCAATCCTCCTGTCTCTCCCAGAAATGCTGCAGGAGCAACACGAATGCTACAAATATAACCGTGATGCAGACCGCGGCTGCCGCCATTTTGTCAATCTCCAGCTTGGTAAACCAGTTGTTAAAGATGTGCTGGAGCAGGTACATGTTCTGCTGCGGATAGGCGCCTGCCACCAGATAGGCCTCCCGGAACACTTTAAAGGAATTCAAAAAGGATAATACTGTAATGGTATACAGTACCGGCTTCAGTCCCGGGAGCACCACATGGAAAAAACACTGAAACTCCGATGCACCATCGACCCTGGCAGCCTCTTTCAACTCCTCCGGCACATTATGCAGCCCTGCCAGCCAGAGTATGATGGTGTATCCCATGTTCTTCCACAGATAGCTGATGATCAGCACCCAGAAAGACGCATCACTCCCCAGCCAGTCCACCGCTTGGATGCCCAGAGATGCAAGCCCGGCATTGAGCAGGCCGTTTACATGAAACATCATCTTCCAGATCAGTACCACCGCTGCCGTGGGCACTGCCATCGGCAGCAGGTACACTGATTTTAATCCCCTGATCCTTTTACATCCATTTAACGCCAGTGAAATCGCAAGCGAGATCACAAGCAGCAGCGGAAGCCCGACGGCCACAAATTTCAACGTATTTTTGACCGCTGCCAGGAACGCCTGATTCGTAAAAATCTCCCGGTAATTCGCAATCCCGCAGAACTTTCCGGTAACTGCTGTCTGGAACGAACGCTTCCCCACATCCGCAAACGGTATCAGTACAAAGACGGCCACCCCCGCCAGGCTCGGAAGCAAAAACCATATTCTACTCCTGTAAATGAATCGAAATTTTCTGTACAATTTCCTGCGTACAATCTTCAATCTCTTTCTCTCCTGTCAGAGCCTGCGCACCGATGGCAATGATCTCTTCTTTCAGGCTGTCGTCTGTAACCGCCGGTACCTTAAGAGTCTCGATCAGGTCCCTGAACTGCTTCTTCTCCGCGTCATCCGGCCAGACGATATCGAGGGATATCTCATTTCCATCCCTGTCCGTAAGCCCTGCCCCCTCCATTGATCCCGGATTGGGATTGGCGGCAAAGCTGTCAAAAGCCTCTGCATTGACGGGAAAACCATCTTCCAGATCTTTACTCTGTACTTCCGTGCCGAGCAGCGTTTCCATCCATGACATGGCAAGCTCCTGGTTTTCAGAGTTTACGCTGACGCCGATGAGCCCCGACGGAGAGAATACATCTGCAGACTGTCCGTTAAACGCCCGGTAAGTATTCCCCTCCATTTGCCGGTTGACTGCCAGGATAGAATTCAGTTCAGACATACTGCCCAGAATCCCCGCTGTCAGAACCTGCCTTCTCTCTATCTGCCACGCAGACTGTGGTCCATTGCTCAGCAGGTTATCCTTCGCCCGCTGTTCATCCTGATAAAAAGCAAGAAATTCCTCATACATCTTCTGATGATTCGACAGTTCCTCTTCATCCAGGTTTTTCTGCTCCGCCCCATAGATCCGCTTCGCCTGCGTCAGGAATTCCTGCAGACTGTCCTCATTCACGTTCCCATCCTCCGAAGTCCATGCACCGGCCGAGGTTAAATACAGCTTTTCCAGCAGCTCCCCGGCAGTGTAGGAACCCAGTACGGACTCCTCCGTCTCCGGTGAATCAGCGATCGCCTCTGCCGTATCTGCAAGGCTCTTCAGATCTGAAATCTCTGACAGCCAGGATTCATTGCCGGTCAGAAGCGGCACATCAAACCTGAATGGCAGGATGAAAATTCCTTCTTCTGACTGATATCCTTTTAAAATCCCTTCGAAGTAATTTCCCGAAAGCTCTGCTACAAAATCGCTCAGATCCATCAGGATTCCCTTTTCGATGTAGGCATCTGCCGGCATTCCATTAAGCAGTATCATGTCCGGCCCTTTTCCTGCAAGCAGCTGTGTATTCAGGTTCTTGACGGCATCATTTGCGGTCACACCGTTCGCCTCACTGACCCCGATCTCGAGCCGGATAAACGTATCCGGATTCTCTGCGCGGTAGCAGCTGATCGCCTGGCGCACCGTCTCATTGTCGTACAGCGTGTATATCGTAAGCAGTTGTTCCGGAACGGCTGAAATATCCGGATCATATACGTAAGAACAGAGTGCCCCGTCGCGGTAAAAGATCAGAAACGAACCGTCCTCATTCCTGCTCATCCATGCGGGCGCCTTTGACGGATCCCCGAGGTTAGTCAGTGCTCCGTCTGCCAGCTGTTCCATGACGCTGCCTCCCAGCACATGTCCGTAGATTCCGCCCCCTGCCGCCAGATATAATGTCTGGTTTCCGTCCTTATCATCTGAGGCGCACATTGCAATGCCCGCTTTTTGCTCTGTCTGCTCGCCGATAAATGAATTGAGCACTTCATCCGGCGTGTTAAGCTCGCCGCTCTCCAGATTGTAGAAGTAGGCTTTCTGCCCATTCTGTACTACCAGCGAATTCCCGCAGACATACATCCCCACATCCCGCATATCATCCGGAGTAAACAGCTGCTGATGTGTCTGCTGTCTGACATCCAGCTCGTAGACATCATAGCTGTTCGTAATGACAAACACCCTGCCGTCTGCGGTAATCACACTATCCATCACGCTGGTGTTGTAACCCTCCAGTCCAAACTCGGCATTATGCACAGTACCATCGGCATCCAGATAGATGTATTTTTCAGGGTAAGTTTTTTCACTCGTTGATTCTTCCCACAAAATATAGGAGATAAAAATCCCTCCGTCCGGCGCGATAGCCGTGCCGGTGATATCCGCGTCCTGGTCCGTCAGTGTTTTTAATTCTGTCAGAGTATCCGTACTCCACGATTTCCCCCCGTCGTCTGAACTGCTTTTTGTGCCTTCTTTTTTGTCAATGAGGAGCAGACTGCCATCCTGCAGACGGCCGATGCACCCCACACCGGAAAACCCTTCCGGCGTGGGAAGCTGTGTTTCGACGTATCTTCCCTTTGCATCCGCCGTATTCTCGGCATTACCGCCGGTGCTCTGTCCGGCGTCCGTATTCTGTCCGCTTTCCGCCCTGCTGCAGCCCATCAATGCCACTGTCAGTATTCCTGCAAGCAGCACACGATGCCACGGTATCTTTTTCGATTTCATATTTCTCCATCCTTTCCTGTTGATGCCACAAATATATCATAACAATCTCTAATGATCCTCTAAAAATTAGAGAATAAATAAAGATATCTGTGATACAATGGATCTTACATAAAGGAACGGAGGGTTACCATGAGAATACTACTGATTGAAGATGACCAGGCACTGAGATATTCCCTCGAATACCAGCTGAAGGACGCGGGTTATCTGGTTGATACCTGCGAAGACGGCGAAGACGCTTTTTATTATATTAAACAAAGCATCTATGATCTGATCCTGCTGGACCGTATGCTTCCGCATGTGGACGGGATGACGATTTTAAAGAAACTTCGCGCTTCCGGCAGTTCTACACCCGTTATCTTCCTGACCGCCCTTGGCGAGTTGGAAGACAAAATCAATGGTCTGAACACAGGAGCAGATGATTATCTGGTGAAGCCATTTGCCTTTGAGGAGCTGCTGGCGCGGATGCGCTGCATCAGCAGGCGTCCCAGAAAATGTGAAGAGGTAGAATCGCTGACTTTTGGGGATATCACGTATTCTGTAACGGAGAATGTTCTGACCGGCCCTGAGGGCAGCTGCACCCTGTCCAAAAAGGAGGGAGCCATGTTCGAGGTTCTGCTGCGAAACAGCGGTCAGATACTTCCCCGCATGACACTGCTTACCCGGGTATGGGGCCCGGATGCGGATGTAGAAGAGGGAAACCTTGATAACTATATGTATTTCATCCGCCGACGCTTACGGCAGGCTGCATCTTCGGTAAAAATCAAAACCATACGCGGTGTCGGATATCAGCTGGAGGAGTGAAACAGATGTATAGAAAAGTCCATCGAAACCTGACCTCTCTCTTCACCGGGATCACGGCGCTGATTCTGGTCGTCATGTCTGTCAGCTACCTGTACATGTCGGAAAAGACACTGACAAATAACAACTTTTTATCCTTTTCCGGTGAAATGAATACTCTGATATCGAACTTTGAACAGCAGAACACGATCACTTACGAATGGTTTTCCAAAGTCAGCGCCGGCGGCCGCTACGTGCTGGCACTCTATGACAACGGCACGCCTCTGGATTATACGGCAAACATCCTGACGGATGAGGAGCGCTCGCTGGTCCGGGAAATCATGGAAAACAGATCTGATATCATCAGTTCTGTTCAGCCGGATACCGCCTACACCTCATCCCATAAAGAGTTCACGTATCTCACAGACGAAGGGGAGCATTACTACGTCTCCTATGCAAATATCAGACACAATCCCGGAAATTTAACGGCAATGATTCTGTACTCCGCGGAGCCGGTCTTTCATCAGTTGTTTCTCCAGAGGATCCGCTTTCTGCTGATCGATCTGGGCGCAATCCTCATACTGTTTCTCTTCTGCTGGCATTTTACGAAACGGCTCTTATCACCGATTCAGAAGGCACAGGAACAGCAGGCAGCTTTTATCGCAGCGGCCTCCCATGAGCTGAGGACACCGGTCTCGGTCATCCTGTCCTCCGTCTCCGCCTGGAAATGCGCGCCTCCCTCTGAGCAGACCCATTTTCTGAATACGGTTGAGAATGAAGGGCAGCGCTTGTCCCGTCTGATCACCGATATGCTGACTCTCGCCCGCTCCGACAGCCATATCTGGTCGTTCTCACTGAAAAAACATGAGATGGACACCCTGCTGCTGAATGTCTATGAGGCTTTCAAGCCAATGGCCGACGAAAAACAGATCGCCCTGTCTGTGGAACTGCCGGAGCAGGTTCTTCCCCCGTGTCAGTGTGACGGAGAACGCATTTCACAGGTTCTCGGGATTCTGATCACCAACGCGCTCGGATACGGCAGGGCCGGAGGCTTCGTAAAACTGAGTCTGCAATGTCAAAACAATACCTTCAGTCTCACCGTTTCAGACAATGGCCCCGGTATCACCGATGATGCAAAACAACATATTTTTGACCGGTTTTACCGCGGGGATGTCTCTCGCACACAAAAAGAACATTTCGGTCTCGGCCTTTGCATAGCCAGAGAGATCGTGACTGCCCATCACGGAAGCATTCTGGTTGGCGACACCCCGGGCGGCGGCGCCACCTTCACCGTATTTTTGAAAAGATAGCGGAACATTTCCGCTGCTTCACCCGGTACAGAAGAACTGGCACACCTTGAGATGGTAGGAACCATCGTTTATCAGCTGACATGCGACCTGTCAATGGAAGAAATACAGAAATCCGGTTTTGACAAATACTATGTGGATCACACGCTGGCACTCTGGCCTCAGGCCGCCGCAGGTATCCCGTTCAACGCATGTGAATTCCAGTGCAAAGGTGACCCGATCACTGACCTTCACGAAGACATGGCTGCCGAGCAGAAAGCCCGGTCCACTTATGACAATATTCTGCGGCTGGCAAAGGATTGTCCGGAAGTCGCAGACCCGATCAAATTCCTCCGTGCCCGTGAGATCGTGCACTATCAGAGATTTGGTGAGGCGCTCCGCTCCGTGCAGGAAGAGCTGGATGCCAACAATTTCTATGCTTTTAACCCGAGTTTTGATATGCCTGCAAAATGCAGCTGTAAGGACTGTTAAACGCCTATGGAGATTCCAATTAAAGAAATCTTTTCGACACTTATGGATATTCCGCTGGAAGCCTATGCACCGATCACCGGAAGTGAGGCTTACGCCGGTATCCAGGGAACCGTTTATTTTTATCCCCTCTGGGACGGTACCTTCGTGATCGCCGATGTCGCCGGTCTTCCCTTCGAGGAAGGCACCTGTACGGAAAAGATCTTCGGCTTTCACATTCATACGGGAGAGACCTGCACTGGAAACGAAGAGGATCCATTTGCTGATACCGGACTGCACTATAATCCGGACTCCTGCCCGCACCCGGAACACGCAGGAGATCTGCCTCCGCTGTTCGGTAATAATGGTTATGCACTGACAATGTTTTATACCAACCGGTTTGTACCGGAAGAGGTCATCGGACATACGGTTGTCATCCATGATATGCCCGATGATTTCCACACACAGCCCGCCGGTGATTCCGGGTCTAAGATCGCGTGTGCTGAGATCAAAGGAACTGACGGCAAATAATCTGTTAAAAAAGGATATCTTCCAAAACATCCGGAAGATATCCTTTTTTGCTTCTGCGGTTATTACCCGATCGTATTTTCCTGTGTCGGCTGAGGTCCGACGACCTGATCGGTGCTGTAATATACGATGACCGGATACCCGATGTCCACCGTATTGAATATCTGCTCAGCCGCGTCATACGGAGTATTTACACAGCCGTGGGAACCGTTCGACCGAAACGTGGAAGGCACATACTCAGAAGAAGAACGCCAGCTGGCGTCGTGAATGCCGACACCTCCGTTAAACGGAAGCCAGAACGTCACATCTACGTTGAACTGTTTGAAATGTGCATCCTTTTTCTTGGCATCGATCGCCCACACACTGCCCGACGGTGTGTCGTGGCCGGTTGCACTGTTGCCCGTCACCACCGGTGTTTCCACCACAAGCTGTCCGTCTTTATAACACCACATCTTCTGCTCCTGGATGCACACTTCCACATACGTACCGCCGATATCATTCGACGACCGGTCCATTGCCGTGTAAACATATACCGGTTCCAGATTTCCCTGTGTTCCCGCATTGATATTGTCAATCAGCTGCTGCGTTGTCTCATCCTTGTTGATCACCCAGCCGTAATCTCCTCCTGCAGCAAGTGTGATCGTTGGACCAAGAGATGTCTGAAAGGTATGTTCCAGACCGAACGTATCGGTCTCATACGCCATATGCTTCACCCAGGCCGCCGCCTGATCCTGATCCAGTACATAATCCCCGTTTTCATCTTTGACAAGCCATTCCCTGATCACCGACCGGTCAACCGTAAACTGACGGTCTACAAAATCGTATGTAATCTGCGCTGTGGTAATCGTATTCAACTGCTGAAGTTCTGCATTCAGCCCCTCATCCGTGCTCAAAACAGATGGTTTTTCATAAAGATCCAACTCTTCCAGATCCAACTCCGTCCTGCCGGCATCGACCGCGTCGATGACCGCCTGCTTTACCTGGTCCCTTTTCAGGGTATTCCCCTGTACCTCAGGTGTGATCACAAAACCGTCATCCGTCTCCTCTATCACAGCGTCTGCAGGTGCCGTCACATGATTCTCCTGAAAGCATGTCAGACCATTCAGAATCTCATCAACAGTACTTTTATCGTACTGTGTATTTGCGGAAACCTGGTAATCATTTCCCCTGAACAGCGCCGCTATCCACGAAAATGGATTCTGCTCCTCAAGAAGCTGCTCCACGCCGTTATCATCCACATATTTCAATCCCAGCTGTCCGGCGCTTATCACCTCGGTCTGATCATCCCGTTCCTTCAGTGTCAGTTCATATTCCATGATATGATCCTGAAGCTCCTCTTTCACCCGTTCTACACTCCTGCCGGAACAGCCCAGTCGGTTAATGGTTGTCCCAAACATGAAATGTGACCGGAAAAACAGGCTGAGTCCAAAGTAAATTCCGAGCAGCACTGCGGCAACGAGCAGAATAGCCAGTGCAACCTTCTTTTTCGTATTCAATAATTTTTTCATAACTTTTCCTAACCCTCTTTGCTCTGATTCTATTTATCATTCCCGTGTCTCAGTATAGCACCAACGTGCTATCGGGTAAATACTTTTCACACACTTAACAATTCTTTTATAAAGTTAATAGAAAAATTATGTCGAACCATGCAAAAAGAAGAGCACTTTATCAGTGCTCTTCCTCAATCTCATGCTTTACTGTTCATTTGCGAGACCCATCAGTTCCTCGCGGAAAATTCTCTCATCCATCAGCTTCAGGTCATCTGCGATCTGTGGTTTGAATTCCATCTGATCCAGAATCTGTGTCTGAAGGTCGATGCCCGGCGCAATCTCGATCAGGGTAACACCTTCCGGGCGAAGTTCGAAAACGCAGCGCTCTGTGATATACAGAACCGGCTGTTTTACTTTGTTTGCATAGTCGCCTGAGAACGTGATTTGCTCTACCTGCTTCACAAATTTCTTCTTTGCACCTTCCTGAGTGATCACCAGCTTGCCGTCTTTACACTCTGTCTTCAGGCCTTTGGCTGTCATCGTACCGCAGTACACAACACTCTTCGCATTCTGTGTGATATCGATAAATCCGCCTGCACCTGCCAGACGTGTTCCGAATTTAGATACATTCAGGTCCCCGTTCGGAGCTGTCTCAGCCAGTCCAAGGAACGCGATATCAAGTCCGCCTCCCTGATAGAAGTCAAACTGTACGTTATGCGGCAGTATGGACATGGAGTTTGCTGCAGCACCGAACTGTGTCCCGCCATACGGAACTCCCGCGATAGAACCTGCCTCCACTGTCAGCGTCATGCTGTTGGAAATGCCTTCCTCTGCTGCAACATTCGCAATTTTTTCCGGTGCGCCTGTTCCCAGATTCACAATGGCATCCTTCGGAAGCTCCATCGCTGCACGGCGGGCGATAATTTTTTTCGCATCCATCGGAATCGGAGGGATCGCATCAACCGGAATACGGAATTCGCCGGTCAGAGCTCCGTCATACGGCATGCCGAGACACTGCATATTTTCCTCGTCTGTACCGATCACGACAGAATCCACATAGATACCCGGGATAGCTACCAGTTTAGGATCCAGGGAACCTCCTTGAACGATCTTTTCAACCTGAACGATCACTTTACCGCCGGAGTTTTTACATGCCTGAGCCATCGCCGTCACATCGAGCGGTCCGATTTCTCTATGTACTGTACAGTTTCCGAACTCGTCACAGTAAGAACCGCGAAGAAATACTACATTGATCGGAAATCCTTTATAAAGAAGGCGCTCCTCACCATCAATATTGACGAGCTTTACAAGATCTTCTTTTGTGCAGTCGTTCAGCTTACCGCCTTCATTACGCGGGTCGGCAAACGTATACAGCCCAACGTGTGTGATGGTACCGATATTATGTGCCGCGATATCGCGGTACATGTGGGAAATAACACCCTGCGGCAGGTTGTACGCCTCGATCTTATTATTCAGGGCAAGTTCGCCCAGTTTTGGTGCGCGGTCCCAGTGACCGCCGATCACACGCTTCACCATGCCTTCATGTCCGTAATGGTCTCCTCCTGTCCCATCACGATGTCCCTGCCCGGCAGCAAAAAACAGTGTCAGATCCCTGGGATGTCCCGTCTCCAGAAAACGTTTCTCAAGAGCCGTGGAAAGTGCCTCCGGACATGCACAGCTTACAAAACCGCCGGTAGCGATCGTGTCGCCGTCCTGAACCTTGAGCGCAGCTTCTTCCGCCGTGATAATACTTACCTTTTTCATTGTTGCATCCTCCTCTTATAGGAATTTTTAAACATTTCACTATGTTAATATTTTATCGTATCTGCTGCAATTTGTAAACGAATAATTGTGCAAATATGATAACTATCGCAATTCCTACCGTTTATTGCTGGCCTTCCAGATATTCATCTTTTCTGCATCTTTAATCAGCTGGTCGCGGAAGTCCGGATGAGCGATGGATATCATGGCTTCACATCTCTGCCATGTAGAAAGGCCTTTCAGGTTCACTTTTCCATACTCTGTCACCAGGAAATGTGTGTTTGTCCTGGTATCCGTTACGATCGAGCCTGAGTCCAGTACCGGAAGTATCCTGGACTGCGGCTGTCCGTTTCTGTCAGTAAACGTGGAGGAACAGCAGATAAAGCTCTTTCCGCCTTTTGACAGGTACGCACCCAGTACGAAATCCAGCTGTCCGCCTGCCCCGCTGATGTGTTTGACACCGGCGGATTCCGCGTTGACCTGGCCGAACAGGTCGATATTAACCGCGTTGTTGATGGACATAAAATTATCCAGTGCTGAAACTGTCCGCACATCATTGACATATCCAACGGAGGCGCTGTACATCTCCGGATTGTTGTCAATATAATCATACAGCTCCCTGCTTCCCGCAGCAAATGCATAGACCTGTTTTCCGGTATGTATATTTTTCTTTCTTCCGTTTATCTTTCCGGCTTTTGCCATCTCAACATAGGCATCCACATACATTTCAGTATGAACACCGAGATCCTTCAGATCAGATTCGGCGATCAGCTTGCCGACTGCGTTCGGCATCCCGCCGATTCCAAGCTGGAGGCATGATCCGTCAGAAATTTCTTCCAGGATATACTCTGCAACTTTTTTATCGACATCCGTCATCGGAGCCTGACTTCCGCCGAGTTCCGGTACGAGCGGATTCTCTCCGTGTACGATCATATCCACATCCGTAATGTGAACGCTGCTTGTCTCATCGCCGTAGGCAACCGGCATGTTCTCATTTACTTCGACGATCACGACCTTTGACGTCTCACAGATAGCCTTCAGATGCGATGCACTCGGTCCGAAGTTAAAAAAGCCATGGACGTCCATAGGTGCAACCTGAATCATTGCCACATCCGGCTTACAGTCCATATCATAATAATAACGCGGAAGTTCCGAATAGCGGATCGGTCCATAATAAGCAAATCCCTGTGCGATTGCCTTTCTCTCAATTCCGGTCATATGCCAGGAATTCCAGGAAAAATGCTCTTTTACGTTTTCTACTTTAAATATTTCCGGAACCTGAAGCAGGATACCGCCTCTCACCTTGACATCAGTGAGTTCACCCGCCCGTTTCGCCAGCGCTGCGTCCAGCGCAACGGGAGTTGCTGTACACCATGCGTAATCTACCCAGTCACCGGATTTAACCACTTTGACCGCTTCCTCCGCCGTCGTTAATTTCAATTCATACTGTTTTTGTATGTTCATGATAGCCTCCAATCACATATTCCTCATAATCTTATAAAAAGTGCGGAAAACCGCCGTTTTCTTACGTTGCCAGTATACCATAGAATCACTTTTTCCCGCAACCCGGTTTTTCAAAACGGCAGGCAAAAACGCAGGCAAAGAGCAGCATCTCTTATGCGCTTTGCCTGCGTTTATTTTAATACGTCCGCCAGTTCCCTGCTGAACACTTTCGCACTGTCACCATACATATGGCCCTCATAATCAGCAAATTTGTCCAGCGTCCACGTTTCTTTTGTGACTTCCGGTTCATTGAAGTTGTAATATGTCACATCAAACTGGTCCGTCAGCTGATCAAAATACTGATATGCGTTGTCATACAGGGACTGGTAATCTCTGTATGTGACATCCGGTATCGGAGTCGTTATCGCAACAAACTCAATTCCCCTGGCTTTGCAGAATTTCGCCAGCCTGACAAAGTATTTCAGTGAATTTTTCTCCATATGTGTCAGTGACCACGGTTCATAGTCCAGCTGCTTTTTTACTTCACCGGTACGTTTCCGATACATAAAGCCGTTCGGCTGGAACGCCTGTCCCGCAGTATCAAATGCCTGTACCCCGTATGTTTGATAGTCTTTTGTCTGCTTCCCTTCCACGACACCGCGTATATTCAGCACCTGTTTACGATACGCAAACCAGGGAAACAGTGTAAACCGGAAGTCCGCTTCCATCGCCTTTGCAAACAGGTATTCCGCCTTCGTCTTCGACAGCGGCATTTCTCTGTAGATCAGTGTGAAATCCGCCTGCTGCGTATCTTTTACGGTCCAGTAACTGGGGTCAAATTCATAGATGACGCGTTTCGGAACATGATGTTCACACATCAGTTTCAGCATATAGTAAGAGTCCCGCGTATATTCCCCGCCGCGGCACAGATTAATGCTTTTCCTTCCGGTCGCCGCATCGACGGTCTCCGGGTCAATCCCTGCAAACCCATGGGAAGTTCCCAGGAAGACATCATCATACTCGTTTGTTGTAATATTGTGTATGTCGATGCGCACGTAATTGTTTGGAATCAGGAGATAATTCAGCACACTGTTTACTGCTGTACAGACGATCAGAACGATAACCGGAAACAGAACTCTTTTAAAATTGTGCATAGATAAAACCTCCTGCCATCGATGGATCTGCACCCAGCAGCGGAAGTGACAGAATCAGTACCATAATGATACCAAAACGCACAACGCATGGACTCTGAAGCACAGCTGCCGCAACATTTGTCCCGTGTTCCTGGCGGCAGCTGACAATAAACAGCAGCGCACAGCCGGCTGCTACGATCCCGAGAAAAATCAGGCACGCACTCGGATTACCGTCCGCAAGCGCCAGAAAACCCGGCCGAAGCAGCGGAGACAGGTCGAATCTCGTCACCGCATTTTTCATCATCTCAAATGCCTGTCCGAGATCACTTCCCCTGTCAAAAAACCAGCTGATGTTGACCAGCAGAAAGGTACGCAGTACCTGAAAGATATGGAACCACCGTGAGTCATCCCGGATTCCGCATGCTTTCTTCCATTTTCTGTAATTTCCCGCCATCAGTCCGCTGAACGCGATGATCAGACCGTTATACAGCCCATATGCAATGAATTTCCAGGCAGCGCCGTGCCAGATGCCGACAACCAGAAAGACGATGATATTCGCCAGACAGATGGGCAGCGTTCTGCCAATGCTTTTTCCGAATATTTTTTTTGCCCGCTTCGTAAAACGTCCCATCCATTTGGAAAGTGAAACCGGGTAAAAAATATAATCCTTCATCCAGGTACCGAGTGTAATATGCCAGCGATGCCAAAAATCGGTGATTGATACGGCAAAAAAGGGGCGCTTGAAGTTTTCTTCCAGCCGGATTCCAAACAGTGACGCAATACCGATCACAACATCCATTCCCCCGGAAAAATCTCCGTAAAGCTGTACGGTATACCCGAGTACACCAAGAATTGCCATGCCGCTGTACGTCTGAGAATTTCCAAATATCACATCCACAAACATCGCAGCATTGTCAGCAATGACCATTTTTTTAAAAAATCCCCAGAGAATTCGAAGAACCGCCTCCTGCGTCCGCTGTATGTCGAAAGCATGCTCCGTAAATAATTCTTTTGACAGTGCGGAGAACCTGCTGATCGGACCCTGCAGGATCTGCGGAAAAAAGGATACGAAAAGTGCAAATTTAAACGGATTTTTCTCCGGCTCACATTTTCCCCAGTACACGTCCAGCAGATATCCCATTGACTGAAACGTATAAAAGGAAATCCCAAGCGGCAAAAGCAGATTCATAAGCTGAAAGTCTGTGTGAAAGACTGCATTGATATTGCTGATCGCAAAGTTTGTATATTTCAGAACTGCCAGCATGCCAAAGTTTAAAACCAGAGTAAGGACGAGTACGCCGCGTTTCCGGCTCCGAGCCTTCTTTTTATCTGCTTCTCCCTGTTCCAGGGCTTTCATTCTTCCTGACGCAAGGTACGTGGTTGCTGTTGAAAACAGCAGAAAGGCTACAAGTTTCACTCCTGCGGACAAATAGTAGACATAACTGAACCCCAGCAGCCACTGCCACTGATATTTCTTCGGAATCAGATAATATCCTGTAACTGCTATTGCAGTAAAAACTAAAAACTGCAGTGAGATGAGTGACATCGCAGGAACCTCTAACTTTCTTTCTGTAATCTTACTACCATATTTAAGAGCGCCTGAGCAGAATTAAAATTTTCCGGTATAATGTCAGCCGGCGTCACCGAAATATCAAACTCATCCTCCAGTTCACTGACGATGGAAAGAATCGCAAAAGATTCCAGTATCCCGTCATCGATCAGAGTGGTACAATTTTCATAGTCTTCTCCCGGCTGTATTTCCTCTAAAATTTCTAATATTTTTTCCATACTGCTTCTCCTTCTCTTTCTGAATTGATCACATCCGTCGGGTCATCGCCCCGCACAAGTCTTACTCCATACTGCTCCGAACAAAAAAACACTTTCGGCAGATCTCTGCTTAAAAACAGATGAATGCCCTCCGTCACGGAATATGCTCCCGTGCGCTGAAACACCAGCAAGTCTCCCAGACCGGCTCCCGTAAGCGGAAGCTGTTTCACCAGCACATCACCCACTGTGCAGAGTGATCCGCAGATATTATAAAGCTGCTCCTGACCATCCTTTTGTCCTCTCAGATGTTCAAAGAACGGTATTTTCATCGCCATTGACTGTCCATAATAATTTAAATGATGAATGCCCCCATCGACGATACAGTAATTCTGTCCCCTGTTCTGTTTCATATCTACAATAGCCGTCACATATTCGCCGCATGACGCTGCCAGATATCTGCCCATCTCAAGGGTAATCTGCCCATCAAAGGCCAGGCTATGCAAAATTCCGGCAAACTTAGCAAGCATTTCTTTCTGGTCCGGCTGTCCGTCCTTCTGAAAGTATGGGATAAAAAGGCCCGGACCATACTCCAGATGTTCTGCGTGATAGCCGTACTGTTCCTCCAGATCCGCCAGCAGTTCATCCAGATACCTGAGCTCTTTTTCAATCCTGTCAAGCCTGTGCTTCTGTGTACCGGAGTAAAACTGAAGTCCTTCGATCCTGACATGAGGATATCGATTCCGCGTTTCAACGATCTCACTTATCAGCGCCTCATCCATACCGAACTGGTTTCCGCTGGTCACACGCAGCAGCACACTCACAAACAATCCCATGTTCGCTGCACACTCTTCGATCATCTGCAGCTGTCGCAAGGATTCTGCCGTAAACGTATTACTCCCGTTCCATCTGGCCATCACGGCTTCAAGGTCTTTTTTTTCCTTATAGACCCCTGACAGCACTATCTTTTTCACGGGAATCCTCAGCCGCTCGCAGATACGCAGCTCTCCGGGGGAGCACACTTCAAACCCGTCTGCACTGGAATGCACCGCACGGACAAGGAATGGATTTGCTTTCATTGCGTAACAGATTCGGACACGCTCTCCCAGTATTTCTTTTACCTCCCGGATCTGCGCCCTGACCTGATCCAGGTCAAAGAGATAAAACGGAGTCCCGCATTCTTCTGCAATCTTTTGAATCATCATCTGATGAGTCATACCAGCACCTCCAGTCTCTTCCGGAGTTCAGCCCGGTCGATCTTCCCATTTTTGGTCAGCGGCATCTCCTCCACTTTTTCAAACAGATTGGGAATCATAAATGCCGGAAGCTGCTGTCTGAGCTCCTTCACCAGTGCTCTCACTTCAATGCCGCCCAGATAACACGCCCCGATTTTGCTGCTGTCTTCCAGATAGATGACACACGCTCTCCCAACTCCTTCACACTTTTCCATCGCTGTCTCGATTTCTCCGAGTTCGATCCGATGTCCCATATGCTTGATCTGAAAATCCTTTCTGGACGCAAAGCAGAGATCGCCATCCGCGTTATAAAACGCCAGGTCCCCTGTCCGGTAGATCACCTGGGGGTACGCCGTATTCAGTGGATTTCTCACGAATGCCTTCGCCGTCTGCTCCGGATTCCCGTAGTATCCGAGGGCGAGCGCCGTTCCCGCCACGCAGAGTTCTCCCTTTTTAAAAGCTTCCGTTACCATCTGGTCGTTATTGTCCAGCAGCATGACCGTCTCATTGGCAAACGGCCGGCCGATCGGCAGATGCTCGCCAGGTTTAAACTCGCGCTCTACTTTGTAATACGTACAATTGCAGGTGATCTCTGTCGGCCCGTACAGATTGACATACCTTGCATCCGGCAGTGCCTTCTGCCACTGGGTCAGATGACCCACCGGCATCACTTCCCCGCTGAAAAGCACTTTGTTTACTTTTTTCGGTATTTTATAATCGAAACCTTTCAGCGTTGTGATGATGCAGAGTGCAGAAACCGCCCAGATCAGCGTCGTGACCTGCCTCTCTTCCAGGAAATCCAAAAGCTTCGTCGGAAAAGAAAAATACTGTTTCGGGATCAGTTCCAGCGTCGCCCCTGTCTTCATCGCCGTGTAGATATCCTTCACCGAAACATCGAAGTCAAAGGGCGCCTGACATCCGAATACGTCATCCTCTGAAAATCCAAACGTCTCTGTAAACTCATCGATAAAGTCAAGAACAGATCGGTGTCCCACCAGCACTCCTTTGGGGACTCCTGTGGAGCCGGAGGTGAAAATACAGTACAACGGATCCAGATCTGTACTCTGACCGCGCACCCTCTCAAGGACTTCAGCCTTCGCCTCAGCGTCCGACAATTCTTCCAGATACAGAATCTGCTCATCCTGCACGATTTTTTCCAGCGCTTTTCCATGCTTCTGGTCCGTGATCACAACAGGCTGTCCCAGTGTATCCAGAATCTGGCGGATCCGAGCCGCCGGCTGCCTGCTGTCCAGCATCACATAGAAGTTCCCGCTGTATACAATTCCAAAAAACACAGTGAGCACCGCTGCCGATTTTTCCATAAAAACAGCGATCGGCTGTCGGTGCTCATCACTACGTGCTGCCAGCGCTGTTCCAATCTGCTGACTCTGTTTCAGCAGCTGGAGGTAAGTCAGTGAATCCTGCTCGTCCTCGACCGCCGTCTTATCCGGCTCCCTTTTTGCAGACTGTTCAAGATACTGCAGCACATTTCTTCTGTGAGACGATGTTTGAATATAATATTGTTCCATTCGATAAGAACTCCTTGTTCATTAATTTACTCATCCAGTATACCACAGGAATGTCACGATACAAGGAACTCTCTCTTATAAAAGGATTAAGATTTTATTAAATAATCCGACCCAAAACTTCCATAATCTGGTTAATATCAATCGGCTTTACAAGATAATCATCAAATCCGACTTTAGCCGCGGCCCTTTTGTCCTCCTCAAACGCATTCGCAGACATGGCTATAATGGGAATCCTGTCGCCGCCCTTCTGTACTGTCTGCCGAATCTGCCTCGCCGCCTGAAGGCCGTCCATGACCGGCATCCTGATATCCATCAGAATCGCAGCATAGGTGCCTGCCTCCGCCTGTTCAAACATTTCCACTGCATATTTTCCGTTTTCAGCAGTATCAACTGCAAACCCATAGAGTTCCAGCAGCGACTGCGCGATCTCCATATTCAGTTCATTGTCTTCCACGAGCAGCAGCCTGCATTCCTTTCTTCTCTCTTTTTGCTGTCCTGCATGCTTCTCAGCCGTACTGAGTCTGAGCCTTCGGAAAGTATCGCAGATAGTAGACTGGAAGACCGGTTTGGAAATAAAATAGTTGGCACCGGCCTCTCTGGCCTCCTGTTCAATGCTGCTCCAGTCGTATGCCGTGATAATGATGATCATCGTATCCTCTCCGACAAGCGCGCGTATTTTTCTCGTCGTCTCAATCCCATCCATCCCCGGCATTTTCCAGTCGATCAAGGCAACATCAAACATCTTCTTCTGATCAATCGCCTTTTCCACCTCATGGATGGCCTTTATTCCCGAGTCTGCCCAGACAGAGCGTGCCCCGATATTTTTCATAATGACAGCGGTCTGTTCTCCGACAATGGCATCGTCATCGACAACCAGAACACTCAGTCCGTTCAGCAGCTCCCTTGACCTTCGCTCCTCCTCTGCATCCTCATCTATCTCCGTAAGTCCCATGGGAAGAACAACAGTGAACCTGCTCCCCTTGTGTTTTTCACTCTCGATATCAATCGTCCCGCCCATCAGCTGAACCAGATTGCAGACGATAGACAGTCCCAGCCCGCTTCCCGCCCTGTTTCTGGCGACTCCCGGATTCTCCTGTTCAAACGGCCTGCAGATCCTCTGCTGAAACTCTTCCGACATGCCGATTCCATTGTCTTCGACGGTAAACTCCACAAATGCAAAACCATTGGAACGGCTCTTTTCCCTGAGCATCAGCGATACTTTTCCTCCCTCCTTCGTGAACTTCAGCGCATTCGACAACAGGTTCATCAAGATCTGTTTCACGCGCAGTTCATCCGAGATGTAACACCGTTCGATCGTCTCCCAGTGATAGCATTCATAATCAATCTTCTGCTCCAGTGCCTGAGGGTAGATAATGGCAGTGATCTGCTCGATCAGCTCATCCAGGCGAAATATCTCTCTGCTCAAAAGCATTTTCCCGTTTTCAATCTTAGACATATCCAGTACGTCATTGATGAGTGAGAGCAGATATCGTGTGGACATATCAATTTTATGAAAACAGTTTTGAACACTCTCTTTTTGGTCAATCTTCAGCTTGCCCAGCGTACTCATACCAATGATCGCATTCATCGGTGTCCTGATATCATGACTCATTCTGGAAAGAAAATCGGATTTTGCTCGATTAGCTGCTTCCGCCGAAGCGAGTGCTTCCCGAAGAAGCTGCTCCTGCCGTATCTTTTCCGCTCTCTGTTCATCCAAAACCTTAAACAGTGTTACCTCAAGAACCTCCTCATTGTAAGGGTTCTCCACATGAATCACGTGAACTGATATCCAGTGATACTGTCCGTCGCTGCCCATCAACTGAATCTCACGAAAAGTTTCCTGTCCGCCATCCCCTATACGTTTCAGCAGCGCCTCTCTTTCAAATACCTCCTGAAATTCTGTTCTCTGGGATGCATGAACCAGCTGTGTAAGACGTGTGTGCTCTTCGTCATAATCATCACTTTCAGCGTCTGAAATGACAAAGTCCTGATTCACAAAATATTCAAAAGTCCCCTTCGTCAGATTCACCTGGCTGATGCGCTGGTATGCCGTATGAATCGCAGTCCTCAGAAACCGGTTTTCCAGCAGACGTTCCTGTTCCCGCTCTTTCCGAAACTTCCAGGCTTCTGAAATATCACTGTATACCGCCTGAATCACAGATGTCCCTTTTTCGTTGATGACGCGCTCCATCCCGACACCTATAAAACAATGCGTCCCGTCCTTCTTTACGGCCTCCCGCTCATAACCGATCAGGCCTCCCTTGGCTGCGAGCTGCTCCACGGATGCATACACCCATTCAAGGTCCTCCGGGAGTACGGTCCGAAAGGGATCTCTCGCTTCCAGCCAGTACTCGTCTTCCGTATATCCATACAATTCCCATGCTGCCCGATTGGCATTGATAATGTGGTACGGCTTTTCCGTTGAAAACTGGATGATACCGCATGGAAGTGTATCGTAGAGATGCTGAAGAAACGAAGCCTGCCGTTTTAATTCTTCGTGTGTCTCTCTCAGCTGATTCTCACGCCTCACCCGCCTGGTGATATCTGTGACCAGGCAGCAGATCACCGGCTCCCGGCCGCCGTCTTTATACAGCTTTCCGGCATCAAGTACCCATCGGACTCTGCCATCACCACACCGGATACGGTATTCCACGCTGTAGGAATCTCCCCGTTCCAGACTTTGCTGCACCTGCCGGTACATTCTGTCATAATCTTCTTCAACAATAAAAGCTCTGCAGCAGCCTGCCTCCTGCATATAATCCCCCTGAGACTTAAATCCCAGCATCTGACACAGTCCGTCGCTGATCCACTTTGTAGTGAAATCCTCGTCATGGAAACATATCTGCAGGCCTCCCGGCAGCTGTCCCATCATCAGTTCTATCTGACGCTCCTGCTCTGATACCAGTTTTTGCAGCTGTTCATACCGATGACTCGACTCTTTTACCGGAAACAATTCATCATCCTGGAGCGGTGAATACGCTGCCGAATGGTGTATATGTGCAATCTTAAGCTCCTTCCCCTCCCTGCGGAATATGAAAGTCACTCTCTGAAATTCACGAAACATGAGTGTGGGATCGACTGACTCTACCCAGCTCTGTCCCTCGCACAGCCAGCACCCCGGCGCCTGCTGTGCAACCACATACGTTTCATCCCACATGCGGCAGGGGATGAGATCATTGACTCCTGCCAGGAACACGGATGCAACAGCATCTTTTCCCTGCGCAGACATCTCCTTTCCCCCTCCGAGCCAGATGATGTCGTCAGTAAAACGGGAAATCATAAAACTGACATCACTCTCACAAAAATACTTTCTTAAAACAGTATCCGCCAGTTCCTGCACTTCTTTTTTTTCATCTATTTCCATTTTCAAATCCTTTTCCCTTCAGATTCAAAAAGAGGCGGTTTCCCGCCTCTATCTCTGTCAGTCGAGCAACTGTTTTGCAAGAGATTCCATTTCTGTGATATTATTGTCATTCATAGTGGAACGAATTGTCACAGTCTGATCACAAATGTTCAGTTCTTTCATCTGACCCAGCATTTCTTTCATATGTTTTGCGGCCATCGGAGCCCACGATCCATTCTCCATAAGCCCGACGGTACGTTTCTGATAATTTTTAGCCCTGAGATGCGCCAGGAAATCCTCCATGCACGGGAAGAGACCGCCGTCATAAGTAGCGCATGCCAGCACGAGGCTGTTATAGCGGAACGCGTCCTCTACGGCTTCTGCCATGTCATCACGGGACAGATCTGTCAGAACTACTTTCTTAGCACCCTTTGCTTCAAGTATGTCCGCCATCTTCTTCGCAGCCTTTGCCGTATTTCCGTGAATGGACGCATAGGCAACCAACACGCCTTCATCCTCTGGTCTGTAACTGCTCCAGATATCATACTTTTCTATGTAATAACCCAGGTTTTCTTTTAAAATTGGTCCATGAAGCGGGCAGATCATGGAGATATCGAGTCCTGCCGCTTTTTTCAGAAGGGCCTGTACCTGTGCCCCGTATTTTCCGACAATGTTGATAAAGTATCTCCTTGCCTCACATGTCCAGTCTTCTTCGGCATCAAGCGCGCCAAATTTTCCAAAGCCGTCCGCAGAGAACAGGATCTTCTCCGTTGACTCATATTCCACCATAACCTCCGGCCAGTGTACCATCGGCGCCATTACGAAATGAAGCTCGTGTTTTCCAAGACTCAGGGAATCGCCTTCTTTAACCTCAACTGTCCGGCCGGTCAGATCCAGCGTAAAAAACTGCGGCATCATCTTAAATGTTTTGGCATTGCCGACCAGCTTCATGTTCGGGTATTTTTCAGCAAGTACCTGTATGTTAGCCGCGTGATCCGGTTCCAGATGAGAAATGATCAGATAATCTGCATCGCGGCCAGCAAGTTCGCGTTCCAGATTAGTCAGCCATTCCTGCGTCGCTCTGGCATCCACCGTGTCCATAACAGCCGTTTTTTCGTCCAGAATCACATATGAATTATAAGAAACTCCGTTTGGTATGTGATACTGGCTCTCGAATAAATCCAGTGTCCTGTCATCGGCTCCGATATACCTGATGGAATCTGTAATCGTAATGTCTTTCATAACTGCATCTCCTTTTCCTTATATGTTACGATCATTTTTAAACCAAAACTATTTTAACATAATTGACAATTAAAATCCAGTAATATCCGACAAAACAGGCGAAGCAATGGTACGCTTCGCCCGTATATGATCAGTCTACACTTGTCCAGACATTTCCTTCCCTGTTACTCTTTATGCACGCATCGACAAATTTAATTCCGCGCACTCCATCCTCCACTGTCGGATAGCGATAGCTTCCTGGATCAAATCCCTCCTTCAGTTTCAGCAGGTGTGAGCAGAATCCGCGGTAGATATTCCCGAATGCCTCAAAAAATCCTTCCGGATGCCCTGAAGGCAGCCTGGAAAGATCACGGCATGCCTCTGAAACGTAATCACGCGTTGCCGTATACAGCTGCGGCGGCTCATTGATGCGAGTTACCTTCAGTACAGCCGGGTTCTTATGTTCCCACTCAATTGCTCCTTTATCGCCGAATATGCGGATCGTAAGGTCAGTCTCATGTCCGACTGCAACCTGTGAAGTCCAGATCATGCCGGAAACTCCGCCTTTATAGTTGACCAGCACCTGCACATTATTTTCCAGCGGAAGTTCCTGGGATTTCGGCAGACGTTCAAATCTTGCCAGCACACTGTCTATCTCCAGCCCCGTCATCTTTGAGACCAGACATTCCACATGTGTTCCGATGTCCGCACAGCAGCCCGAAGGACCGCTTCTCGCCGGATCCATCCGCCACGTAGCCTGATCCGATCGGTCACTGACCATCTGTACCAGCAGCCACTCCTGCGGATACTCGCTGACAACCGTCAGAATATTGCCAATCTCACCGGCATCAATCAGATCTCTGGCCTGCCGGACCATCGCATAACCGATATATGTATAGGTCACACCGAACAGCAATCCTTTTTTTTCTGCGAGTGCAGCCAGTTCCTCACCCTCAGCTGCTGTCAGCGCCAGCGGTTTGTCACACATAATATGAATTCCGTGCTCCATAAAGCATTTTGCGATCTCATAGTGCGTATCATTCGGTGTCGTGATGGATACAAAATCAATTCCATCTTCCAGAGAACTCTCTCTTTCAGCCATCTCACGGTAGTCTGCATAAACACGGCTTTCATCTGAAACGCCCCAGGTACGGGCAGTCTCCAGATTCTTTTCCATATTTCTTGTAAAACATCCTGCCGTGAGCACTGCCAGATCATCCATGACAGCACCGTGTCTGTGCACATTGCCAATAAATGCACCGTTTCCGCCGCCTACCATTCCAAACTTCAGTTTCATTGCAATAACCTCCTGTTTTTATGTATTGCCCACCCAAATATAATTTTAGTATAATCGGAAGAATGTGTCAATCTATTTGCCGTATGCCGGCAAAACTGTGCAATAATTCGAAATAACAGTTCAGAAATCGGGTAGGAGGTAGATAATTATTTTATCTACCGACCTCCCACACCACCGTACATACCGTTCAGTATACGGCGGTTCTTTAGTTTTCACATATTTTCAAATAGAACTCTGTGAATGTTGGATAACCTAATTCACAGAGTTTCTTATTGTTAAAAGCAGTCTGAAGCACGAAATATCCACTACAATACCAATTTCTATTTCGCATGTTGGCACATATCCATGCCTTTTCCTTTTCTACTCCTAACTTTTTGAGTTCTTTAAACTTTGTTTTGACTTTCTTCCACTGTTTCCAATAGATTGCCCTTATTCTATGGCGTAACCACTCATCATTACTCTGTAATAGACTTTTCATATCAGCCATTCCAAAGTAGTTTACCCATCCTCTAATAAACTGTGTCAATTTTAATGCTCGATATTCATTTCCCCATCCATTGCTTCTGTCAGTAAGTTCTCTGATTTTATTCTTCATCTTCGTTACTGATTTAGAATGTACTCGAAATCTGCATTTTCCCTTGTATCTATAGAAACTATAGCCAAGGTACTTGACTCTACTGATGTGTGCCACGCCAGTTTTGGTGCGATTTACTTTAAGGAATAGTTTTCCCTCGATATATGGCACTATATTGTCTAAGGTTCTTTCTGCACTTTTTCTGCTTTTACAAAAAATCATACAGTCATCTGCGTATCGGACAAATCTATGTCCTCTGCTTGTTAGTTCCTTATCCAGTTCATTCAGCATTATATTACTTAGGATCGGGCTTAATGGTCCCCCTTGTGGCATACCGACCTCTGTCTTTTCAAATATCCCTCCACTAATAACTCCAGCATTGAGATATTTGTGAATGAGCGATATTACATGTCCATCCTTGATGGTTCGTGATAGTACTTCAATTAGTTTGCTCTGACATACTGTGTCAAAGAACTTCTCTAAATCCATATCTACCACGTATACATATCCATCATTGACATTTGTCTGGCATTGTTTCAGTGCATCGTGTGCACCTCTGTTTGGACGAAACCCAAAACTGTTCTTCGAAAACTGTTTCTCATAAATCGGCGATAGCACCTGTGTGATTGCCTGTTGAAACACTCTATCTACCACTGTAGGCACTCCCAGTTTTCTGAACTCGCCTTTTGTTTCTTTGGGTATTTCTACCCTACGGACTGGGTTGGGCTTATATTTCCCATCCTTTATCTGTTGGGTTAGTTGCTCTTGGTTATCTCTTAGAAAGCCTAGAAGTTCATCCACGCTCATTCCGTCAACACCGCCTGCCCCTTTGTTTGATTTTACTTTCTTATAAGCCTTGTTTAGGTTATCCCTGTGTAAAATCTGTTCCATTAGATTGTCCGTCTGAAAATCTGTGATGTTGTTGTTGTTTTCAGCAATCCTCTGATGGGCGGACACTTCTGCATACTCTTTCTGTTCCGCAGATACCCTTTGCAGATAGTCCTCTATATGAAGTTGTCTGTCCTTAAATCCATCATTGGTTACATTCATTTACTCACATCTCCTAAAGTTCAGTCCTTCCCACTATGTTTGCAACCATAGTAGTACTATGACCTCTGCTGACTTCTCGCCATTCGTTGTTACTACAGACTTCATACTCTGTTTTCGTCTGCTGACGAGACCTCCCTAGGTACCACACGTTTCTTTCTCTCCATCCATCTGCCACATTTACCACAGTTAATTCCGAGTAGTTATTGGACTTTAGTTTGTAAGGCAACCTTATCCTTAACTGTAGCCTGATGTGATTTCTGTTCGTCAGACCGGAGATTTGCCTACACCTTCCTTCAGATTCCACCTCACGATGGACACCCTTGGTGTTCAGCTATATCCTTCCCACTACTAGGGCGGATTCGGGACTTTCACCCATTAGAAACGTGCGCCGCTAGGCGCACATTCAAAAAGACTGTGCACAAACTTGTACACAGTCTTTTAATAATATGTATAGGCTAATTAGATCTCGGAAATTTTTACCGGACGGCCTTCATCCAGAGAGATTTTAGCTGCTTTCGCAATCTTAACCGGCATTAAGCCATCGATTCCGCCTACCGGAACTTCTTTGTCATTCATGACAGCGTCAACAAATGCGTTTGTCTCTGCGATGAATGCATTGTTATATCTTTCAAGGAAGAACCAGGTCGGTTTTTCGCAGACAACACCGTCAGCTGTGCTGATCATGGAAGTATCGTTCAGGTCGTTAGCTACCTGTACACAACCCTTTGCACAGTGAACTTCTGTTCTCTGATCATATCCGTATGGAGCTTCACGGCTGTTATCGATAACACCGATCGCACCATTTTCAAATTTCAGCATAACGATTGCTGTATCAACATCATCATATTTCTTGAACTCTTCGTCAATCATGACTGTACCGTAAGCACTTACTTCTGTAACTTCGCTTCCAGACAGGTAACGAACCATATCAAAGTCATGAATCATCATATCCATGAAGATACCACCGGATACTTTCACATATGCCATTGGCGGAGCTTCCGGGTCACGTGATGTAACTTTAACGATACTTGGAGCGCCCAGCATTCCGGATGCAACGGTATCTCTGACTTTTTTGTGGTTGTGGTCGAAACGGCGAACGAATCCAACCTGAAGTTTAACACCGGCTTTATCTACTGCTGCAAGCGCATCTTCAATCACTTTGATATCTGTTGCAATTGGTTTCTCACAGAAAATATGCTTTCCTGCCTCTGCGGCCTTTACAATAAATTCAGCATGTGTGTCTGTTGATGAACAGATAAATACTGCGTCAACATCTGGATTTGCAAATACAGCTTCGGAATCTTTTGTGACATTTGTGATACCAAGTCCTTTTGCCCACTCTTCTGTTGCTTCATTCATGAATGGATCTGCAATCATAACAACTTCAGCGTCCGGTACAGCGTTTACCAGATTTGTAGCATGAAGTTTACCGATTCTTCCGGCACCTAACATACCGATTCTAACTTTTTTTGCCATCTTATATACTTCCTTTCAAGTGATATTTTACAAATTATATTATAGTCTAATTTGCTTTCACAGTCAATCATAACAAAATGAAAATCTCATGTTTTTCCGTTTTCTGGAAACTTCAGGCATTTTTACTAGTTGCCCGGGCACACTTTTATTGCTGCTTCCGGATCAGCACAAAGATGAGAATTACCTCGATCACTTCAATAACGATGGCCGCCAGAAACAGCATCTCCCCGCTTTTCTGAAACATTTCCATGATAAATCCGACAAACAGCAGCATCAGAGCCAGTGTAAAGCCCAGAAAAACGTACGCGGCGGTCCGGTAAGAGCGCTTTCTCTCCTCATCGCTCATCTTTGAAAGGTCTCTTTTCTGCCCGTTTTTCACGAGTGAATATACGTTCAGCGGTATTTTGCCTTTTCCCATAAATGCTGACGCTGAATATTTTCCGCATTGCCCTGCCGCGATCAGACAGACAACGGCAATTGCCACATTGATAATTTTATCGATCATGTTCCTGTCTCCTGTTTTCCTTTTCTTCTTCCTGTTTTTCGTAATCTTCCCTTGCTGCTTCCAGATAGTCCTGCTCCCTGGTCTTTTTACTCGGTATAAACTTCTTCAGAATGCTGTCTGTTCCCCTGTTTTTTACATAGAAAAAACCGAGCAGTGAAAAAACTGCGGCACCGATAAAGTTGACGAACAGATCTTTCATGGTATCCAAAAGACCGATATCCAGGTAGCCGCCAATTCCAAGATCCTGTCCGTTGACCACAGTGTTCTGAATCCCCCTGATCACATATGGTTTATTCCCTCCCGCGGGATCCAGCATCACGCTGCTGATCGTGTGCAGCACCGTATCTTTCTGCATATCCAGGTGAAAAAAAAGATCCATTGCACATTCAAAAAATTCCCAGATCACTCCGATCGTCATGGAAAAGCAGAACGCAACGATTGCAATGAATACCGGCGACATGGTAAACACCAGTTTCTGATTGTCATTTAACAGAACAACCAGTGAAAATCCAATGGCTGCAGCCAGAAAGCCGTTCAGAGTATGTAGCAGAGTGTCCCAGAAAGGTATGATGATATAGAACTCCTGTATTTCTCCCAGTATTTCTGCTGCAAAGATAAACAGCAGAATAATAATCTCCAGTGCGGTCGGCAGTTCGATCCTGAATTTCACCTGAATAAAGCTCGGAACGATCAGGAGCAGCAATGTCAGCAGGCACAGAAATACGTTTTCATAATTGCCGTTAAAAAACTGCCGGATCATACTGAGCACGACCAGAATACGGAGAATGGCATACACGATGAAAGAACTCCTGTGTTCTTTCACCTCCATTTTCATGGCCGTGCTCAGAAGCTGAAAGTACTTTCTCATACTGTCCCTCCCAGCGGTGCCTCGAGATATGCGCGCAGCTGTTCCATCCTGGCTTCCGCACAGTCGATCCCCTGCTGATAAAGCGCCTCCAGCTTATCAGGACTGGACTCAGTCCGTTTAAATCCTCCGATATCCTGCGGTTCAATCACAAAAGCCTTACCTTCTTTCTCCAGTTCAAATACTCTCCGTCTGTTTGCATTATACCGCTTTGCCCTTGTCAGGAGCGCTTCCGCAAACTGCGGATATTTCCTGTAAATTCTGGCGGCCAGACGCGTGGTTCTGCTCTCCTCTTTCAGGTAAGAACGCTCTCTTGTCAGCACTACAATATTCTTATTACACCCCGAGCGGATTGCCTGCTCGATCGGAATGGAGTCCGCGATCCCTCCGTCCATATAGTATTTGCCGTCAATCTTTACCGGCTGGAACAGTATCGGCAGTGCACAGCTGGCCTGCAGCACTTTCCACCTGGTATCCTCTGCCGTAACTTTAAGATATTCTGCCTGCCCAGTTTTCAGCCTCGTCACACAGGCCACCAGTTCGCCGGGATAAGCCTTAAGCGCAGCATAATCATACGGTACCAGATGATTGGGCACTTCATCAAAGACAAATTTGATGTTATAAAAACTCTTATTGTTTTTCTGAAAAAGATAACGCGCCCCCATGTAGCGCGGGTCCACCATATATTCTCTGCTGATCTCATGGGCTCTGCCTCTCTGCCAGGAAGCATAGGAGGCACCGTTCGCGATTCCCGCCGAGGCTCCTATAATATAATCTGCCCGAATCTTCTCATCCATCAGGACATCCATCACACCGTTTGAGAAACAGGTGCGGCTTGCCCCTCCTTCCAGAATCAATCCCAATTTCATGTCATTCAAAACCCTTCCTCTTTTCTCAGCCTGCGCATCTCTTTTCTCTTCACTGCGGCGTCCCACTCCGCTTTTTCCGACTCCGTATCGACAATGAGACCCGGAACTTTTCTGGGACGGCCGTTTTCATCCACAGCCACCTGAACCAGATGAGCAATATTGATCAGGCGCCTGATTCCATCCAGACTCTCCACATACGTATCGACACGTATTTCCATGGAGGTGCTGCCGACATAGCTCATCCTGCCTATCAGTACAACCAGATCTCCCTGGAATGCGCCCCGGAGAAATTTCAGATTATCTACAGAGGCTGTGATAACATTAGACTGTGAATGGCGTATTGCCACCAGTCCGGCAATCTCATCAATCCATTCCATCAGCCTGCCGCCGAAGAGTCTTCCGGCTCCGTTGAGATGCTCCGGCCTTACCTGATAAATGACCTCTATCCTGGAATCGGATACTCGTTTTCTTGTCTCTCTTTCCACTTTTTATCTGCTCCTTATGAGTATAATGCAGGTGACTAAAACAGCTCCGTCTCGGTGACACACGTTGATTTAATCTGTTCTACCAGCGCCTGCAGTGCATCCACAACGTGAGGACGGATATCGCCTCCGATGAGTACCTGCATGATATCATCTCCCACAGACAGTTTCCCACTGTTAAGCCACACCCGTATATAACAGATCCCCGGCATTTGATACGTTTTCTCTGCCGCAGCAGACACTTTCTCCTCGTCATAGGAAAACAGCAGACCGGTCACGGGTTTTGCCGTTTTCTCTCCCAGACGGACTTTCGCCCTGGCTGTCTGGCGCACAACACCGTTGTGAATCAGATACATGCCGCAGCCGGATGCACTGCTGTCCGTCTTAGCCTCTCTCAGCCATATATCCACAGAAGGTGCCACGCCGCCGTTACCGCCCTCTACCGCAAATCTACTGATGTTCTTTGTCATAATAAGTCCTCCTTGTCACATGCTCTTTCACGGGACATAAAACGCATTGCTTTTGACTCTCGTATCATGGTATTGCTGTATCCAGTATATATTTTTCTGATAATTTTTGCAATAAAAACAAAGTAAGAACATTTGTTCTTGCTTTTTAGTTTCTTCTGTGTTACAATAAACAAAAACAAACATACGTTCTGATTCTTATGGAGGTTATATGCTTACCGTTACTCATTCATTTTCTTTACAGGAAAAACTGAATATTCTGGCCGACGCTGCAAAATATGACGTTGCATGCACATCCAGCGGTTCGGACCGGCGGGGAAAAACAGGATATCTCGGCAATTCTTTTGCTGCCGGAATCTGTCACAGTTTTGCCGGAGACGGACGCTGTATCTCTCTTTTGAAGATTTTGTACAGCAATGAATGCGTCTACGACTGCAAATACTGCGTCAACCGCCGTTCCAATGACCGCCCGAGGGCTACTTTTACCCCGGAAGAAGTCTGCAGGCTTACCATGGAGTTTTACCGCCGCAATTATATCGAAGGCCTGTTTCTGAGTTCCGGAGTCTGCAAAAGTCCTGAGTATACCATGGAACGAATCTATGAAACCCTGCTTCTGCTCCGTGAAACTTACCGCTTCAATGGATATATCCATGTCAAAGCCATTCCCTCTGCCCCGACGCAGCTTTTGACACAGGTAGGGTTTCTGGCTGACCGCATGAGCATCAATATGGAACTTCCTACCGAGGAAAGCCTGCACATGCTCGCCCCTCATAAGACATTCCAGAGTATCTTTGATCCCATGAAAGAGATGGCGCAGGGAATCGCCGCATCACGGCTTGCCATCGGCAAATCGTCATCCCTGGAGCGGCACCGTGCCAACCGGTATCTAACCGGAAGCATCTTCGGTCAAAAGCAGCTGGAGACCAGGCGGGAGTTTGATCCCGACAATGCCCCGGCAGTTTTCATGAAAAAGGGCGAAGAAGAAAATTCCGCATTTATCCCTGCCGGTCAGAGTACCCAGATGATCATCGGGGCCAGTCCGGAGAATGATTACCAGCTTTTGCTGACTTCACAGAACCTTTACCAGCGATTTGACCTGAAACGTGTCTTTTACTCTGCCTATATCCCGGTCAATGAGGACAGCCTTCTCCCTCCTCCTGACACAGCCGTTCCCCTTCTTCGGGAACACCGCCTTTATCAGGCTGACTGGCTGCTTCGCTTTTATGGCTTTCACGCGGAAGAACTTTTGAGTCCGGAACGTCCCAATTTCAATCCCCAGCTGGATCCAAAATGTGAATGGGCGCTTCGGCATCTGGAACACTTTCCGGCAGAGATCAACACTGCTTCGTTTGAAACCCTGCTCCGAATCCCGGGCATCGGCAACAAGTCCGCCATGCGCATTGTCAATGCGCGCAGGTACGGGAGCCTGGATTTTCCGCATCTGAAAAAGATCGGAGTGGTGCTGAAGCGTGCCCAGTATTTCATTACCTGCGGCGGCAGAATGATGTACCGGATACCGATGGAAGAAAAGTTTATCACACGCCAGCTGACCGGTATAGAACAGAAAGCGAACTGGGAACTGGCACATCCGCCCGTTTACCGGCAAATGTCACTGTTCGATGATATGAATCTGTCATATCCGCAGACTGTGGAGGGTATACGATGACTGTTTTTACATGTGCTGACGATTTCAGCTCCATGATGACCTGTATTTACGACGCCTGGGGAAGTGGTCTCGGCCA
Organism: Ruminococcus gauvreauii; assembly: GCF_025151995.1. Classification (NCBI taxonomy): domain Bacteria; kingdom Bacillati; phylum Bacillota; class Clostridia; order Eubacteriales; family Oscillospiraceae; genus Ruminococcus; species Ruminococcus gauvreauii. The sequence continues at coordinate 497,700 of NZ_CP102290.1, forward strand.
CCGGAATATCCGTCTGATGACAGAACCCCTCTATGAGACCGAACTTTTCTGCAGTTACCGCCATGTTGAAGCAGATGAAGAAAAGACCGGTAAAGTGATCCGGTCCATTCAGTGTAAAATATCGTATGAAGTTTTCAAAATGGTCTTCCGTGCCAGCCTGTCATTTAAGGAAGACAAACTGGACTGCATCTACCGTTTTTTGCTGCTTGCGTTTCACCATGGTCCTTCTGTTACAGGGCGTCTGCAGGAACCTGCCGTCGCCGGCCTGTTCGAGATTGAGCGTAAAGTTTTAAATGAAGCACATTTGTTCCGTGAATTTATCCGCTTTTCCAGCGTCCAAAACGGCACTCTGGTCAGTCATATCGAACCGAAATGCAACGTCCTCCCCCTTCTGGCAGAGAACTTTTCCGACCGCATGCCTTCAGAAAACTGGATGATCATCGATGACACAAGAAAGAGCGCCGTGATCCATCCCGCCGACAGTTCATACTATATGACGCTTCTTACCCCGGAAGAGTTTTTGACTTTGCGCCGTACGGAGATCCGTGATGAATACAGCGCACTCTGGACTTCTTTTTTCCGGGCAGTCTCCATTGCCCCCAGAGAGAACCGCCGCTGTCAGCGTAATATGATGCCTCTCTGGTACCGGAAACATATGACGGAATTCATGACTTAAAGCTGTCAGGATGATACCTGAATGATATTTTTACACGACAGATACGGTTCTTCTTTCACCATCGTCGTAATGATCTTCGCATCCTCAAATGCCGCAAATCTTATCGGAGATATTTTCGAAATCTTGGAGCTGTCGCACAGTACGTAACACTCTCTGCACCGTTTCATGGCATATTCTTTGACCTTCGCCTCCCTGAGTCCCGGTGTCGTATATCCCGCCTCGATATCGACACCGTTTGTTCCAAAGAAACCTATGGTGAAATTATACTTCTGAAGACTTTCCAGAGCCTCTTCACCCACGATTGCTTCCGTAACGGACTTGAATTCCCCTCCCGGAAGATGTACATGAAACCCTTTAGCTGCAAGTTTTCTTGCATGCATCACTGCATTTGTGACAAACACCGCATTATTGGGTACCAGATAATCGATGATCTGTCCCGTCGTCGTTCCGGAATCCAGATAGACCAGATCGTTTGGTTTTACCAGGGCCGCGGCATATCTGGCGATCAGTCCTTTCTCATCCCGATTGATGTCTTCACGGATTTCTACAAAGGAGTCTGTATGAATCCCACTGTTACGAATGGCGATTGCACCTCCGTGTACTTTTGTCAGCAGCCCTCTTTTATCCAGTACGGTCAGATCACGACGTATCGTAGATTCTGATGTATTGAGCAGTTCGATCAGTTCCTGGACCTGAATACTCCCGCGCTCTTCGACCACACGTACGATCTCTTCCATTCTGTCTTCAATCAGCATATCTTTTCTCCTCGTTTCATGATCATTTCATCCCGGAAAGCAGTGCTTCTATTTCTTCCCTGGATGCCAGTTCTTCTGAAAATGCGCTGGCACTTCCCGCAGCAATCCCCATGTGCAGCGATTTTTGATAATCGCCCTCTGAAAAATAACCCGCCATAAATCCCGCAACCATCGAATCACCCGCTCCCACAGAATTCACCACACTCCCCTTGGGTGCCGCACTTATGAATACTTTCCCCGTCTCTGAAACGAGAATTGCTCCGGCTTCGGCCATTGAAACCAGCACATTCCTCGCCCCGCGGTTTTGAAGCTTTCTGGCGCACCGCACGATATCGTCCGGACCCTGCAAATCTTTTCGGAAAATCTCTGAAAGCTCATGATGATTTGGTTTAATTAAAAAGGGATGATAATCCAGTACACTGACAAGCAGATCTTTCGCTGCGTCTACGATAACCATGACCTTCTTTTCAGACATCCTTCTGGTTATATCGCGATAGATCGTGTCCGGCATTGAATTCGGAATACTCCCTGCCAAAACCAGCACATCCCCCTTTTCCAGCGTCTCAAGTCTGTTCAAAAGTTCTGCAACCGCATCACTTCCGATCGGAGGGCCCTGTCCGTTGATTTCACTCTCACTGCAGGAACGAAGTTTCATGTTAATGCGGGACCATCCCTGGCCGACCGATATTAATTCTTCCGTACACCCGGCCTCCCTGATTTTCTTTCGAATCTCTTCCCCTGTAAATCCTGCAATAAATCCGAGTATCGTGCTCGAAACACCCAGATTTTTTAACACGATTGACACATTGATTCCCTTTCCTCCGGGGAGGATACGTTCATTTTCTGTCCGGTTCATACCACCGATCGTAAAGTTTTTTACTGTAACGATATAGTCCAGCGATGGATTGCATGTTAACGTATAAATCATTCCTTTCCCCCCTTTCAGCAAAACTTCTTCTTATCTTATCATAATTTCTTTTTCAGTCACTGTCAATCAGAATCAGTCACTTTCATTCTGCCGGATAACACAGCCGGTTCAGCCAACAACAAAGCAGCCTACAGGATTCTCTCCCGCAGACCGCTCATATTCTGGATATATGATACCTGATTTCACCGGCAGTACATTCATATCACAGGATTTTGCTCTCTTTGACCCTTTGAACAGCCTGCTCTATCATCTTCTCCTCCTGAACAAGGGCAATCCTTACAAATCCTTCCCCTGACGGGCCAAAAGCGCTTCCCGGAGTAACCATAACGCCCGCCTCATTCAGCAGGGTCTCGACAAACACCAGAGAAGATGTGAAATTTCCGGGTATCGGTGCCCAGACAAACATAGTTGCCGGACTTCTTTCCATCTTCCATCCGATCGATGAGAATCCGTCACACAGGAGATCCCGACGCCTTTTATAAGCTTCTCTCGTAGCCGCAACACACTGCTGATCACCCAGTATCGCTGCTATTGCAGCTTTTTGCACCGGCAAAAACATCCCATAGTCCATATTGGATTTTAATCTGGTCAGCTGGCTTACCATCTGTTCGTTTCCAACGCAGAAACCAATACGCGCTCCTGCCAGTCCATATGTTTTGGAGAGTGAATTGAACTCCACTCCCACCTGCTTTGCTCCCGGATAAGACAGAAAGCTTTTTCCCTGCACGTTTTCATCGAAGATCAGCTCACTGTATGCGTTGTCATGCAGAACCATGATGTCATATTTTGCTGCAAATGCAATCAGTGTTTCATAAAAAGAATCTGTTGCCACAGCAGCAGTCGGATTATTCGGATAGGATACAACCATCAGCTTTGCCGCCCGCGCCGTCTCCTCCTCTATACTTTCAAAATCGATCAGATAATCACGTTCTCTTCTCAGCGGCATGTATGCAAGTCTGGCTCCCGCGATCCTGGGGCCATCCCCGAAAATAGGATAACAGGGGTCCTGAACGAGCACGGTATCACCCGGATCAGCGACAGAAAGGCTGATATGTGCCAGCCCTTCCTGGGATCCCAGAAGGGAAACGATCTCTGTCTCTGGATCCAGTGTCACCTGATATCTTCTCTGATACCACTGTGCAACCGCCCTGTGCAGCTCGGAAAGGTCTTTGATCGCATATACATAATTTCTCTTATCCTTCGCTGCTTCCACCAGCGCATCTATGATATGGGGTGCAGGGGGTATATTCGGCGTACCAATGCTGAGATCAATAACGGTTTCTCCTCTGCCTTCTTTTTCCTCTTTCATTTTCGCCAGTGTGGTAAAGATGCTCTCCCCAAATAACTCCATTCGCTCTGAGAACTGCATGTTCATCTCTCCTCTTTCAAAAATCTGTATTTTATATAGTGGAGAGTTTTTCTCTCCCCCTTTTCCGCCAGCATCCTCAGCAGAAATTCCATCTGTTTTTTTGTCTCACTGTGCACAAACCATAGCCGCTTTTTGCTCCTGAGATAGTAATTCAACGGAGCCTTATCCGAATATGACTCACCGGCATACGTCCTGCACGCGCTGATACGGTCCATGATCATTTCCGCTACATATTTGCGCGGCATCTGCATACCTGTGATCACAGTATCACAGTCCACTCCGTAGTCCACCCAATATTCATAGTGATGTTTATTGCGGCCTTTGTGATGCATCCAGGAGGTTGACACCCCAAGTGCCTCCCTCTCGGCATTATTTGGACTTCTGTTTCCCTGGTAATATCGGCATCCCACCCTGAATTCCGGCCAGGAATACTTCGACAGGTCATGAAGAAGCCCCTGCTTATAAAGGCCGATTCGGAAACAGTATCTCATGACCAGCAGCTTATGTTTTGTGATTGTTTTAAAATGCTTCCAGATATACATAACTATGACATCCTTATTCTATTTTCCCAATAATATAACAATTGTCCGAGGTGACACAACAAATCCCTTTTCTTCGTCCGGTTCTACCTCCACCTGATCATGACAGAAGCCCTCTCTCACCCTGTCAGCCGTATCGACTGCCAGGTACCATTTTTTATTCTCCGGCAGTTGCGGCAGCGCAAAGGTATACGGATTCCAGTGCATATTACATGCAATGTAAATAAAGCTGTCCGGTTTTCCCTCGCTGTCCCTGGCGTATTCCCCGCAGTACAGGATTCCTATGCTCCTGCTCTGAGGTTCCATCTCCGAAAACCAGGCTCTGCGGCTGTGATAAGAGATTTCCGGAAATCCGAGAGACAGGTAATCCGTATCGCGCGGCTCCCGTTCCATATGCAGAATCGGATGGCTTTTTCGGAATGCGATGGCCTCTTTTACAAAGCCCCACATCTCCTCACAGCGTTTGCTTCTTCCCCAGTCCACCCATCCAACCGGATTGTCCTGACAATAGGCATTGTTGTTTCCTTCCTGTGAGTTACATCGCTCATCGCCGGCATAGATCATCGGTGTTCCCTGGCTCATCAGCAGAAGAAGTACAGCATTTTTCATCTGCCTTCTTCTTAATTCAACCACGTTCAGTTTGCGCGTGGGTCCTTCCGCACCGCAGTTCCAGCTGAAATTGTATGTGCTGCCGTCCCGGTTTTCCTCACCGTTCGCTTCATTATGTTTTTCATTATAGGTAACCATATCCGCAAGCGTAAATCCATCCTGGTATGCCATATAATTGATGATGCCGCATGCTGCAGGATTTCGCCTGTTGTTGCAGATGTAACGTGCAACCTGGTTCTCGTCGCCTTTCAGAAAACAGCGTGCACTGATCATAAATTCAGAATTGTATTCAGCCAGATTCCGGTATTTGGGCAGCTTTCCGGGATAAATACCGTCAGCTGCAAATCCCTGATATAAAATCTTCGTATGTTTAAGCAGAGCATCCTGCGCAATGATCTCAATCGGAATATGATCACCGACCAGATGAAATCCATCGATATGATAAAAAAGCTTCCAGTAGCGGAGAATTTCCACGATCATCAGGGGATTCGTCTTACGTGAAAAATAGAATTCCATCAGACACTCCATACCGGCCCTGTGAAATGAATCGACACAATGCTGGAATTCCCGGATACAGTCTCTGTCCTCACAAAATGCAGCCTTCGGTGTAAAATAATATCCCTCCGTATATCCCCAGTAATTGATGTCCGGCGTTGGCGTCTGAACAGAGACGCCGTGTTCAGAAGCAATGCGTTCCCTGGTCTCCCTGTTTTCCAGGAAATCATACGCAGGCATCAGCTCTACCGAGGTCACGCCTAATTCTTTCAGATACGGTATTTTCTCTGCAAGTCCCCGAAAAGTTCCCTTGCTGGCAGAGCGGGAGCTGCGGTGCGCGGTGAACCCGCGTACGTGCAGCTTATAAAGAATCATATCCGGATACGGTATAAAGATACCCGGCGTTTCAGAGGGACTTTTATCTGATAAAATTCCCCTGACACTGTGCCGCTGTCCATCCGGCAATTTTTTTCCAAACACGTGCCGCCCGGTTACCGCCTTAGCACAGGGATCCGTTATGATCTTCCCGTCTATCCTGTAATTATATTCTATATCATCCGCATCTAAATGCTCTATCCAGACAGCAGCTATACCTCCTGTACGAAATTCCTCAGTCAGAGGTATTTCTTTCCAGACTTCCCCGCTTCCTTTGGGATACAGCACGAGACTGGCCTCTTCACAGTCATCCACGGCAATTGTGAAATTATATCCGCCATTGTGCTGCTGTGCACCCATTAACTGCGGCAATCCCTTTTGTATCTCAAACCTCTTTACCTCTGCTGCTTTTGTCAATTCATTCTCCGCCTTTCTGTACGTTCTTTACATCTCAATATCAAGTTCTACCGGACAATGGTCGGATCCCATAATATCCGTGTGAATCTTTGCATCTATCAGGTTCTGTTTCAGATCCTCGGATACGCAGAAGTAATCAATCCGCCATCCCGCATTCTTCTCTCTGGCCTTAAATCGGTAGGACCACCAGGAATAGACCTGTTCCTTCTCAGGATAAAAATAGCGAAACGTATCGATAAATCCATGTTCCAGCAGTTTCGAGAATTTTCCTCTCTCCTCATCCGTGAATCCGGCGTTCTTTCTGTTTGTCTTCGGATTCTTGAGATCAATCTCCTGATGTGCCACATTTAAATCGCCGCAGAAGATGACCGGTTTATTCTCTTTGAGAGCTGAGAGATAATTCAAAAAGGCATCCTCCCACTCCATTCGATAGTTAAGCCGTGCCAGTTCGCTCTGAGAATTTGGTGTATAGACCGTGACCAGGTAGTATTTTTCATATTCCAGCGTAATGACACGCCCTTCCTGATCATGCTCCTCCAGCCCGATTCCATAAGAAACCGCCAGAGGTTCCTCTCTCGTAAACACCGCCGTGCCGGAGTAACCTTTTTTCTTTGCATAATTCCAATATTGATAATATCCCGGAAGCTCCAGTTCAATCTGGCCTTCCTGCAGCTTGCTTTCCTGTATACAGAAGATATCGCCGTCAAGCTGTGTGAAAATATCGAGAAAACCTTTATTGACACATGCTCTGAGCCCGTTTACATTCCAAGAAATCAGTTTCATGATGACCTCCGTTTACTATGTTGTATATATAATATAACCATTTGACCCTGGCCTCATATATAATCAGGTATAGTATACCACAAAAACCGCATCACCCAGAACTATTTTTCAATTATTTCAAACATTGAAAGCGAATCATCTGACGGTCCATGAAAATGGCATCCCCATATCCGATACTTCTCCACCGCGTTCCATATTTCCTGGCTCAGGCGCTCACCCGGATATACCAGTGGGATGCCCGGCGGATACGGTGCAATCAATTCCCCCGCGATCTTTCCTCTTGCCATTTCCCATGGCACCTCCGTCACAGCCGAAAAATATGCTTCTCTTGGCGTCAGAACCATCTCCGGTTCAGGCAAACCCGGCATAGGAGTTTCCCGACAGGTACATCCCCGCGTTTTTTCTGCAATATCCGTAAGTGCCGCCAGAAAACGCTGAATGTCTTCTTCCGTATTTGCATGGGTGAGAATAGCCAAAACATTTTTTTCATCGGCCAGTTCCAGTTCTATTCTGTGCTCCTGCATAAGCCTGCGCTTCAGTTCATACCCACTGCTGTTCTGGCAGCGTATCACGACGCGGGTACCGTCTATTCCATGTACCCCGTATTTTCCGGCTAATCCTGAGTTCATGCAGGACATACCGGGGATCTGCCTGATTCCTTTCCTTAACTCATCACTCAGTGACAGGGATCTTTCCATCATATCCTCCCCTCGTACTGCCAGCTCATAACGCGCCGCATCAAGCGAAGCCATCAGCAGATAAGAGGGGCTTGTGCTCTGCACCAGTTTCAACGCACGTTCCACACGCCGTTTGTCCACTCTCCCCGTGCCAATATGCAGTACAGAACTCTGTGTCAGTGCTCCTGTCACTTTATGGAAGCTCTGCACACACATATCTGCCCCCTGGGCAAGCGCTCCGTCCGGCAGTTTATCAGAAAAATACAGATGCCCGCCATGCGCCTCATCAACCAGGAGAAGGACCCCGTTTTCATGGCATATATCCGAGATTTGTTTTAAATCACTTGTGATGCCATAATAATTGGGGCTTACCAAAAATACCGCTTTGCAGTCAGGATGTTCCCTTAATTTTTCCTTTACGGTCTGCTGCAAAACTCCTCCGCAGATGCCTTCCTCCTCGATCCATTCCGGCATCATATACACAGGCTTTGCCCCGGTTAAAATGATGCCCTCCAGCACAGATTTATGAACATTCCGGGGAACCAGAATTTTTTCTCCTTCCCTGACCGCAGAGAGAATCATGGCCTCATTTCCGCAGGTTGACCCGTTTACCAGAAAAAAACTTTTCTTTGCGCCATAGAGTTCTGCCATGAGCTCCTGTGATTCCAGGATCACGCCTGACGGCTGATGCAGGTCGTCAAGTCCGGTTGCCTCTGTCAGATCATACCGCAGGAAACCACATTCATCTTCAGACAGCCACCGTCTGCTCACCCCCCGTTCGAAACGGTGACCCGGGATGCAAAAATACGCGGGCCTGTCCTTCTGATACTGCTTCAGCGCATCCACAAGCGGTGTTCTGTCCTGTTTTCTGTTGTATTCTTTGTTCATAACCTGTTCCTTTCTGGCACGGCGTCACCGGATAAATATCATAAGAAAAGGAGACACCGCACGTTCCATGTGTCTCCTGAGTCTAATCATTTATTATTTTAACTTCGGACGTGATCAGCAGACTTCCACTGTCCAGTTATATTTGTCTTCCTCGTCGCCCCACTGAATTCCTGTCAGATAATCATACAGCTTCTGTGTCAGATCGCCCGTCTTAAAATCATTGACCGTTATTTTGTCATCTTTATAAACGAACTCTCCAACCGGTGATATGACTGCTGCTGTCCCTGTTCCGAACGCTTCTTCCAGAGTGCCGTCATGTCCTGCTTTCATCAGGTCGTCAACAGAGAGTTTTGTTTCATTTACTTTATATCCCCAGTCTTTCAGGATATGAATAATCGAATCTCTCGTAACGCCGGGAAGAACGGTCCCCTCGATCGGCGCTGTATAGATCTCTCCGTTAATCTTGAACATGATATTCATCGTTCCGACTTCTTCTACGTACTTTCTTTCCACACCGTCAAGCCACAGTACCTGCGTACATCCCTGTTCTTCAGCTTTCACCTGTCCGAGAATAGATGCCGCATAATTCCCGCCGCATTTCGTGAAGCCGGTTCCTCCTTTTACAGCACGCACAAGCTCATCTTCCACCAGAATGCGCACCGGATTTACCCCCTCCGCATAATATGCACCCACCGGAGTGCAGATAACTACGAATTTATAGGAATTTGCCATGTGAACTCCGAGAGAAGACTCCGTGGCAAACATAAACGGACGAATATACAGTGACGTCTCCGGCTCTGACGGAACCCAGTCGCGCTCCACACGCACCAGTTCCTCCACTGCTTCCACAAACATATCCTCCGGAAACTCCGGCATGCACAGTCTCGCATTAGAATTGATCATACGTCTCGCATTCATCTCCGGGCGAAACAGCTGAATCTTTCCGTTCTTTGTGCGGTATGCTTTCATTCCCTCAAAGGTCTCCTGTGCATAGTGCAGTGTCACACATGCCGGGTCCATAAGCATTGGTTCGTGCGGCACGATTCTGGCGTCATGCCACCCATTTTCTCTGTCCCAGTCCATGACAAACATATAATCTGTCATATATTTTCCGAAACCAAGTTTCGTCTGGTCCGGTTTCTCCTTTAACTGTTCACGTTTCTCAAATTTGATATCCATTGTACTGTCCTCCCCGGGATGGTAAATCCTTTATCCCATTTATTTACTGATGCCAGGGTCAAAAGGTCAAATACCGTTCATGCTTGCATGATAAGGCATTTGATCTTGGGACCCGCCAAACATGAGGAAGAAGCGATTTACGCGGTAAATCAGCGGATTCCAAATGTTTACAGGATTGCGGGAGCACGAAGTGCGGAGCAAGCCGTAGGCATCAATTGGGGGCAAAAGACCTTTTGACCCCAACATCATTTACTTCATATAGTATAAAACTGTGTTTCCCATCCGTCAATATCTATTACTGAAATATTATTTGCTTTTATGGCGGCTATCTGGTAAAGTAGTCTTATAAAAAATATACAGAAAGAGGTATAATCCATGGGAAATCAAAACGATGATATCTGCAGCGGAAATTGTGACTGCTGCGGTTCTGATTGTGATTCTTCACTCCAGCCGGGCGACACAACCGTCACTCTGACACTGGATGATGACAGCACGATTGAGTGCGCTGTCCTGACCACATATAAAGTTGAGGACAAGGAGTATATTGCCCTGCTTCCGCTTGATGAGAATGGTCAGAACACCGACGGAGAAGTTTTTCTTTACCGTTTCACAGAGGATGAAAACGGTCAGCCGATGCTCGACAACATCCTGGATGATGATGAATACGAGGCTGCCGCCGATGCATTCGACGAACTGCTTGACAAGGCGGAATACGATGAGATCGTAGACGGCGAGGAATTATAATCCGAATGTAACACAACGGACCGCATGCCCGTAAATTACGGCATGCGGTCCGTTTCATTTCCCGATGTGCTTCCAAATCCGCCGTTTCGGACCTCAGCCGCCTCATCATCCCAGGTGATTCCGTATTCCACGAAAATCCCCTGCATAAAACCGTCTCCCGCCTTTATCTCTATGGTCTTCTCCTCGTTGGAATCATTCGTAATCTTGGCAAAGATATGACCCTCGTTATCAGAATAAAAATAGTCACTGTCAATAATGCCTACCGTATTATTCAGCTGCAGACGGTACTTGAAACCCTGCCCGCTTCTCGGGTAGAGTTTCAGCACCCAACCGTTTTCCATCTCAGCGTGAATTCCTGTGGGAATTCGGATGGTCTCCCCCGGCTTCAGCACAAAAGACAGCGGACTGAAAAAATCATAACCGGCGCTGCCCGCAGTCGCCCTTCGCGGAAGCCTGATATTCTCATACACGGATTCCGCCTCTTTAGGACCGGATCCCGGAAACGCATCGAGCCACCCTTCTGTAAACTGTTTCAAACTAACCCTGCCGAATCTTGCAACTCGTTTCATTCAAGTCATCCTCCGTTTAATCTGCCGTATGCAGTACAATCTTCCCTGTTTCCAGTGATCTTTTCACATCGATCACTCTCTGGTTGGAACTGCCCTTCCATTTCAGAGACGTATCTTTCCTGTCAGTTTCAAATTCCCCATCCACCAGTACATCCAGATAATTTATAATCTCCTCGAGCTTTACAAATTCCCACAGCCCTCCGGTATACAACCAGATCGTCTTGTCCGGAAATTTACTGCGGATTTCTTTCGCCAGCTCTGTCACTTCTGTGATATTATTGACATGCAGCGGATCACCCCCGCTGAATGTGATCCCCGACACGTACGGTTTTTCCAGCTGCAAAAACAATTCCTGTTTTGCTGCCTCATCAAACGGTATCCCGCCGTTCGGATCCCAGGTCTGCGGATTCTGACAGTCTCTGCAGCAGTGTGAACAGCCCGACACCCACAGGACAACACGCAGTCCGTCACCGTTTAGCATATCATCTTTAGTAATATTATGATAACGCATGTATCTCCCTCTTTTTTCAACCTAACTTCGGGTGCGCCAAATATCCATGCCTGCTTACGTGCAAGCACGACGCAGCCCTGGCTAGTTGGCTTACTTTCACAGTAAACAGGGGAAACCGCAGCTGTGCGATCCCCCCTGTATCTATTCCTGATTGTTTATTTTGCTTCTTCCGGAACGTCTTTGATGCTGAAGCTGATTCTGCCCATTTTGTCTTTTCCAAGGCAGACTACTTTCACAATATCTCCAAGTGTCAGAACATCCTCCACACGGTTGATCCGTTCTTTTGCGATTTTGGAAATATGCACCATGCCTTCTTTTCCAGGAGCAAACTCAAGGAACGCTCCGAATTCTTTAATGCTGACAACTTTTCCAACGAAAATCTGTCCGGCTTCAAAATCAGTGGTAATGATTTTGATATACTCGAGCGCTTTATTCATCGCATCCTGCTCAACGCCGCAGATAGAAACCGCACCGTCATCTGAAATATCGATTTTAACACCGGTTTCTTCGATAATCGCATTGATAGTCTTTCCGCGCTGTCCTACCACATCACCGATTTTTGCGGGATCGATCTGAATCTGAATAATCTTCGGTGCATAAGGACCTACGCTCTCCCTGGGCTTTGCGATGCACGGCTCCATAACCTCTGTCAGGATATACTCTCTTGCCTCTTTTGTCTTTGCGATCGCCTCTTCGATGATCGGGCGTGTCAGGCCATGGATTTTAATATCCATCTGAATAGCCGTAATACCATCATGTGTACCGGCAACCTTGAAGTCCATATCGCCAAAGAAGTCTTCCAGACCCTGAATATCTGTCAACACCAGATAATCTTCATCTGTATCTCCCGTCACCAGTCCGGTAGATATCCCGGCAACCGGTTTTTTGATCGGAACACCGGCAGCCATCAAAGACATGGAGGATGCACAGATACTTGCCTGTGATGTGGATCCGTTCGATTCAAACGTCTCAGACACGGTACGGATTGCATACGGGAACTCTTCTACCGTCGGCAGTACCGGAATCAGCGCCCTCTCGGCAAGTGCTCCATGACCAATCTCACGGCGTCCCGGGCCCCTGGACGGTTTTGTCTCACCGACAGAATAGGACGGGAAATTGTAGTGATGCATATATCTCTTTGAAGTTTCAAACTCATCAAGGCCATCGATGCGCTGTGCTTCTGACATCGGCGCAAGTGTCGTGACGGTACAGATCTGAGTCTGTCCGCGCGTAAACATTGCGGAACCGTGAACCCTCGGAATCAGGTCAGTCTCGGCAGACAGTTTACGAATTTCTGTGATCGCTCTTCCGTCCGGACGTTTATGATCTTTTAAGATCATTTTGCGGACTGTCTTTTTCTGATACTGATATACAGCTTCATCCAGAACCGCGAGCCATTCTTCATTCTCGGCAAACGCCTCCGTAAGTTTATCCTTGATCTGACGGATATTTTCTTCTCTCACCTGCTTCTCATCTGTAAATACAGCTTCCTCCATGGCAGCCGGAGGAACGATTTCCTTAATTGCTGCAAACAGTTCCTCCGGAACTGCACAGCTTTCATATGTGTGTTTTTCTTTACCGCATTCAGCTACGATCTGATCGATAAATTTGATGATCTCCTGATTGACCTCATGTGCTTTAAAGATCGCGTCGATCATCACTGCTTCCGGAATCTCATTCGCTCCTGCCTCGATCATGATGACTTTGTCCCTTGTGGAGGCAACTGTCAGCTGTAAATCTGAAATGTCCTTTTGCCCAAGTGTCGGATTGATAATGAACTCTCCGTCGAGCATACCGATCTGTGTCGCCGCACACGGTCCGTCAAACGGAATATCTGAAATACAGGTTGCGATCGCCGAACCCAGCATCGCCGGAATCTCCGGATTACATTCCGGATCAACAGACATTACAAGATTGCTGAGCGTCACATCATTTCTGTAGTCCTTCGGAAACAGCGGGCGCATCGGACGGTCAATCACACGTGACGTCAATGTCGCATGCTCGCTCGCTTTTCCCTCTCTCTTGTTGAATCCGCCTGGAATCTTACCTACGGCATACTGTTTCTCTTCATACTCCACACTGAGCGGAAAGAAATCGATTCCTTCTCTCGGCTTATCCGATGCAGTAGCCGTTGAGAGAACCGTCGTATCCCCGTAATGCATAAATGCCGCGCCGTTTGCCTGTTTTGCAACTCTGTCGATATCTACGGTCAGAGTTCTGCCAGCCAGTTCCATTGAAAAACTTTTGTACATGTTTTCTTCTCCTTATAAACTTATTGACAAAACTTCTCCCGAAACAACTGAAAAGAACATTCGGCCGAATATGCTTTTCAGTGGTCTCGGACAGTCACAGTTTTGTCTGTTTTCATTTTCTTTTTTACAGAAACGGGGCGGAAATCATCCGCCCCCCTTTATAACCTATTATTTTCTGATTCCTAATCTTTCAATCAAATTACGGTATCTTTCAATGTCGGTTTTCTTCAAGTAATCCAGCAGACCTCTTCTCTGACCTACCATTTTCAGAAGACCTCTTCTGGAATGGTGATCTTTGTGATGCTCTTTCAGATGCTCTGTCAGTTCCTGGATTCTTGCTGTCAGAATCGCAACCTGTACTTCCGGAGAACCGGTGTCGCCAGGTGTTCTGGCATATTCATTCATAATTGCCTGTTTCTTTTCTTTTGAAATCATGTTTTTCCTCCTCGATTTTAATAAACGCCTCAGATTAAGCAATGGTTGGAGATTCCGATTCCTGAATCCGGGCTGATTTCATACTCATCCAGTATAGCATACCGCGGTGTGGATGTAAATACTTTTTTTGCCACGGCAAGGCGTCAGAGCAGAGTGACGACACATTCCACATTATCATAGTAAATGTCGGATATCTTAATCCCGGTCTCACTGCTGCTTGCATGTACGACTTGTCCGTCACCGGCATACATCACGACGTGATAGATCTCTCCGTCTCGTGCGTAAAAGATCAGATCACCCGGACGTGCCTGTGAGAGATCAATCCTTGTCCCTGCAAGCGCCTGATCTTTTGATACTCTTGGAAGTGTTATCCCAAACTGAGCATATACGCTCTGGACAAATCCGGAGCAGTCAGCCCCGTTTGTCAGGGAGGTCCCTCCCCACACATAGGGATTGCCTACAAACTGTTCCGCAAAGTTCACAATCTCCTGCCTCAGCTGATCGGTCTCCAGATTGCCTCCGTACGCCGTGGCAGCCAGAGTCTCCTGAAATTCTCTCTCCTGCTGCATGACATATTCATCGGTATCCTCTGCGGTTGATACAGCCACAGGCATATTTTCCTCTCCCATCTCATGAACCAGGCTCCAGGCCTTATCTTCTGTATACAGATATTCCATACAGACATATCCGGTCACATCGCCGGAAGACACAAAAGCCCATCCGTTTTCTTCTGACTGAATATAACAGACCGCCTGATCCGGCAGTATTCCGATGATCTCAAATTCCGTTCCTTTATCCGACCGTACATTCAAATGGGTGTTTACATTCACCACCCCATAGTTTTTTTCATTCGTATTAGACACCTTTGCAGACTCCGGCTGTGCATAAGCCGTGGCTGCAAACAAGGGATCAGAAACTGCCGCTGCGCAGACCGTCAAGACTGCCGCACTCAGCATCCACGCCTTCTTGTGCATAATACCTCCTATGAAATTGGTAACGATTCAGGACGGCTTATCTTCTTGCATGCCCGAATTGTTACATTTTTATTACATCTGTACATAAAAAGTATACCACATTTTCACTGTACTACAACGGAATTCGTTCGACAAAATCTTCCAGTCCCGCCGTTAAACCGGTACCTGCTCCACACGTTTGTCCTCTTCCGGCTCCTCATCGAGAATGGAAAACGCGATATTTGTCGCATGGTCAGCGACACGTTCCAGCCCGGAGACCACATCGGAAAAGATCATTCCGGCCTCCGGTGTGCACGCATTTCTCGTCAGCCGCTCAACATGGCTCTGCTGAAGGTCCCGTTCTTTTACATCAATGCGATTCTCCAGATCCAGAATTTCCTGCAGATGCTCCTTGCTGTTATTCGAGAACATATCCAGCGCATATGTCATGATCTGCATGACCATATCAAGCATTTCGGAGAGTTCGCGCTTGCTCTCGCTGCTGAACTTCACCTGGTCGTCTCTGACCATAAGCGCCGCCTCCGCAATATTCTCCGCATGGTCGCCGATCCGTTCAATATCATTCGCCACATGGAACAGTCCCCCGATACTCCTGGCATCGTCAATCGGCAGCGTCATCTGATTGATATTCACAAGATAGTTTGTAATTGCATTATTGAGATAATCAATGTTCTTTTCCGCCCGGTACACCGTCTGGATCTCTTTTTCATCCAGCGTGATCAGCGCATTCATGGAACGGACAAGGTTCGTCATCGCCATATTCCCCATATGCTCCAGCTCCCTCGTCGCCTCCAGAACCGCTGTTGTCGGCGAAAACATGGATTTGTCCCCAATATAGAGAAGTTCGAAGTCTTCCCCCTCTTCGTCCTTTCCTCTGACGACAACCTGCGTCAGTTTGATGATCCAGGGCATGATCGGGAATATCATGACCACCCAGGCTATCTTCATAATCGTATTGGCATTTGCGATCGCACGGCTGATATTACCGCCTGAAATATGTAATACCCAATCCACAACCGGATTCAGTGCAAACAAGAACACCACACAGAAAATCAGCATGCCCGTCAGGTTATAGAACAGATGAATGAGCGCTGTCCTCCTGGCGTCCTTGCGTCCCCCGAGGCTTGCAAGCAGCGCTGAGGTTGTACAGCCTATGTTGCTGCCCATCATAAGATACAGGCAGATCGGCAGCTCCAGAAGCCCTCCCTGCGCCAGCAGCATCAGGATACCCACCGTCGCCGAATTACTCTGCAGTACAGCTGTCACAAGATACCCGACAAGTATCGCCAGATAAGGATTCGCCAGGGATCCCAGCGTATTGACAATGACCGGTGCATCCTTAATGATCGAAAGTGCCGCTGACATTGTAGACAAACCCATGAACAGCATGCCGAACCCAAGGAACACTTCACCGAACTTATTAACAATCGGTTTTTTTATAAACATCAGCATCACGACGCCCATGATCACGAACAGCGGGGCGATATCGGACAGGTTGAATGCGATCAGCTGGCCTGTCATGGTTGTACCGATACTTGCACCCATAATCACTCCCGATGCCTGAGCCAGATTCATCAGTCCTGAATTCACAAAACTTACAACCATGACTGTCGTCGCATTCGAGGACTGTATGATCGCTGTGAAGATGATACCCACAATCACACCAATAAAACGGTTCTTCGTAAATACTTCCAGTATTTTGCGCAGTTTGGAGCCGGCCGCCTTTTCCAGGCCCTCACTCATCATTTTCATTCCATAAAGAAAAAAACCTAATCCACCGGCTAGCATTAATACTTCTTTCATACCGTACTTCTCCTTAAATTTCCCCTCATGATAAAACTATAAAGGAAACTCAGATGTTTGTCCATAAGTATCCCTGAAAAACTGCAGACACTGCGCCTCATCCCTGCGGATCTGGTGCTGCAGTTCCGTAAGAGAGGAAAACTTGAACTCCGGTCTGAGAAAATGATGAAGTCTGACACAGGCCTGTTTTCCATATAACTGTTCATCACAGTCAAACAGATACGTTTCCACTCCCGGAAATCTGTCGCCAACCGTTGGTTTCATACCGATATTGCTGATTCCAAAGTAATGAATACCCTCAATCTCCGTCACAGACGCATAGACACCGAAGGGCGGCAGCAGTTTCTGTGCACATGGCCTCTGGTTGATCGTCGGAACGCCTATCGTATGTCCAAGGTGATTGCCGTGCAGGATTTCTCCCTCGATAAAAAACGGATATCCCAGCAGCTCATTTGCCTTCTCAATATGCCCGGCTAAAATCTCTTCACGGATATAGGTGCTGCTGATTTCTTTTTCCCCGTCCATTTCTTTTTCTATGATATCCACAGAATATCCGTACTTTCTGCCCATCTCAGCCAGCAGCTCCGGGGTTCCCTGGCGCTTATATCCAAAATGAAAGTCCGGACCGACAGCGATATACGCCGCCTTCATCTGATTTACAAGGATCTCCCGCACGAAATCACGTGCGTCCATGTGCATGATCTCGGGCACAAACGGACACTCGATCAGGCATTCCACGCCTTCCCGCTCTGCAACATGGCGCCGTTCTTCATTTGTCAGTATGATCTTAAAAGAGGGATCGGACAAACGCATGACCGGTGATACATCAAACGTAAAGATGACTGTTTCAAAGCCATCTTCTCCAAAATTCTTTATGCAGTTAAGCAGCTTTCTGTGGCCTCTGTGGAGCCCGTCAAACTTTCCCAGCGTTATGGCGCTGCGTCTATTCAAAACAAAATCAAGTGAACTTGTTATATATTTCATCTTTCGCTGCTCCCGTCTCTGAACATTTTTACCAGGCGAAATTCGTGGGTTTTTCCATCATAGCGGTAGATGCCTATGAAAGTACCCTCCCCGTCATATGCCCGGACACACTGATCATCCCTCAGATGAATCCCCGGGATCTCCAGATCCTTTTCGGAAAATGAATTTCCATTATATACGCGCTGTCTGGATGACTGTACTACCCGCACCGGCGGATACTGCTCAAACATGGCATCGATCGGCACAACCGCATTCACCGCCGTTTCTTCAGCCGCCATCCGCTCCAGCTGTGTCAGCGTGAAGCTCTCTTCAATGGCAAAGCGCCCCACCCTGGTCCGCACTAAGGATTCCATGCATGCCCCGCAGCCCAGTTTTTCACCGATGTCGTGACACAGAGTTCGAATATACGTCCCCTTAGAGCAGGTCACCCGCAGGGTGATTTTGGGGAGCTCCATACCAAGTATGCAGATTTCATAAAAATGTACAGGCCTGGCTTTTCTCTCCACTGTTTTCCCCTCCCGGGCAAGCTCGTAAAGTTTTTTCCCGTTGACCTTCAGCGCCGAATACATAGGCGGCACCTGCATATATTCTCCGACAAAAGAGCCTATGCAGTCTGCTGCTTCCTGTTCGCTTATACCGACTTCCCGTGTCTTTAACACACTGCCGCTCATATCCTGCGTATCCGTCGTGATCCCGAGACGCAGAACCACCTCATACGTCTTGTTCTCATCTGTGAGCATGTCACACAGCTTCGTGGCTTTTCCGAGGCATACCGGAAGAACACCGGTTGCATCCGGGTCCAGCGTTCCCGTATGTCCGATTTTCTTCTGTTTCAGAATCCCTCTCATTTTCGCCACAACATCATGCGAGGTATATCCCGCCTCTTTATAGATATTGATAATACCATTCATCTTTTCTTCTTCTCCGCTTTCAGCTGCCGGCGGATGCATGTCACAACTTTTTCGATGATTTCTTCCGGCTCTCCCGCAAGCGTACATCCTGCCGCCATACGATGACCGCCTCCCTCAAAAGAAGCGGCGATCCGGCTGACATCCACGACGCCGTTGGACCGAAGGCTCACCTTATAATGCTCCGGATCCACTGCGTACAAAAAGACGGCTGCTTCCACACCCTCCGTCAGGCGGAGCTGATTCACAACTCCATCCAGATCCTGGGGCGCCGCACCATACTGTTTCATATCCTTCTTTGTCACAACTCCGGCGATGCACTTACCGTCAAGAAGCAATTGACTTTTCATCAGCGTCTGTCCCATGATTCTGTTCTGATCATATGATTTCTTATAGAAGGAATCCTCTATGATGCGTGTAAAAGGAATGCCCTGATCCATCAGCCATCCCGCGATCCGCATCGTTTTTCCGGATGTATTCGTATACTGAAAGACTCCGGAGTCATGAACG
The DNA here is from genome assembly GCF_025151995.1 of Ruminococcus gauvreauii. Lineage (NCBI taxonomy): Bacteria > Bacillati > Bacillota > Clostridia > Eubacteriales > Oscillospiraceae > Ruminococcus > Ruminococcus gauvreauii. The sequence goes on from NZ_CP102290.1 coordinate 517,080, forward strand.
ATTCCGGTATAAAGCGCTGTCGCGACAGGAACCGTGATCTTTTCGCGTTCCATCAGCTCAAACAACACCTCACACGTGGAGCTTGCCTTCGGTACTACGTGATTGATCTCCGCCAGTCCATGATTTGTGATATGATGATCGATACATACGGTTTTCTTTGCCGTCTGCAGGTACTCGCCCGCAATCCCGATCCTGTCTTCACTGCTGACGTCAAACAGCAGCAGCAGGTCGTATATTTTGCCTGACTCTGCCGTTTTCCTGACTGTCTCAAGGCCATCCAGATGTCCGAATACCGGCCGCATATCGCCCAGATACACGTCCGCCTTAATATTCGGATCATTCGCCTTCAGATAAAGGTACATCGCCATACAGGAACCGATGCAATCCCCATCGGGATTGACGTGCCCTGCAATCGCGATACTTTCAGCACCTTCAAGAATTTCTTCAATACTATTCATCCGCCTCTTCCTCTCGGGCCGGTTCGGATGACTGAAGATCAGAGATCTTCTTCGCCATCGTAACCCCGTATTCGATGGACGTATCGAGAACAAATGTGATCTGCGGGGTGTTGCGGAGATTCAGATTTTTTGCAAGCTGACGCCTGATAAACCCCTCCGCGCTCCTTAAACCGGCAATCGTATTGGTTTTTTCTTCTTCATTTCCAAGCACACTGATGTATGCTTTACACGTCTTCAGGTCCGGCGCAACCTCAGCAGCAGTCACAGACGTCATCATATGAATCCTGGGATCCTTGATTTCTTTCTGAATGATCAGACTGAGTTCTCTTTGCACTTCTCCGTTAATGCGTGTATTTTTTATGCTGTTTTTTCTCATTTTCTACTCCCTGCGCGGTATCTGCTTATCTGGGCACCTCAACCATGGTATATGCTTCCACGATATCCAGTTCCTGAATTTCATCAAACCCTTCAAATACAAGTCCGCATTCATAACCAGATTTTACTTCTTTTACATCGTCTTTAAACCGTTTCAGGGATGCGAGCTTGCCTTCAAAGATCTGAGTTCCTTCACGGGTGATCCTGACGGAGCAGCCTCTCTGGAAGACTCCGTCCAGAACATAACTTCCCGCAATATTTCCTATGCCTGAAGCCTTAAAGATCTGGCGTACCTCTGCATGGCCGATCACTTTCTCCTCGAAGACAGGGTCGAGAAGGCCTTTCATCGCTGCCTCCACATCCTCAATCGCCTGATAAATGACACGGTACAGGCGGAGATCAACGCCTTCCTGTTCCGCAATCGCTTTGGCGGTGGCATCCGGACGCACGTTGAAACCGATAATGATCGCATTGGAAGCTGACGCAAGCATTACATCAGATTCGTTCACGGCGCCTACACCTCCATGCACGATCTTGACAACGACCTCGTCATTTGAAAGCTTGGTAAGACTCTGTTTCACCGCCTCGACAGATCCCTGCACATCGGCTTTCACAACGATACCCAGCTCCTTCAGATTACCCTCTTTGATCTGGCTGAACAGATCATCCAGAGACATTTTCGCTTTTGTCTCTTCCAGGAGACGGTTTCTGTTCTCTGATACAAAGGTAGCCGCAAAGTTTTTGGCTTCTTTATCATTTTCTGTGGCAACGAGTACTTCCCCTGCATTCGGCACATCGCCGAGTCCAAGGATCTCAACAGGCGTAGAAGGTCCTGCCTCTTTTACTCTTCGTCCCTTATCATCCATCATTGCCCTTACTTTACCGGAACATGCACCTGCCGCAATAAAATCTCCCACGTACAGAGTTCCCTTCTGTACCAGGATCGTTGCAACCGGTCCCTTTCCCTTATCCAGCTTGGCTTCGATGACAAGTCCTCTGGCTTTACGCTTCGGATTTGCCTTCAGCTCACATACCTCTGAAGTCAGCAGAATCATTTCGAGAAGTTCATTGATACCTTCCTGTGTGTGAGCAGATACCGGAACAAAGATCGTACTTCCGCCCCAGTCCTCCGGAATGAGTTCATACTCTGACAGTTCCTGTTTTACACGCTCTACATTTGCACTCGGTTTATCAATTTTATTGATTGCTACGATAATTTCGACACCTGCCGCCTTGGCATGGTTGATCGCCTCGATCGTCTGAGGCATGACACCGTCATCCGCTGCTACCACCAGTATTGCGATATCAGTCGCATTTGCACCGCGCATACGCATTGCGGTGAACGCTTCATGACCTGGTGTATCCAGGAATGTGATCTGCTGTCCGTCAACATCCACGGTATACGCGCCGATATGCTGTGTGATGCCTCCGGCCTCTCTGTCCGTCACCCTCGTATTCCGGATCGCATCCAGGAGAGATGTTTTTCCGTGGTCAACGTGACCCATAACGCAGACAACAGGCGGTCTTGAGGCAAGCATGCTGGCATCTTCTTCTTCCTCTTTCAGAAGTTCTTCGATTACGTCAACTTTTTCTTCCGGCTCTGCGATAATGTCGTATTCGAGAGCGATCTCCTGTGCCTTTTCAAAATCAATCTCGTGGTTGACTGTTACCATAATCCCCTGCATGAACAGTTTTTTCACAATGACAGACGGCTGCATTTTCATTTTATCAGCAAGCTCACGGATCGTCATTTTCTCCGGAAGGATAATTTCTTTGATTACTTCCTTCTTCTCCTCCTTCGGCTGCTGATGCACCGGTTTCTGAAGAGCCTTCGGGATTCTGGACTGCTGGCGGCGTCCCTGATTCGGGCGTTTGCTTGCGCCCTTTTGACGATCATTCCCAAATTTATCTCCGCGCTGTGTTACTTTATCCTTTTCTTTATCTTTATCTTTTCTCACATCGCGTGAAGGTTTCTGTACAAGTGGCGTGTCACCCGACTCACCCTGTGGTTTCCTTGCAGCTGTAGTGCGGCGCCCGTCCTGAGGACCTCTGCGGAAATCTCTTCCGTCCTTGTCGCCCTGCGGTCTGCGGCCGTCATTACTTCTCTGGCCCGGTCTTCCCTGACCACTCTGACCTGGTCTACCCTGGCCCGGTCTTCCCTGACCGCCCTGACCTGGTCTTCCCTGGCCCGGTCTTCCCTGACCGCTCTGGCCTGTTCTTCCCTGACCGCCCTGGCCTGGTCTTCCCTGGCTGCTGTTTTGACCCTGACGCTGCTGGCCCTGAGTGCTTCCTCCGGAAGCATACCGCTGGCCCTGACCGGAACCCTGACGGTTCTGTTCAGTCCTTCCCTGACCGGTACTGCTCTGAGCCTGACGCTGCTGGCCCTGTCCGGTCTGTTGTCCCTGACTCTGACCCTGATTCTGTGGTCTGGATCCCTGAGAAGGACGTGCTGAACCGGATCCAGATTTTCCTCCCGAACGGTTCTTACCATAGTTTTTCCCCTCCGGCGTCGACGCATTCTGCGGCCGGAACACCTGGATGATATTGGATTTCTTTTTCGGCTTTGCCTCTTCGCTGTTCTTATTTTCTTCTTTCTTATCAAATGTATCTCTCAATAACTTCTCCTCCGCTTCCTCTATAGAACTCATATGACTTTTCACTTCCACACCGCGGCTTATCAAAAAGTTCATGACTTCTCTGTTACTTTTTCCTATCTCTTTTGCAATTTCGTGTACTCTGATTTTCGGCACTCTACCACCTGACCTTTCTGCCTTTCCTATGCATTTAGCTGCTGCTCAATGGCCTGCCCCAGATTCTCATCCAGAATTGCTAACGATGCCCGAAACTCCTTTCCGATCGCTCTTCCAAGTTCTGTCTTCTCTCCAAAGAAATAACAGGGCACTTTATAATACAGACACATATTCTGAAACTTTTTTTTCGTATTTGCCGACGCTTCATCGGCTACGATTACCAGCCTGGCTTTTCCGGTCTTGACTGCCTTTTCCGTAGAGAACTCTCCGCTTGCTACTTTTCCGGCCTTCATTGAAAGGCCGATCAGTGATACTGTTTTATTTCTGTTCAATCGTATCCAACTCCTTTTTAAGCGCTTCGTAGACCTCTTTCGGAATGGCCGTCTTAAGCGAACGTTCCAATCCCTTATTATTCTCTGCCTTTTCAAAGCACTCCTTTGAAAAGCACAGATAAGCTCCGCGTCCGTTTTTCTTACCGGTCGTATCCAGGATGATTTCTTCTTCTGTCGTCTTCAGGATGCGCATCATATCTTTTTTGCTCTTCATTTCCTGACATCCGATGCATTTACGCATCGGCACTTTCATCTTTTTCGCTGTATTCTTCGTACTCATTTTCACCGTCTTCATACTCATTTACGTCAACATCTTCTTCAAACTCATCCATATCTTCGTCATATTCTTCAAAGATTTCAAAGTCGCCCGCTTCTCTCGCCTGCGTCTCACTCTTGATATCAATTTTGAATCCGGTCAGCCTGGCGGCAAGTCTTGCATTCTGCCCTTCTTTTCCAATTGCCAGTGACAGCTGATAATCCGGAACGATCACTTTTGCAGCTTTCTCATCCGGATCCGCCATAACGGAAATAACCTTCGCAGGGCTTAACGCATTTTCGATCAGGAACGCCGGATTTTCATCCCAGTTGATGATATCGATCTTTTCACCCCGCAGTTCTTCCACGATCGCATTGACCCGGGCGCCGTTCATCCCGACACAGGCTCCGACAGGATCAACATCCGAGTCATTCGACCACACGGCAATCTTGGTCCTCGAGCCAGCCTCCCTGGCAATGCTTTTAATCTCCACGATTCCCTCTCTTACCTCTGTCACTTCCGATTCAAACAGACGTTTCACAAGTTCCGGGTGTGTCCTGGAGACCTGGATCTTCGGTCCCTTCGGGGTATCCTTCACCTCCAGAACGTATACCTTGATTCGCTCTGTCGGCCTGAAGTGTTCCGTTTTGACCTGTTCCGATTCATTCAGCATCGCATCGACTTTACCGAGGTTAATGCTGATGTTTTTCCCCATGTTGCGCTGTACAATGCCAGTCACAACATCCTTCTCTTTTTCAAAATACTCGTTGTACAGCACCTTGCGTTCTTCTTCCCTGATTTTCTGAAGGATCACGTTCTTCGCATTCTGTGTGGCAATACGCCCAAATTCTTTGGATTTTATCTCCACATTGACGATATCACCGAGTTCATATTTGGAATCAACCATTTTTGCATTTGCCAGGCTGATTTCCATCACAGAATCCTCGACTTTTTCAACAACCGTCTTCTCAGCATACACGCTGAAATTACAGGTTTCGGGATCGATATACACTTTTACGTTATCTGCTTTACCGAAATGATTCTTACAGGCCTGGATCAGTGACTGTTCAATCGCCTCCAACAGGGTGTCCTTACTGATGTTTTTTTCTTGTTCCAGAATGTTTAGCGCTTCCAGTAACTCTGTGTTCATTTTTTCTTTTTTCCTCCTAAATTAAAAATCGAATGCCAGACGAATCAATGCGATTTCATTTTTTTCAAATGTCCTCTCACTTCCATCTTCCATTTCAATAGTCACGCTGTTATTATCATATGCGGTCAAAATCCCATAGAATTCCTTTTGTTTATCGATTGCCCGATATGTTCTGATCTCCAGCTCTTTTCCCATACTTCTGGCATAGTCTTTTTCTTTCTTCAACGGTCTGCCCAGGCCCGGTGAACTCACCTCCATAATATAAGCATCTTCGATAAAATCTTCCTGATCAAGCTTTTCGCTGAATGCTCTGCTGACAGCTTCACAGTCATCGATCGTAATGCCGCCTTCCTTGTCAATGTAAGCTCTCAGATACCAGGTGCCCCCTTCTTTTACGTACTCCACATCTACCAGCTCAAATCCCTTTTCACTGATGATCGGCTCCAGCATCGCTTCTGCTTTCTGTTCATAGTTTTCCTTTTTACTCATGCATCATCCCTGCCTTGTCGGATTATGTTTCCTTTATATGGTCTTTACATCGTAAAAGAGCGGGCTTTTTCAAGCCCACTCTCATTCAGTAATTTATTTAATTCTTACTTATTGTAGCACTTCTTATTATAAAATGCAAGGCGTTTCTTTAAACACGGATTTTTATGCCTTTCGTATCACGTTTTCCGAGCTTGAGTTTATTGAGAGAGACTTCCTTTTCATGATATGTGATCGCATATTCCATCCTGCTTTCGATCAGGTAGCCATGTTCGATCTGATCCGTTTCCGCCAGACGCATGCCGCGCACACCGATCGCCGTCTTTTTCTTATCCGGCACCTCTTCTTTTAAGAAGCGGAGGAAATACCCGTCGCGGCTCTGCAGCACGACGTAGTCCATCGTATCCGCAGGCTGTACAAACACTGCTTCATCGCCTTCTGCCAGCTTTGTAGCCGCGATCGTACGTTTGGCAGCATCAAATTCAGAGCCTTCCACCTGCTTGAGCATGCCGTTTCTCGTGATAAACAAAAGCTTCTGCTTCTTGATTTCTTCCAGGCATCCGAGATACAGGATCGTCTCCTGTGCCGTACTGTAATTGCCGAAGTTATCAATCGGCGCACCCTTGTCCCTGAATTTCCCAAACGGCAGATCCATGACCTTTACCATATGCATTTTACCCTGCTCCGTAAAAATACACAGCTTATCGGTATTGCTGCACAGGAACGAATACTGATAATCCTTGAGTGCAGCCTCCTGATTCCTTTCAAAGACAGCTTTGTCCACTGTCTTGATATAACCGAAGCGGTCCATAAGGACACAGACCTCCATCTCCTCGATCTTATTTTCCTCATAGACGGCTTCCTCAGCGTTTTCGATCACTGTTTTACGTCTCTGACCGTATTCCTTTTTGACCGCGTCCAGTTCTGTGATGATCACTTCCGCCATGGCATCGTAGTTATTGAGGATATTTTCATACTTCGCAATATTCGCCAGTGTCAGATCGTGCTCTTTCATCAGGGCTTCGATCTCCAGCCCGATCAGCTTGTACAGACGCATTTCCAGAATCGCCGTCGCCTGTCTGACCGTGAACCGCAGCTTTGACGCGGCCCGCTCCGACGTCTTCGTCTTGAATCGAATCCCTTCGGTAATTCCCATCGTCAGGCAATCTTTCACCTGTTTCTGGTTCTTGCTGCCGCGGAGGATCTCGATGATCAGGTCAATGACATCACATGCCTTGATGAGTCCTTCCTGGACTTCTTTTTTGTCCAGTTCTTTTGCGAGAAGGTTCTGGTACTTCCTCGTCGCCACCTCAAACTGAAAGTCCACATGGTGTTCGATCACTTTTTTCAGGCTCAGTGTCTCCGGCTTTCCGTCAGCCACTGCCAGCATATTGACGCCAAACGTATCCTCGAGGCGTGTTTTCTTATAGAGCATGTTGGTCAGATTGTCGGCATCTGCTCCCTTCTTAAGCTCCAGTACGATACGGATGCCTTCTTTCGACGACTGATTGGAAATGTCCACAATATCTGTCGTCTTCTTCGTCTCCACGAGCTGTGCCACATCATTTAGGAACTTTCCGATGTTGGCGCCCACCATCGTATAGGGAATCTCAGTGATAACCAGACTCTGCTTTCCGCCTTTTCCCCGCTCGATGTCCACTTTTCCTCTGAGACGGACTTTTCCGCTTCCTTTTTCATAGATGGAGTACAGATCGTCTTTGTTGACGACGATGCCCCCGGTCGGAAAATCCGGTCCCTTGATATACCGCATCAGTCCCTTCACGGTAATGTCATTGTTCTTCATGTATGCTTTGACGCCGTCGATCACTTCCCCTAGGTTGTGGGGCGGGACGCTGGTTGCCATACCGACCGCGATGCCGTCTGCGCCGTTGATCAGGAAATTCGGCACGCGAACCGGAAGTACCTCGGGTTCTTTTTCTGTCTCATCGAAGTTCGGCACAAAGTCCACGACATCCTTGTCCATATCGCTCAGGTAAACTTCCTGCGTGATCTTCTGCAGGCGCGCCTCCGTATAACGCATGGCGGCCGCACCGTCCCCCTCGATCGATCCAAAGTTCCCGTGTCCGTCCACCAGCGGCTGTCCCTTTTTAAAGTCCTGCGCCATCACAACCAGCGCTTCATAGATCGAGCTGTCCCCGTGCGGGTGATATTTACCCATGGTATCCCCCACGATACGGGCACACTTACGATAGGGCCTGTCATACCGTATGCCGAGCTCATACATATCGTACAGTGTTCTTCTCTGTACCGGCTTCAATCCGTCACGGATATCGGGGAGGGCCCTCGCCACGATGACACTCATCGCGTAATCGATGTAGGATTTCTGCATGACTTCCGAATATTCTGTTTTTATGATCTGTTCCTTTTCACTCATACACTACCTCCTACACATCCAGTTCGGCATCCCGCGCATGCTCATAGATAAACGCCTTCCTGGGCGGCACTTCCGTTCCCATCAGTACTTCCGTCACCTCCGATGCCATACGCGCATCCTCAATCTCGATCTGTTTGAGCATTCTGGTCTCGGGATTCAGAGTCGTCTCCCACAGCTGCAGGGCATCCATCTCACCCAGCCCTTTGTAACGCTGCAGAGTAAAGCTTCCTTTGTGTGTCCTGCGGTACCGCTCCAGCGCCTTGTCATCATAGAGATACTCTTCTTTTCCTTTTGCCGGCATCGCTTTGTAAAGCGGCGGCATGGCGATATAGACATGACCCTCGTAGACCAGTTCCGGCATAAACCGATAGAACAGCGTCAGAAGCAGCGTGGAGATGTGTGCGCCGTCGACATCAGCATCTGCCATGATGATGATCTTATCATAACGGAGTTTCGATATGTCAAAATCATTCCCGTATCCTTCCGAGAAGCCGCAGCCGAACGCGTTAATCATCGATTTGATCTCCGCGTTCGCCAGCACCTTGTCGATGCTCGCCTTTTCCACGTTCAGGATCTTGCCGCGGATCGGCAGGATTGCCTGAAAACTTCTGTCTCTCGCCGTTTTCGCGGATCCACCCGCGGAATCACCCTCGACGATAAAGATCTCACATCTGGACGGATCGCGTTTTTCACAGTTCGCCAGTTTACCGTTGGAATCAAACGAATATTTCTGCCTGGTCAGCATATTCGTCTTTGCCTTTTCCTCCGTCTTTCGGATCTTCGCCGAACGCTCCGCGCAGGAAAGCACCTGTTTCAGAGTTTCCAGGTTCCGGTCAAAATAGTGTACGATCTCCTCTCCGGTGATCTTTCCCGTCGCCTTTGATGCGTCCTGATTGTCCAGTTTGGTCTTCGTCTGCCCCTCGAACCGCGGCGACGGATGTTTGATGGAGACTACAGCTGTCATCCCGTTCCTGATGTCCGCCCCCGTAAAGTTTGCATCCTTTTCCTTCAGAATGCCAAGTTCTCGCGCATAGTTGTTCATGACTGACGTAAACATGGTCTTGAATCCGGTAAGATGGGTGCCGCCTTCCGCATTGTAAATATTATTACAGAATCCAAGCACATTCTCATGGAATTCATTGACATACTGAAATGCACACTCCACCGTGATACCGTCCGTCTCTCCCCGGAAATAAACCGGTTCGTGGAGAGCCTCTTTTTTCTTGTCCAGATCTTTCACAAATCCAATGATTCCGTCGGGCTCATGGAATGTCACCCTCTCCGGCACATCTGCCCGCAGGTCCTCAAACAGGATCGAAAGCTGAGGATTCAAATATGCCGTCTCGTGCATCCGGCTCTTCACTTCCGTCGCAGAGAAGCGCGTCACCTCAAAAATCTCCGGATCCGGGAGGAAATTCACACATGTACCCGTCTCCCTGGTCCTCTCGAGCGTCGGAAGCAGCCCGTCTTCCAGTTCTATTGTGGGGATCCCCCGTTCATAGTGGTCGTGATGCACGTATCCTTCCCTGCTGATCTTAATATCCAGATAAACCGACAGTGCATTGACGACGGAAGATCCTACCCCGTGCAGTCCACCGCTCGTCTTATACGCTGAATCATCGAACTTTCCTCCCGCATGAAGCGTGGTAAATACCAGCCTTTCTGCCGACATTCCTTTCTCATGCATACCGACCGGGATGCCTCGCCCATTATCCACGACGGTACAGGAACCATCCTTTTCCAGCGTCACGCGGATAGAGTCACAGAACCCTGCCAGGTGCTCATCCACCGCATTATCCACGATCTCATAGATCAAATGATTCAGTCCCTTTCTGGAGACGCTTCCGATATACATTCCCGGCCGCTTCCGGACTGCCTCGAGCCCTTCCAGTACAGAAATGCTGCTCGCATCATACGTTGATTTTCTCGTCATAACTTTGTTCCTCTCGTATTACTTATGTCAATGATGTTATACCGTACGTTTATAAACTCAAAAAACGGATCAGAGCTTTCGCCACTCCGTCCTTATTATTCGTGTCCGTCTCGTATTTTGATACATCTTTAATTCTCTGAGACGCATTTTTCATTGCTACCGAGTATCCGGCCCACTCCAGCATCTCGTAATCGTTATTGCTGTCGCCGAGTGCCATCACCTCCGACGGAAGCACACCCAGGCGCTTTGCCAGAAAAGACAGTCCGTCCCGTTTGCTCAGTCTTGCGTACACGACTTCCAGATTCTGCTCCACCACCGATATCGGATAGATGTCCGGAATCCCGGACAGTTCCTGCCCAAGCTGCTCTTTCTCCCGGGCATCCTCACATACGATGTGAAACTTGCTGACCGGCACCTGCCTGTCATCCATCAGGTCACTCAAATCCTCGCACTCAATATTAGAAGCCATGAGCTGTGTGCAGTACGATTCGGGCAGTCCGCTCGCAAACAGATGCGGAATCCTTCCCGTCTCCATATATGCGTACAATCCCGCATACGGCTCAATATACGTCTTATATTTTTTACACAACCGGTAGATCCTGGCCGCAATGCCCGGGGGAAACCCGTTTATGTACAGAATCTCTCTCGTTCTTCCATCCGTCACAACAGTACCGTTCGCGTTGATAAAATATGGAATATCATCAAATTCATGAAAGATCTCACTGCGTGCATTTTCAAAGCTTCTGCCCGTCGTCGGCACGATGCAGTGCCCTGCTTCCAGCGCCCTGCGTATCGTATTCAGATTATTTTCCGAAACCGTGCAGTCATCCCGAAGCAGGGTGCCGTCCAGGTCAATGGCTGTCAATTTTACGTTCATAGGTTCCTCCGCCCGTATTTTCTGTTATCGTGCAGTAGTATATCATAACTTTCGGGGTTTGCGCAAAGAAAAATGGAATTCAGCCGCAAAAAGGGACGTCCGCTTTTATGATACGGCGGATCGTCCCGGTTTTATGCCTTTATTTTTTTGTTTTTTTCTTATAAATCATCACAGCCCCGGCATGAGCCGTGATAAGTAAACCGACGCACCATAGAACGGCGGGTAAAAAGTGGGCATCAAGCTCTGCGTTCATTAAGAGTGAGCGTATCGTTTCAATGATCGGAGTCATAGGCTGTTTTTCTGCAAAAACACGCAGTGCAGCAGGCATTGTTTCTGTCGGGGCAAACCCGGAACTGAGATACGGCAGAAACATAATAACGGCTGAGATACCATTTGCACTCTCGGCACCGCCTGCGATAAGACCCAGTATCATTGAAATCCAGGTCATTGCCGCCATAAATAAAAGTAATATTCCAGCCACTATGAGCCACTGTGTGCCACCCGCCGACGGTCTGAATCCGATAAGAAACGCCATGCCAAATACCAGGACCGCAGTTATGATATTGCGTACCATGGCTGCAAACATATGTCCTGCCAGTACTGATGATGCTGCAACAGGCATAGAGCGGAAGCGGTCAACCATTCCCCCTTTCAGATCATTATTTACACTGACAGCTGTCGTACATCCGCATTGTCCGATACACTGCAGAATGATGCCCGGTACCAGGTAGTCCACATAATTCGCACTGCCTGTTTTCATTGCGCCTCCAAGGACACAGACAAACAGCAGCATCATAAGTATGGGGGTGCCGATTCCCGTAAGAAATGCATCAGGATTGTGCAGTGACAGAAGAATACAACGCTCAGACATTGTCATGGAATCCTGTGCCAGACATACAATTTTCTCCCCGATCCTCATTGATATCCTCCTCCCTCATTTTCACCCACCAGTAAAAGAAAGACCTCCTGAAGCGTAGGCCGCTTTTGTGTAAATCCAGAGAGTAAAATATCAGCATGATTCAATCTGTTCATAATATCAGCCAGCTGCTTTACACTGCCGTCAGTTATAATATTGACTGTAGGTATATTCTTATCAGGAATCATCTGATATTCTTTTAAAAGTTCCAATGCGCGCGTCCTCCCATTATCATCATAAAACGTGAGTTCCACCACACCCTGAGAAAGATTTTCTTTTAAGGTATCCGGTGTCCCCTCTGCTGCTATGACACCGTCATTTAAGATGGCAATGTGGTCGGCAAGCTGTTCCGCTTCCTCCAGATATTGTGTCGTCAGGAAAATTGTGACACCGGATTCAGCCAGGGATCTGATCATTCTCCACATGGACAGGCGGCTTTGAGGATCCAGCCCTGTGCTTGGTTCGTCTAAGAATATGACCTGAGGATTTCCCAGCATGCTCATTGCCAGATCAAGCCTTCGTCTCATCCCTCCCGAATACGTTGAGACCCGGCGATCGGCAGCGTCAGTCAGCCGGAAAGCATCTAAAAGCTCATCGGCTCTTTTATTTCGGTCCCTCAGATGGTGTAACGCACCGATGATACGCAGATTCTCCCTGCCTGTTAAAAGCTCATCTACCGCAGCATACTGACCGGTCAGACTGATACATTCCCGCACCTTATGACTCTCGCGGATGACATCATAGCCGCAGACAGCAGCGCTCCCGCCGTCAGGTTTGATCAATGTAGAAAGTATTCTGACCGTGGTAGTTTTTCCTGCCCCGTTTGATCCCAGAAGGGCAAAGATACTGCCTTTTGTTACCGTAAAATGAATTCCCCTCAGCACTTTGGAACCCTGATACGACTTCTCAAGGGAATTTACCGAAATGACAACCTGGCTCTTATCCATGAAAACCATTCCTCCTTTATATAAATACATTCAAATGTATGTATATTGTTATTAAGAAACTGCCGTAAGGCAGTATTCTCAAATCAGAATATCATCAAAGGCTTTTTCAGCCTTCTTACGCAGCTCATCATCAAAAATCGGTAATCCTATATGATCCAACAGATACTTAAGATAGTCATACTTCCTCAAGTATTCTCCTTTTGTGACAGGAAACAGGATCGGATTAAACCATAATGTCATAAGAATGGTAAATGTCTCAGAAACCTGTTCCGGGTATTCTACCGTAATGGATCCATCATTCAAACCTTCTTTGAAAAAGCAGTTCAGTTTTGGTGCCACAGAATGAATACAGTCCCGCAGCTGCTTACTGACGAATATGTGGCTGCTGAAAACCGAGGGGAGTGATTTTGCAAATTCAAGTTGTTCTTCATTTATCACAGATAACTGCAAAATCTTTTTCAATTTTTCGAACCCATTTAAACCTTTTTCTTTTTTCACCGTATCAAACATGTCGTCTTTGTTAAACATACGGGTAGTAACTGCATCAATTATCTCATCTTTTGATTTATAATGATGATAAAAAGCTCCTCTGGTTAAATCCCCGAGCTCATCTATAATATCCTGAATCGTCGTTTCTTCCCATCCTTTTTCAAGAAACAGCCTCGTTGCCGTGTCTAATATACGCTGCTCCGTGATTTCGGGATATTTGTTTCTAGCCAACAAAAGACCTCCTTATATACATACATTTGTATGTATATAAGGATATCATAAAACGATTCTCCGGTCAACATCTGAATCTTCATCCATTCTGCGTACAGTTGGCCGCATCAATGGCAATCACCAGCAGAAGTCCCATCAGCTCATCTGCCGGATCAGCGAAATCAAGCACATAGGTGTCGCCCCACTGAAACAATTCCTTTGAAATATGTATCACCGGACTGCATTCTGAATAGACATCGTATTCCCAGCCCATGAAATCCCCCTCCACGTGCCAGCCGTTGCAATCTATCTCATACTTCGGACTGAACAGGGTAAACTTCTTTTCGATTCTTCCGCAGGCATTCCCAGCGATTTCAATCTCGAAGGCCGGCATCAATGTCATCAGCTTCTCTTTGACCATACCGATCTCATTCTGATCACGGTCATATACATGCAGCTGATGCCCCAGTGCAAAAAACTCCGCTTTTACAAAATATTTCGCATCCCCGTCTTCATCGTACACATCATAGGAATCCGTCCAGGAGAAAACTCTTTGTTTTATCAATAATTTCATAATTCGCTGCTCCTTTGTGCTCTTATCTGAATACAGAAAAAAATCCACATACAAGCGTCCCTGTCGGTGCGCTGTACATGGATTCAAATGATAACAGTCTGTAGGGGAATCGAACCCCTGTTTCCGCCGTGAGAGGGCGGCGTCTTAACCGCTTGACCAACAGACCTTACTGCAACGTGCTCAATTATAATATCGCACTTTCCGATATTTTGCAAGTACTTTTTTCAATTTTTTTCATTTTTTATCCAGGAAATTTTCTAACCCGTTTATTTTGGGAACTTTTTGTGGAATGATCACAGATGAAATTTCTTCTCGATTCCATCAAAATCGCCGTCAAAGACAACTCCTTTGATTCCCAGTTCCCGAGCGGCCTCAATGTTTTCCGGACGATCGTCTATGAACAGGGATTCCTCCGGGATAAGACCGTAAGTTTCCAGAAGATACCGGTAGATTCCTGCATCCGGTTTGATCATATGGATATCTGCAGAGACGACGACGCCCCGAAACGATGCCACATCATAGCACCTTGGAAAATAAAGGTAAAATTCCGTGCTGGCGTTGGAGAGAATGTAGGTCTGGTAGCCCTTCTCCTGTACATACTTTACAAATTCCTGCGCACCCGCAACCGGCTCCATGGTCTCGTGCCACCGGCAGACACAGTCCTTAAGCGCCCCATGCAGCCTTTCCGGCACCCGTGTTTTTATCCTCTCAAACTTTCCTTCCACCGTAATATATCCCAGGTCACCTTCTGTCCACTCCGGACCCTCAAACAGCTCTTTTAAAATGACTGCTCTGTCCGCCTCCGTCTCTGCAAACTTTTCAAGCGGAAGTCTGGGATCATAATTCAGCAGCACATTTCCCATATCAAAGATTATATTTCTGATCATTCTCGTCTCCTGATTTTACAGATCCGGCGCAGGCGCATCTGCCCGCACCGGATCCGTCAATTCTCTGATTATTCTGTCTTCTCTTCCCCCGGCATCTTCCATCCATGATGATCGGTATGCAGCAGTTCATGAGCCATGTGAGAAAGCGGCTTCTCCAGAAACTCCTCATAAATCTGCAGGATCTTCGGATTCTCGTGTGAAAACCTCAGATCGTTCGACCGGTCGAGGAAATACAGGTTCTCACCCCGCTCCTCTGCCAGCTCTTCACCATCGTGGATCGGCTGCCCGCCGCCGCCCACGCAACCGCCGGGACAGGCCATGACTTCCACAAAATCGTACTGCACTTCTCCATTTTGAATTGCACGGATCAGCTTCCTTGCATTTCCGAGTCCGCTCACGACCGCCACATGAAGAGTGATTCCATTGATATCAAAGCAGGCTTCCTTCCAGCCTTCCATCCCGCGCACCATGTAGAATGCGTCCGGATACGGGTTTTTGCCCGTCACCAGATAGTAACAGCTCCTGAGTGCAGCCTCCATCACGCCGCCGGTCGCCCCGAAGATCACTCCGGCGCCGCTGCCAGTGCCGAACGGATCGTCAAATTCTTCCTCCGCAAGGTTCTTCACATCCAGATGATCAGCCCGGATCATGCGGGCGATCTCTCTCGTTGTCAGCACCAGATCCACATCTCTTCCATGTCCGCTGTCATTGATGTTCGGGATTTCCGCCTCCTGTTTCTTGGCGATGCACGGCATGATCGAAATATTAAAGATCCGGTCTGCATCAATCCCAAATTTCTCAGCAATATACGTCTTCGTCACCGCCCCCTGCATCTGATGCGGAGATTTCGCCGTTGAGAGCTGGCCGGTCATCTCCGGATACTGAGACTTCAGGAATCTGACCCAGCCCGGGCAGCAGGAGGTAAACATCGGGAACTTGTAGTCATCTCTGTGATTCAGACGTTCCAGGAATTCGCTTCCCTCCTCCATGATCGTCAGATCGGCTCCAAAATCCGTATCAAAAACATAGTCAAACCCTAAAGCTTTTAATGCTGCGACCAGCCGCTTCGGCGTCGCCTCCTCACGCGTAAGGCCGAGCTCTTCGCCCCATGCCGCCCGCACTGCAGGCGCTACCTGTACGATCGTCACCTTTTCCGGATCCGCAAACGCGCCCTGTGCGGAAAGCAGTTTCAGCGTATCATCCCGCTCCCTCAAAGCACCGGTCGGACAGTGCGTCAGGCATTGCCCGCAGATCGCACAGTCCGCTTCCGTAATCTGCAGATTGTGGGAAACGCCTACCGTTGCGCGGGAACCTGTTTTCGCAATGTCCCAGACGTGCAGATCCTGCACTTTGTCACAGATCTGCAGACAGCGCATGCATTTGATACAGCGGGAAGAATCCCTGATCAGAGGGAAACTGACCGGCCAGTGTTTTTTCGGTATCACCTTCGTATATTCCGACGCATAGATACCAAGGTCATTTGCGATCCTCTGCAGTGAGCAGTTGCCTCCCCGCACACAGCTAGTACAGGAACTGTTGTGCTGTGACAGAATCAGCTCAACATTTGTTCTGCGCGCCTGGCGCACACGCGGTGAATTAGTTAAAATCTCCATGCCATTCTGCACGAGGTTGTTGCACGCGGTGACCAGCCTGGCCACTCCTTTCACCTCGACTACACAGACGCGGCAAGCGCCGATCTCATTGATCTCTTTCAGGTAGCAGAGACTCGGAACCGGCATTCCTGCAGCTGCCGCCGCCTTTAGTATCGTCGTCCCCTCTTCCACCTGCATCTTTTTTCCATTGATCGTAATCGTTACCATCTGGTCTCCCTGCCCCCTTTCAGAATGCCGAACCCAAAGTGATCGCACCGCAGGCATCTGGCTGATTCCTGGCGGATCTCCTCCTGTGTCAGGCTGCACTCCACTTCCTCAAAATCGCGTTTTCTCTCCGCGGGTTCTCTTTCCCTGACATTGATTCTGCCGCATGGGAAATAATCCTTCGTCTTAGGCGCCGGTATTTCCACATCCGTAGAGATGGTATGGTCATAGCCCAGATAAGAGTCGATATTCGCGGCAGCTACTTTACCGGCCGCGATAGCCCGAATCGCCGTCGCAGGTCCTGTCACACAGTCGCCTCCCGCAAATACACCCGGAGCGTTCTCAACTGCACTCCAGCTCTCTGCAGCAATGACACCGTGCTTGATCGCAATTCCCCGCTCTTCAAAATGATCGGTTTCAATCCCCTGACCAATCGCCACGATAACCACATCACACGGAATGCTGACTTCCGGTTTTTCACTCCTGGACGGTTTCGGACGCCCATCTTTACCGATCAAGCCGATCAGCTTCGGCTGTGCGACCAGGGCTGTCACCTTATCATCTGCATCCGTATCAATGCGGACAGGCGCATGCAGCTCCATGATCTGCGCTCCCTCTGCAACGGCGCTCCGCACTTCCTCCGGAAGAGCCGTCATATCAACCTGTCTCCGGCGGTAGACGACGGTAACGGTCTTTGCTCCCAGCCGGATCGCGGAACGAGTCACATCCATTGCTACATTTCCGCCCCCGATCACAACTACACGTTTTCCTGTGAAATCCATGCTGCCGCCGTCAGCCAGCGTTCCCAGCATTTCTACGGCAGAGATTACGCCTTCGGCATCCTCGCCTTCCAGTCCTACCTTTTTATCGGTATGTGCCCCGATCGATATGTATACGGCGTCGTACATCTCTCTCAGATCGCTGATGGACACCTGATCCTCACCATCTCCGACAAATGTCCCAAGCTTTACTTCAACTCCGGTGGACAGAATGGTATTGATATCCTCATCCAGCCGTTCTCTCGGCAGGCGATAGCTCGGAATTCCGTAGTACAGCATTCCTCCCAAATGTCTGTGCATTTCAAATACCGTCGTCTGATGCCCCATCAGCTGCAGGTAATACGCTGCACTCAAACCACTCGGTCCTCCGCCGATGATCGCCACTTTTTTGCCGGTAGATTCGGCACATTCCGGTGCAGGTACGTGCCCCGCATTGTCAACCGCCGCAAGTTTGATTCCTCTGATATTGATGGAAGTATCTACCATATTTCTGCGGCATCTCGCCTCACACGGATGCTCGCAGACAAATGCACAGGCTGTAGGGAAGGGATTATCCTTTCTGATCAGGCGTACCGCATCCGCATGTCTCCCCTCCGCGACAAGTGCGATATATCCCGGTATGTCAACCCTGGCCGGGCACAGCGCCACGCACGGCACCGGCTGCTCCAGTGATGCAAGACATTTCCCGTGGCGGATATGCTCCTCGTAATCATCCCGGAATCCGGAAATTCCTTTCACCACCATCTCTGCGGCCGTATATCCGATCGCACAGTCAGCTGTGTCCATGATGGTACGCGCCGTCTTCTCAATCAGCGGAATATCATCCATACTCGCCTCTCCATCCAGCACCTGTTCCAGCAGCATGCCAAGCTGCCCCAGTCCTATACGGCAGGGAACACATTTTCCACATGTCTGCGCATGGCACATCTTCAGAAACACCAGTGCCATATCCACAGGACACAGTCCGGGAGGACTGGCAACAATTCTTCGTTCCAGTTCCCTGTAAAGCCCCTCAACTGTTGTCTGTGCAGCACTTTTTGTTACAATCATGAGTCTGCTCAAACTATTCACACCCTTTCTTTTTCTCTCTCAGACGGAACCGGCTGATTCTGCTCCATCCAGTGTATTTTTTCTTTTTATGACCGTACTTTGACATATCTTTCACTAAGGCTATTATATAATATTCTTTCTCACCAAGCAATATATTTCAGAATATTTATTCATTTTCTTTATTTTATAAGAATCTTACAAACTTTTGAAATTTCGAACAAAAAGAGCCCGCGGACACTTCATTTTATGTATCCACAGACTCTTTCGACTCACAGCAAACTATTTCATTTTTACCCACTGACTGTTCTCATTGGACTCCAGACATGCCTCAACAAATTTGATGCTCTCAATCCCATGGCAGATATCGGGATAGCTGATTTCATACGCGTTGCCGTTCTTTTTGCTCAGCAAAGCCTTCATAAATTCCCGGTACACATTGGCAAATGCCTCATAGTAACCCTCACCGACTCCCGCAGGGAGGCGGTAGATTTCACTGGAGCCAATGCTGCGGAAACTTGTACCCATCCGGTACCGTGTCTCTTTACCTCCCAGCTCCCCGAAGATCACTACATCAGGGTCTTCCTGGAACCAGCGAAGGCAGCCCTTTTCACCGTAAACAGCGATATTGAGGTTGTTATTGTTTCCAACCACTACGTTGGAGCACCAGATCTGTCCTTTCGCTCCTCCCTTGTAGCGGACGATAACGTTCGCATTCGTATCCAGCACCCGGTCTTCTCCGATAACATTCATATCCGCCCAGATTTCGTCCATACAAAGCCCGGTTACGGAAGCGATCAGCTGCTGCGCATGCACGCCGATATCACCGACACAGGTGGATCTGCCCGCTACTTTCGGGTCAATTCTCCACGCCATGTTTCCTCCCAGCTCATCATTACTGACTGCCAGATTGTCTGTCAGGTACTCGGCATTGACCAGACGGATTTTCCCGATCTTTCCCTGTGTGATCATCTCCCGCATAAAACGCGGTCCCGGGTACATGCTGTATACATAAGTCACACCGAAGAGCAGATCTTTACCTTCTGCAATCCGTTTTAACTCTTCCGCCTCCCAGGAATAATGCGTCAGCGGTTTGTCACAGACAACATGGATCCCGTTCTCCAGAAATGCTTTCGCGCACTCATAATGGACATTATTCGGAGCTGCGATGATTACAAAATCAATCTTATCTTCCCGTTTTCCCTCTTCTTTCGCCATCTCCTGGTATGTCGTATAGATTCTTTCTTCCTGAATCCCCATTGACTCACCGAAATCCAGTGACTTCTGGTAATTTCTTGAGAAACAGCCGGCAGCCAGTGTTCCCAGGTTGTCAAAAAGCGCCCCCTTCAGATGAAGATCTGCGATAAAGGAACCCTTTCCTCCCCCAATCATTCCAAATGTCAGTTTTTCCATGTCTGATGTCCCCCGTTTCATATGTTTGTTTATTCAGTTACTTCTTCCGCGTCAAATCCGAGATCATCCAGGATTTCCTTCGCCTTTGCCACACAGTTGTCGCATCCGTCGATCGTCACCGTCTTATCCGCCAGAGACACTTTAAAGTCCAGTCCTGCCGCGGTCATGGATTTTGTGATTCTCTCCACACATTTCTCACAGTGCATGTCTTCTGCTTTCAATACTCTCATCATTCTTATCTCCTTTTATTTCATTAATTTTTGTATTGCTGCACACAATTCGTCGACCACCTCATCGCTGCCATTGCGGATATCCTCCACCACACACGTCTTGATGTGGCTGGACAGCAGCAGTCTGTTGAAGCTGTTCAGCGCCGACTGTATCGCCGATACCTGTGTCAGAATATCGATACAGTACCGGTCTTCCTCTACCATATTTTTCACGCCCCGCACCTGCCCTTCAATCCGGTTCAGGCGCGAGATCAGATCTTTATGCTCCTGCTCACTGCGCTCTTTCTTTTTGCAGCTGCAGCAATCCTGTTCTGACAATATCCTAATCCTCCGTTTTACAATTTCAGCCGCTTCAGCCGAAGTGCGTTGGTCACAACGAACACGGAACTAAAGGACATCGCAAGCCCCGCAAAAATAGGATTCAAAAGCGGCCCCCCGAATGCATATAAGACGCCCGCCGCAACCGGAATACCAAGGCTGTTAAAGATAAACGCCCAGAAGAGATTCTCTTTAATGTTGCGGATCGTCGCACGGCTCAGCCTGATTGCGCGGTACACATCCTCAAGATCCGATTTCATCAGCACGATGTCGCTGGATTCCATGGCAATATCACTTCCGCTCCCGATCGCTGCCCCAACATCTGCCTGCGCAAGGACCGGCGCGTCGTTAATACCATCTCCTACCATCATAACACGTTTTCCCTGTTTTTGCAGTCCCTCCACGACAGAAACTTTATCCTGCGGCAGAACTTCAGCGATAACTTCACTGACTCCTGCCTGTTCCCCAATATATTCCGCCGTCCGTCTGTTATCTCCGGTCAGCATATACACGGTGAGTCCGATCCCTCTCAGGTCCGAAACAGCCTTCGGGCTGCTCTCCTTCATGGTATCCGCAACGCTGATGATACCGCACAAACGGTCCTCTGCGATCACATACATCGGCGTCTGACCCTTATCTGCAATATCGTCTGCCTTCTCTTTCAGTTCGCCCAGCGTTATCTGAAGCTCCTCCGCCATTCTGGCATTGCCGATATATACTGTCTCTCCTCCAAGTTCTGCCTTGAGTCCCCTTCCTGTCAGGCTTTCGAAATATTCCGGGTGCGTCAGATTCAGATTGCGCTTTTTCCCTTCCTCTACGATCGCCAGTGCCAGCGGATGTTCGGATGCCTGCTCACAGGAGGCGGCAATGGTGAGCATTTCATCTTCCTCCATATCTTTCGTTATGATTTCGACCACCTGTGGTTTCCCTTTTGTAATCGTCCCGGTCTTATCCAGAACAACGGCATCCACCTTATGCATCATCTCAAGCGCCTCGCCGCTTTTTACCAGAATTCCATAGCTGGCACCTTTTCCGGTCCCAACCATGATGGCTGTCGGCGTTGCAAGACCTAATGCACACGGGCAGGCGATCACGAGTACGGATACAAATACGGTCAGCACGAATGTAACAGAGTGCCCCGTCAGCGCCCATATGATCGCCGCAATCACAGCTATCGCCAGCACTGCCGGTACAAAGTACCCTGCAACGGTGTCAGCCAGCTTCGAAATCGGCGCTTTTTTGCCCTGCGCGTCTTCCATCAGTTTAATGATCCTCGCCAGGGTCGTGTCACTCCCCGTATGTGTGACACGTATCTGGATACTTCCCTGGTAATTCATGCTTCCCCCGATCACTTCATCTCCCTTTGCTTTTTCCACCGGAATACTCTCCCCGGTCAGCATGGACTCATCGACACTCGTCATCCCCTGTATGATCTCCCCGTCGAGCGGCACCTTGCTGCCCGGTTTTACAAGAATCGTTTCCCCCTTTTGCACTGTCTCCACGGGTACCTCTTCTTCTTTCCCGTCCCTGATCACTACTGCCACATCCGGTGCAAGTGCCATCAGTTTTTCGATCGCCTCCGAGGTCTTGCCCTTGCTCCTGCTCTCCAGGTATTTGCCCAGCATCACCAGCGTGACCACGACGGCTGCCGATTCGTAGTACAGATTTTCCACCGCGCTGTGATTGGATGGGATGGAAACTGTCATAACGATGCTGTAGAGGTATGCGCTTCCGGTTCCGATCGCCACAAGGGAATCCATATTCGGATGCCCTCTGAAAAGCGTCTTAAATCCAACGATATAAAATTTTCGTCCGCAGATCAGGATAACGGTAGTCAGCAGCAGCTGTGCCAATGCAAAGTTAAGAGGATGCATGTGCATGTGCAGAAATTCAGGAAGCGGCAGATCCACAGGGATCATATGGCCCATGGAAATGTAGAGCAGCGGAATCGCCAGCGCGATCGCCGTTATCAGCCTCCTTCTGATGGCATGCAGGCTCTCTGCAGCCTCCTCTTTTTCTTTTTTCAGCTCTTCTTTCTCTTTCTTGTGTTCAAGGCTGGCTCCAAAACCAGCCCGTTCCACACGTTCCATAATATCCTCGGGTTTCAGCAGAGTATCATCATAGACGATAGTCATACGGTTTGTCGCCAGATTTACATTGCTCTCCTTCACGCCTTCCAGTTTTCGCGTGACACGTTCCACCGCGCTGCTGCAGGAAGCGCATGTCATCCCTGAAATTTCATATATTTCTTCTTTCATATCTTCACCTCCGCATACCCCCAAGGGGTATCTTATGATATAATCATATACCCACCCATGGTATATGTCAATATAAATTTTTTTATACATGAACACGCCAAAAAGGTGGAATGAGTATTCAAATTCTTCTCATTCCACCTTTTTACAGGTTCCTATCCTCTCACTCCGCCTGTTTTGCCCTCAGCACGCTGATTGCAGTATAATGCAAAATCGAAAATTCATGCGGCGCGATCTGTTCCAGCAAAGCCATGTGTTCTCTGTCAAACTGCTCTATCTGTTCTTCCGGCAGCGAGGCTCCTATCCCGCGGCAGGCTTTCATGCGTCCATTCCAGCTCTCCCTTGTAAACGGCACTTTTACATCAAAGATCTCTTCGCTCTCCCGCTCAAAATATCTGGAATAAACGTCCGGTATCTCGATCGGATGTCTCGTCTCCCGACAGCCGGTCCACTCGGGGTTATATTTCAGGACCAGTTCTTCGCTCTTGCCCGCGACTGCATCTTCGAACGGCAGCCATGCCATGTAGATCAAGGCAAATCTCCCCCTTTTTTTCAACAGCCGGTGCAGCTTCGATGCGAGCTTGGCATGGTTAAAATAGAAAAAGCACTGGCACGCAGTGATCACATCAAACGACCCTTCCGGAAAATCACTGGCTTCGGCGGGCATACAGAAAAAATCAATATTCATTCCCTCCTGTTCTGCCAGTTTCTTTGCCTGCCCAATCTGATTTTCTGAAATATCCGTGCCGGTAAATGACGCGCCGTATGCGTACAGATTACGCGGAAGCACTCCGGTTCCCGTCCCGAGATCCAGGACATTCTGTCCTTTCGTACACAGATTCATATCCAGAAGCTTCTGATATAATTTAGGCGGATAGATATCGCGGTACTTTGCATAATCCGATGAGGCACGCCCCCAGTCGAATCCTTTTCCATGGTCGATGTTGTTGTTTTTAATCATACATTTTCTCCTGTTCTGGTCTGCCTGTATTTCAGCGCATCTTCCGGCGTTATTTTTCTCAGTACTCTGCAGGGATTTCCGACTGCAATGACTCCTGCGGGAATATCCCTGTTTACCACACTGCCCGCCCCGATGATGGAATCCTGTCCGATCGTTACCCCGGGAAGCACCGTGACACCTGCTCCAAACCAGACGTTATCTCCGACCGTGATGGGCCAGGCAATCTCCAGCCCGCGGTTTCTCTGCTCCACATCCAGCGCATGGCTTGCAGTGGAGAAGCAGCAGTTTGGCGCAATAAATACATTGTCCCCAAACGTCACTTTCGCCCCGTCCAGAATCACACAGTTGTGATTGGCATAAAAATTCTCACCGATCTCGATGTTTTCTCCCATGTCACACCAGAAAGGAGCCAGGATCGTATAATCTCCGGAAATCCGTCCCAGTATCTGCGACATGATCTGATGTCCCTTTTCAGTCTCGGATGGCAATGTCTGATTATATTGAAAGCAGAGATCTTTACACCTGATCCTCTTCGCCAGTATTTCTTCGTCGTTATTGGCATCGTACAAAAGACCTGCTGCTGCTTTTTCCTGCTCTGTCATGGCATCCTCCGTTATTGTTGGTTATATCTTGATGCGGCATACAAAAAGAATCTTCTGTCGATATATCTTTTTATAAGCCCCACTTCTTTTAGACCTGACTTAACAGCTTATACATTTGTCTTGAATCAGGCATCTTTCAACGACTCCCCAAACCGCCTGAGTTCCGCAAGCTTTGCATCCGATCCGTTCTCTTCTCCGTGTGCCGTAAATACCCCCATGTCTTCAAGTCCGAGAAAGTCCAGAAAATCTCCTTTAAAAGAGAACAGCGCCCCATCGTACATGTCTTCATTCCCGGAGCTTAAAATCATGGCGATTTTTTTAAGGCCGGTCGGTTTTACGGGATATGCCACCGCATAAAAACGATCGATCACACACTTTAACTGTCCCGACATCCCGTGATAATAAATCGGTGACGCCAGTACCAGCATCTCCGCCTTTTTCAGCAGCTCATAGATTTCCTGCATATCATCCTTCTGGATACATTCCCCTTTTCCTTCTGTATGGCAATGTTCACAGGCAATGCATCCGCCTACTTTCTTTTTACAGACATCAATCACGTCCACCTGATGTCCGGAAGATATGGCGCCTTCCCGAAACGCTTTGATCATATGTACGGTATTTCCATTTGGCCGCGGACTCCCGTTGAGCACTAATATACGCATTCACTGATTCCTCCTTTGATTTTATTGTCCCTGTGGCTTTATGATAATACATTCTGCGTAAATTATCCACTGCCTGTTTCTCTCTTGACATATATTCTCAATTATGCAACAATAGTTATGCAACATATGTAATCAAACGAGGGAGGGTATACTTTTATGCCGCCAAAAGCAAAAATAACAAAGGAAATGATTTTGAATACTGTTTTAGAGCTTACAAGGGAAACAGGGTTCGAGACCGTAAACGCAAGGAGTATCGCAGGTAAACTGCAATGCTCAACTCGACCAATTTTCACATGCTATGAAAATATGGAAGCATTAAAAAAAGAATTTCTTGTTTTTGCGTATGAATACTATGAGCAGTATGTCTCGAATTATCGTAAATCTGAAAATATCAGTCCCTATTTAATTCTTCCTCTTTCATACATTGAATTTTCGGGGGAAGAACCACACTTATTTAAGCTGTTGTTTATAAACGATATGGATTTGGAAATGACGGAAGCAAAGGATTTTTATAAAGAAACAGACAATGAAAAAAAGGCACAGCTTTTTTCAGAAACCGTTGGGATTGGTTTAGATAAGGCAAAGGTAATATTTTTAGATTTGTTTCTTTATACTCACGGTGTAGCCGTCTTAACAGCGACAAAAAAATTAGCATTAGATAGAAAAAATGCTGAAAAAATGCTAGTGAATATATTATCTGCGTTCATAAGGCAGGAAAAACCAGAGTGGGATTTATCAATTTGAAAATAAAAGAAATACAGGGAGTGCAATATGAAAGCCAACCAATACTTAGCTGATTTTTACAATCATTATGACGAGGATAATCGGCTGGCGTTAAAGCATGGAACAGTTGAGTTCCTCACCACTATGCGTTACATTGAAAAGTACATCAGACCCGGTGACCGCGTGCTGGAAATAGGTGCAGGAACCGGACGCTATTCCCATGCGCTGGCTCGTCAAGGTTATGCTGTTGACGCTGTGGAATTAATAGAGCATAATATAGAAGTTTTCAATCAAAATACGCAATCGGGCGAAAGTGTCACTATTACCCAGGGCAACGCTGTGGAGTTATCTTCTTTCCGGGATAATACATACAACATTACGCTCTTGTTAGGCCCTCTGTACCATCTATACAGCATAGAAGATAAACACCAAGCTCTGAGCGAAGCAATCCGCGTGACAAAACCGGGCGGCGTAATTTTTGCAGCATATGTTATTTCTGATGGCTGTCTCCTTGATGAAGGCTTTAAACGCGGTAATATTAGCGTTACTGAATACATAGAAAAGGGATTAATTGACTCCCGGACATTTGCCGCAAAATCCGAACCAAAGGATTTATTTGAACTTGTCCGTAAAGAAAACATTGATAATTTGATGTCTATATTTCCCGTTACTCGATTAAATTATGTCGCGGCAGATGGTTGTGCCCTGTTTATGCGTGAAGCAGTCGACGCGATGGACAATGACACGTTTGAATTGTATTTGAAGTACCATTTTGCCACTTGTGAGCGCGAAGATTTAGCCGGCATTACGAGCCATGCGATTGACATATTTAGAAAATAGTCATAAGCATAGATAAAAAATCAACTGAAAACAAATATTGTAATTCTGGCAGTGCAAAATACCTTTCTGAGTAACCGGTTTTTCCCTGCGGTATGCTCTCATATCATCGCCATTTTCCGTGAAGCACTGAATCGGACATCTTTTCCGGCACTGTCCGCAATGAATACAGAGGTTTTGCGATAGCATCTCATCTTCCGGAACGGGTGCATCCGTTATGACCGACACCACCCGCATTCTGGAACCAAATTCTTTTGATATCAGATTATGGCTGTCGCCAATCGTGCCAATCCCGGCGTAACAGCCCGCCAGAACATGAGAGAAAGCCGCATTTCCGGTAGGCCATGTCATCCAGCACCCGATTGCTCGTGTCATACAATTCCTGGTAAACCATAGACGGTGTCGTCTGAATCATAGGGGCAACAGGCCCGTATCAGATTTGCCCGAGACTTTTCGCTTTTCGATCTATTCTATAAACCTTTGCATGGAAAACTCGTCAGATCTTAAGCGTCATCTGTCTATATTCCTGCTGATGCTCCAAACGCACAGGTGTCTTACTTAAAATGAAATCCACAGCCTGGTCATCGCGCACCCAGCGCTCCAGCTCATCCGTGTCCAGTATCAGCGGCATCCGGTCGTGAACCGGACGAACAGAATCATTTGCCTGAGTGGTGATCACCACAAATTTTTCCTGTCCCTGTACCATTTTGTAAATCCCCGCCATATAAAGGATCGGTGAATCTTCCCGGCTAAAAGATACCTTTTCTCTTTCTGCATTCCATTCATAATAATGCTTTGCCGGTATCACACATCTTCTGTGCAGTACGCTTTCCCTGAAGGTCGGCCGCTCTGTCACCGTTTCCGCCCGGGCATTGATTAATAAGCCGCTTTTCTGATATCTTGGAAATCCCCAGCGCATACTGCCCGCCGTCAGAAGACGATCCTTTATATAGATCACCGGTGCAGCGGCAGACGGACGGACTTCTCCGCGAACCGCTTCTTTTATCAGACCGGCCTCCACATGCTGTACGATTTTTTCGATTTCTCTTGCCGTATCGTCATCGACATAATATCTTCCGCACAAATCTGCTACCTCCGTTTTCATCAAACTTTTGCTTATACAAAAGCAATACCATCCATGATTTCCTTTATTCTACTCACAACATGTCCCATCATAAAAAAGATGGTTTCATAGTGCATATATTCGATAATGTTTTCATCAAACATAAATTTCAGATTGGCCGGGAATTCATCATCCGCCTCCCAATACTGGATGATAACCGGTAAAAAAGGAAAGGTATATAGCTTTGCTGCCAAATCGCCTTTCATATCTATTTCTTCACCAAGGATGCTGCAGGCAGCCCGTAGCTCTTTCAGCTTTCCGTTGAATTCATCTGCTGATTTCTGAAACATATTTCCACCCGGAGCTGCTGATTTCACGGTACCTTTTAGCATATTTACCGGACAATAATTTCCGGACAGACTGCAGTCGTCTTTAGAATAACAAAGCACATCATAGATTGTCATGGATTCATTATAATCTGCCTCCACACTAGTCTCAAAATGATTTTCAGACCACTCTACTACTCCGTTCTTACGGTTGACTCTGTAATGTCTCAACACAAAATCTATGTAAATATAGTCTTCATCGTTCTCAAGAGAAAATTTCCGAATTATTTTTGCCTGATCATATTTCGTGAATTCTCCCCTCATCTGATCGCGCATAATCTCATAATTCGATGCTGCCATCTTCAACCTCCTATTACTTTGCTGCTATCTTCACTGCTATTTGTGCAACATTTTCTCCAAAAATTTCAAACTGCGCTGCATCATGATCCAAAGTCTCTGCGATCCCAACCGCTCCTAACTGGAATTTGTTCTCTGTCTTTTCACCTGCCCCGGAAAATACCAGAATTTTCTTTAAAAGCATATTCCTGACAATATCCATGATAGCCGTATCTATCCCTCCAACCGGGGACTGCGCCGTTACAAATGCTGCACCTATTTTCCCGCTTAAATCCAGCTTTACATTTGAATCAAACCACTTTTTCAACTCCCAGCTCATTCCCGCACAATACACCGGGGTTCCAATGATCACCGCATCGCTCTGTTTTAAAAATGCCAAATCCACCTCATTATCCCGGATGGACATCAATTTCACTTCGATAAAAGGAAATTTTGCCAGAATACCCTCTGATATGTATTCCGCGGCTGCTTCCGTGTTACCACCCTGACTTACATAAATAATTGAAATCTTCATGTTACATTTCCTCCCTGTGCTTTTTATTTTAAAGAGAATAACTCCGTCATTCCCTTTGCAATATCAATTTCCGTTAGTTTTGGATTGATAAATCCCAAAGTACATAAAGAACACAGTATAAGTCTCTTCCATGGAGAGATTTTTCTCATATTTCGTTACAAGCTGTTCTTTCAGAGCAGAGATCTGAGGACTTGGGGCAATCCCTATTCTATTCCCCTACTGCCGGGACTATCTTTTTGTTCTGCTGTTATTCACACCCATGTCATGATACAAAAGAGAAACCAAAAAGATATACTTCCCGGTTTCTCCATATCATTTGCTTATTCAGATTAGTTTATTCTGCCTCGATGATTTTCACGCCTTCATCCGTACCAACGATAATACGTTTGCACATTTTCAGGAACTGTCCGGTCTCCAGCACGCCGACGACGCTGTTTACCTTCTGACGGATATCTTCAATGTCTGCCGGGGCGCCGATACACAGGTCAATGATGTAATTTCCGTTGTCTGTCACGAACAGATCATCGCCATTCATACGCATCTTCGGATTGTATCCGAAATCTTCCATTTTCTTAAATACAATCTTGTAACCATATGGGAGCACTTCAAGCGGAAGCGGAAATGCACCGATACTGTCCACCAGCTTACTCTCATCCATGATCCAGATCACCTCTTTTGCCAGGTCAGCAACGACCTTTTCACGGAACAGTGCGCCGCCGCCGCCTTTCGTCGCATTGAACTCGCTGTCGATCTCATCCACGCCGTCGATATCCAGATCAATATGGTCTACTTCATCGATGGAGAGAAGCGGAATGCCAAGCTCTCTTGCCTGCTGCTCCGTCGCCTTTGAGGTCGGGATCGCCTGAATCTTCAGACCATTTTTCACCATCTCTCCAACCTTGTCCACCATGAATTTCGCTGTAGATCCGGTTCCAAGACCCACTACCATACCGTCTTTGATATACTCTGCCGCTTTTTCGCCTGCTATTTTTTTCTGGTTCATATGTACCCTCCT
This sequence comes from Ruminococcus gauvreauii, assembly GCF_025151995.1. Classification (NCBI taxonomy): domain Bacteria; kingdom Bacillati; phylum Bacillota; class Clostridia; order Eubacteriales; family Oscillospiraceae; genus Ruminococcus; species Ruminococcus gauvreauii. The sequence goes on from NZ_CP102290.1 coordinate 547,034, forward strand.
GCAATTCAATTTTTCTTATTATGAATCATTATATCACCTGACTGCAGGGAACACAAGGCAAGTGTGTCTGCTACTTTCGCATTTCCGTAAAAATCTGTCCCGCCATCTCATAGCTTTTACGAATTCCGCACCCGTCATTCTGATATACATTTGAATCCTGTTCTGATATCCCGGCTTCCCGGGCCTGCCGCAGGGATTCCGGTTCCGTTCCGAAAAAAACGATTTTCCATCCCTTTTTTCGTTTTTCAGCGATCAACGTCCTGATTTCCGGTGCCCTCCACCGGACACTGGCATTCTCCATGCCGTCTGTTATGATAAATACCGCAACTTTCTTCTCATACGCCGGGCTCATATCGTGCAGCGAATCTGTCACCACAGAAAACACCTTTCCGACCGCATCATATAATGCTGTGTTTCCCTTCACAAAGTAGTCTTTAGCCGTCAGCTCTCCGGCATAGCCGACCGGTGTATGGCAGCATAAGATCTCACACTCATCTCCGAAAAGTGCAGTTGTGATATATGCCTTACCGGGAATCTGCTGCTGCTCACGGAGCATCTTGTTGTAACTGCCGATCGTATCTGCTTCTTTCCCATACATGGAACCGCTTCTGTCCAGAATACAGACCAGTTCCGTAATCCTCTCTTTTTTCTTCATGCCGCTGCCCTCCGTTATCATTTTGATACTTTCAGTATAGCTTCAGGGAAAGAAAATTTGTTTTTGATGTCACGGCCAGTAATAGTATTCGAAGTCGTGATTCGGATGAAAGAGATACCTGATTACCCTGTCGGCTTCACCCCAGTAGAAATCCATGCGGCATTCCCGTGTGCCGTGTATGTACTGCCCCTGTATATAGCTTCCATTTGTCTCAAATGCCTCCTGTTCGTCCGCCTCCAGTCCCGCGGCGGTCTCCTCCGGCCCCAGGTACCAGTCCTCCGAAAGTATACACAGAAGATCCGCCCCCACGCCGTGAAGAGGCGCCTGACTGTCATCTCCCCGGTACAGTCTCAGCATCAGCAGATCCCCATTTACCGCATCGGTCACAACCGCCAATCCCACACCCTCCAGCACAAGATACGTTTCTGTATACTGGAATCTCGTCAGAATTGCCCCATATTTCTGAATCTCAACCGTATTTTCTTCCGTTTCGTCGATCTTTGTCAGCTCATATCCACAGGCTTCCAGCTCCTTTAAAACGGTGTCCGCCGACATCTCAAAACGAAACTGATTACACGGCTGATTCCACTTTCGGACGCTTTCTTCATCCAGCGTATAGACGATGCCGTCCTCAGTTTCTTCCTCAGAGACCGCATGCTCCTTCACGAAGGATACGTATTCCTGATAGCGCGGTGATCCCCTGTCATAATTTCCCGCCAGCTCCAGCGCCTCCACTTCTCTGCTTTGTCCGCTGAGAATGCCCTTGCCCACAAGGACAGCCGCCAGTATCAGGATCAGAAGGAACCCTTCCGCAATGCCCGCAAAGAGCCGTTTTCTGCTTTTCCCAGCGCTTCCTTTCTCCTGATCCAGCGCGCGGATCAGCTCCTGTATCCCGCTGTACTGTCGTCGCCGCTCCGCCTCCATGCCCCGGTTCAGTGCTGCCTGCTGATACAGCGATAACCCATTCCCTGCCGTCATCTCATAAAGCATGGCGCACAGCGTGCGGATATCATCTGACTGCCCGCCTTCTTGTGGGCGCTCCGGAATCAAAGGCGTATTTATCTTTATGCCTCCGTCTTCACGCACCAATACGGAATCCATGTCCAGAGTCTGAAACGCCTGTCCTTTTTTCCGAACCGCCGCGGCAGCTTCGGCGACCGTCCGCAGCAGCTTCCACGCCTGTTCAAAATCAAGCAGCTCAGTCTGCTGCCTCAGATACTGGCGCAGGGGGATCCCCTGTACGTATTCCGATACGACATAAAGATCCTGCCCCTCCTCAAAGATGTCCAGAACCTTAATAACCTGCGGGATATCCGAGCATGCTGCCTGATTTACGGCATGCTCCCGCAGTTTGGTTTTAGATGAAGCATTTCCGCCGCGGTATACCGTCAGAGTTACGTTCTGGTTTAACAGGCAGTCTTCCGCCAGACAGACTGTTTCCTCATCTGTATTCGTCAATGTCTGCAGCATCGTATAGCGCTCATTTACCATTTTTTCCATGCGTACCGTCATCTCCCTGTCACAGCCCCCACTCACTTGTTCCCAGCGTAATATAATAGTCGTCACCGCCAGTAAAATCTTCCTCCCCATAGTAATAGATGTCAAGACGGCATTTTGCATTCAGCCAAAGTCGTACCGAATTTTCTTCTTTCGTCAGCCTACCGATCAGCCCTGATGCCTCCTCTTCTGTCAGATATGTCTCCGGGCAGATGTCAGAAAGCACGCTCGTCAAAAACCGTACGGCATGCTCCTCTTTCTTCGCCCGATAAGTGACAGAAAATACGCGTTCATCCACCACATCATAGATGATCTTCAAATGTTCCCACCCCGGGTAATCATATGTTTCTGTTTCCCGGCACATCACAGTCATCGTCTGCAGTCCTGTTTTATCCACCTTAACATTCCCCTGATAACCACTTACTTTGCTGCTCATACGCTTTTCACCAAGCTGCATTCTGTACTCAAATGCATCTGCCAGGGTATCCTTATCCAGATAAAATTTTGCATACTCATCGCTGGTACGCTTCCATTTGACCGCCGCCTGCCGATCCAGCATATGCCAGACCGACCAATCATATTCTTTGATCTCATTGGCGTTCTCTTTCACAAATTCCAGCTGTTTCGTATAATCTTCCGAGTTCATATCTGTCAGTCGTCTCTCCGTGGAAGGTAGTGCCGCTTCCCTTACCTGCTCCAGCTTATAATCGAGCACTCGTCCGGGATTTATTTCACAATAGATCCAAAGACCCAAAACTCCCAAACCGGCACATAGTATCACGGCACCGACACCTGCAGCGATCCGTTTTTTGATCCGCCGCTCGAGACGAATCCTCTTTTTGGCGGATGAGAACTGCTCGCCTTCCGTGGCGATCTGCAGCCACAGGTCTCCCCAATTTTTCTGAACAGCCCCGCTCATTCTTTTACTCTTCCCGGCATCAAGTCCCAGCCGTTCCATCAATAATGCCGGGCTGAAAAACCGTTTTTTCATCTCGAGTTCCAGCCCCTGCATCACCGCCTGATCAAGGCCCGGTGCAACTGCAATATAGTCCGACATGCACCTCAGAGAATCCTTCCTAAGCCGTTCGGCAGCTGCCGGAACCTTCCTTCCCGTCAGTGTCTCGTACAGAACCGCACACAGCCGGTATACATCGGTCCAGGGTCCTGATCGTTTCGTGTCCTGGCACTGTTCCGGAGCCATCGTCTCATCCGCAGCTTTCATCTTCGCCTGAAATCCGACCAGCTTCAGATCTCCCTCCTGATCAAAGAGCAGATGACCCGCCGTAATCTCCCCATGGATCATTCCGATGCTGTGCAGATATACGCATGCCTCCAATGCCGGCGAAAACAGCTTTACCATTTCATCCGGAGTCCTCTTAGGCAGCTGCTTTTTCTCCATCGCCGTTCTCAGACTGCCCTGAGTCAGGTCTTCCATCACCAGATAGCCCTTCGTCTCCCGTACAAAATAATCTTTGACTGCCGCCAGTCCCAAAACGTCAAAATTGCCGAATAACCGTTCCGCTTTCCTGAGGAAATCTTCCGGATCCTCCGTTTCCAATTCCAGCACTGATAATCTCTGATCCAGCACCAGGTCACAGGCAGCATAAATGGCCCCGGAGGCGTTAACCTCCGAGACCGCACCGATGAGATACTTTTCCTGCAATACCGTGTAAGGCTTCAAATACTTCTGCTCCCAGCGGTATTCCCAGCGGCTCTTCCCGCATGCCGGGCATATCCCATCCTCATTGTTTAATCGTTCCATACAAAAGATACATCTTTTGTGTTCCATCTCATACCCTCACTGAAGCCAGTTAATAACCATTTTGTGTCATTCGAACACATAGGCACTGACCACCGGCACACCATTTACCAGATTTCTCTCCACTTTTGCCTGTCCCTCCCATGTCATCGTCATATTGTTCGGATTTGTGCAGAGACCTTTCCCGCTTTTTCCAAACACCTTCTTTGCGACCTTGGCAATATCCTTGTAGAACGTCTCGCTGTACTGCAGATTCTCCTCACTGCCGTTTCCGTATGTATATTCCCATCTCACACCGGTAACGTCGCTTCCCTGTGCCATTTCAAACGTCATCCATCCGGGTTTTTCAAACAGCGTTTCGATATTAAAATAATACGCCGTATCCGAAGTCTGCGCCGGAGCCCCGACGATATTTTCCAGCTCATCTTTCGCATAATGCTTTACCCCTGCCTGCATGAGCAGGATCGCGTCACTGATCCGTTCTTCGCTGGTACGCACAGAATCCGTCTCCTTCGCAGATCCCTGCTGCGTCGTAAACGTCTGCACCTCACCCGGGTGCTCCGCTCCGTTTTCCATCACGAAGAACTGATAGCTATAAGCCGTCGCAGGAGTAAGCGTCACACCGAGCTCTGCACTGATATCATACCACATATTGAACCGGCTCTCCTGCCTCTGGCAGTTCTCCACATGTTCCTTCAGCAGTGTCCCTTTAGCGTCCCAGAGCCTGCAGCCCACCTGGGTCACCTGCACACGGTTTGGATTGCTGACCTTGGCGTGTACCACGGCGTTTGTCTGACCGATCTCCTGATCCGTATATTCGATCGCATAATTCCCGGCAGCGGTTCCGGCTCCCTCCGTCTGCTGATTGCCGTCCCAGGTAAAGAAGGTATAACGCGGGTCCCCGATCTGTACCGTCGCCCCTACCCAAGCCTTTGTATAGCTTCCGTTCCATGCATTCTGCTGGATCAGCGTTACGGTATTTCCGTTTATCTCCTTGACGATAGCCCAGTGGGCGCTGTAATTGTCCCGCAGCACATCCCCGACCTTCGGCGCCGCCGTCTCAGAAAAGCTGCCCTGATCGATATACGGCACGGACGTCGTGCGTTTCAGATTCGAGACGTTTCTGCCGTATACCTGGCTGTAAAAGCGTTGAACAAGTGCCGCACAGCAGTATGTTGAGTCCGTATCATATCCTGCTCCATACGGTTTATAACGTGCCTCCACAGTTACTCCATTTACCGTAATGCTGTCCACAACTTCTGATTCAATGGAGACAAAATTGTAATTTCCCATATCCGCCGATGCGATTGACGGATTCAGCACCGAAAATGTCATGACCGCCGCCAGTATCCCTAATAATCTGCCTTTCAAATGTTTCCTCATATCCATTCCCTCCTAATCATGAAAACTGTCGTTATTTGAACTGTCTTCATTATAGGCTGTGGTTTGGAAAATTTGTTTTTTGTCCCTGCCTGGCAGTTATACTATGGCCAGTTATAGTTCGGCATCGTCGCCATCCCCTCAAGTCCTTTGCGCGAAAACGCAAAGCCCAGATCATCTTCAATAGCACGCAGCAGCATAATCTCACAGTCCGCATAGGTGTATCCCCTGCCGATGCCCTCTTTTCCTCCTTCTGTTGCCTCCATATATTCCTTCCCTGCCTCACGGTAGTCATCCGCCAGCTCCTCGCGTCCTTCCTCAATATCCTCGGATAAGATCAGCGCCGTATCCGCTGCAAATTCACTGATATCCTGTCCGCTTTCGTGCGCAGCATACACATAGAGAGTCTGTATCTTCCGGCTCACCAGATCATAGATGACCCTCATCCGCAGATCGTCCCGCAGCCGGTACTCCTCCCGGCGTCCAAAAGAAGTCTGGATCACGCCGTAAGGCAGTTCCGTCACATGAAACATATCCTTCGTCTCGTTTTCCTGAAGCTTTGGCTGATATCCCAGCTGTTCGATCTCATGCAGATATTCTTCCACCGTAGTATCAAGCAGAAAAGAATTGGACGGCAGCCCCCATTCCCGCACTGCAGCTTCATCCAGATGATAGAGCGTCCCGCCCTTTTCTCCAGGCTCTGACGACGTCGCCCGTTCCCTGACGAAATCCATAAATTCCTCATACTCCGCCGATCCCCTAGCATAATTCCCGGCATAGGCGGTGATATCCTCCTGTCGGCTGCTGCACAGATAAACGCCGAAAGCGCCGGCAAGACATAGTAAAATGACGGCAATGATAAGGGCTGCCATGCGCCGTTTGCTCCGCTTCTTCTCATTTTGAACAGGTGGATCAACTGCTGTACACAGATCACGGATCGTACGAAACCGCTGCCCGGCTTCCAGAGACAGCCCCCTCATCAGCACCGCTTCCTGCTCCGGCAGGATGTCCGCCCCGTATGCGGACGGCGGATAAAGACTGTCCCGAACCTGCCGTTCCAGCGCGTTTTCAGGGATACATCCGGTCACCATCTCATACACGGTGGCACAGATCGCATAAATGTCAGTCCACGGTCCCTGACTTCCCCTTCTCAGGTACTGTTCCGGCGGTGCATAACCATCCTTTACGAGCACTGTCATTGTCTTTGACGCATCCGTCTCTTCCACAAACTGTCTCGCCGAACCGAAGTCGATCAGCTTCAGGCTGCCGTCCTCCTGCACAAGCAGATTATCCGGGTTAAAATCACGGTGCAGCAGTTTCTTCTTATGGACTTTTTCCAGTGACCGCAGCACCGGCAGCAGCATCTGCCAGCTCTCCTCAAAAGTCAGCGGCTCTTCTCTGCGTTCCAGATAGCTGCGCAGACTGATGCCGCGTACGTATTCCATCACGCAATAAGCCCTCTCCTCCTCCTGAAAATAATCCAGTACCTTGACAATCCCCGGTATCTCGAACAGCGATGCCAGAATCTTCGCCTCCCGCAAAAAACGTTTCGCACTGTCCGGAGAATGTTCCGATATGTACTCTTTGATCACTACCTGCTGGTTTAATTGTAGGTCCTTGGCAAGGCAGGTGATTCCAAACCCTCCCCTGCCAAGTATACTGCTGATCCGGTAACGATCATGCAGCAGGGTATCCTGTGTTAAATCGCTTGCCATATCGCACCTCCATTACCAGAAAATATTGACTCCCCCTGCACTTATGGAAAAATCCATCTTTACTGTTTTATCTTCACCGGAAAATACATCCGGAGATCTTTTTTTCACACTTAGAAAACTGTATTTTGCATGTTCATCCAACCACACACTCTCATCCTCCGGCAATGACTGTGCATGATTTATGATATCATCAGCTTCCTCCTCCGTCAGATACGTTTCCGGCACAATATATGGAAGCACCTCTTTTAACATAATCCGGCAATCCTTTGCAGATCCCGAAAGTACCACCTGCATTACTCTCTCATCTACAACATCATAACTGACTTTAAGTGTACTGTTGGTACCATTTGAAACAAACTGGTAGGTTGTCGTCCCCGCACATGAAATATTAATCTGCTTTAGTTTCCCATTTTTGACAGTTATCTTACTATTGTAGTCAGATACAGACTCACCGGATTTCTTCTCAAGATCCATATCCAGATAATAGGAAATAATATCCTTCAATGTGTCTTTATCGAGATAAAACTTATGACATGCATTGCTGACCAGCCCCATTTTCTTCACTTTCTGTTTCGGAATATCCTTATAGTAAGAATAAAAAGTCTCATCCTCATCCTTTATCCCATAGGTTTTGGCAAACGCAGCAATATCCTCATACTCCGGAGAATTCACATCGATGATCTCACAGTCCGGATGCCTCTTTTCATATTCCTGTGCCCTTTTCACGCGCCACCGAAAGACCTCCTCCGGATGTGTCCGCACATAGGCATGCACTCCGCCAAAAACAAGCAGCGCCATACTGCACAAAACGGCCGCTGCAATCCCGGCGCGCTTCAGCAGACAGCCTGTCACTCTCCGCCTTTTTGCCCGCTGGAAGTCACCCGCCTGTTCCGCCGTAGCCGCAAGCCAGACCTCGCCCCAGACCGCCCGGGCTGCCCCCAGCAGCATGTCCGCACCGCCGGTATCCATGTTCAGCTGCTCCATGAGATTAACCGCACTGAAATAACGCTTCCGGATGTCGAGGGACAGCCCCTGCATCACCGCACGTGCGATATCCTGCGGGACTTTGGCCAGATCTCCAAGCGGCTCCATCCTGTCATGACGCATCCGTTCTGGTGAACCCGGCGGTTTCCTGCCTCCGAGCGCCTGGTACATCACCGCACACAGTGCGTAGAGATCCGTCCATGGCCCCAGCAGTTGTCCGTCCTGGTACTGCTCCGGCGGTGCATATCCGTCCTTCAGGATCCGTTCATCTCCCGGCTGCAGCTTCTGTCTTGCAGCGCCGAAATCGATCAGCTTCAATCCTCCGTTCCCATCAAACATCAGGTTGTCCGGGCTGATATCGCAGTGGATGATCCCCTCACCGTGAATCCGCGCAAGTCCCTGAAGCACCGGCTGGAATATCTGATTCAGTTTATCTGCTTCCAGCCGATGATGCGGCTGATTTTTCAAGTATTCTTTCAGTGTCCCGCCCGGCAGATATTCCTGCACGATATATGCCGTCCCATTTGCACAGAAATAGTCCCTGACAGAACAGATGCCGGGAATATCATATTTGCCAGCCAGCATGACGGCTTCCTCCAGAAACGTATTTTTTTGCTCCTCCGTTATCTGCATCACATTCTGCGTGTTTTCTTCCCGTGTTACACCGTCTTTCAGAAAAAGCTCTTTCACCGCCACTCTGTGCGACAGAACCGTATCAAATCCCAGATAAGTAATCCCAAACGCTCCCTCCCCGCGTACGCTTCCGATCAGGTAGCGTTCATTCAGCAGCGTCTGCGGCCGCAGCCAGTTTTTCTCCCACTGGTATTCCCAGGAGGTCTTCCCGCAGACCGGGCATGTCTCCTGTCCCTCCTCAAGCGGTTCCATACAGAAAATACAGTGCTTCATATCCCCGCCCATACAGCTCCCCCCCTCCTGTAAACATCATACCAGATACTCCAGCAATTCTGTCTGATGACAGTATGCATCCCGGTAGACTTTATACAGATAGAAGTCCTGGCCCTTTAAGACCTGCTTTTCCACCTCTTCTTCCAGCACTTCCATCGGATCCTTGGCCTTCAGGAAATGCATCACGAACTGATCGAAGGAACTGTCCGGGCGCAGCTGTGTAAATCCGCAGTTTAATAAAATGCGGTTCAGGCGGTTCAGCGTGATCCGGTTATCCTCGTCCAGACGGGTTCTCGCCTTGACGAACAGCAGGAAGCTGATCAGCGTGGAACGGTTGATATCCCTGGATCCGGTGATGAATTCCCGGAAATAATCCTCCCCCACGCGTCCTCTCTGATACAGCTTTCTGGCGGCGGCATCACTGCGTTCATACGCGGCATCCAGCGCCTGTTCCTTCGCAAGCTGTTCCTGCTCCATATCCCGAAGCTGCCGCAGCGCCCTTCGCTTCTCCTGCTCGTCCGGATTGGCACTGCACAGTCCCATGGAATGCGCGACTCTCACCTTCATCTCCAGGGGCCACTGCTCAAAAGAACCGTACAGTTCAAACAGCACCTCCATCCAGTCAGCGGAAACATAACCGAAATAGAAATAGTTGAATTCATCAAAGATTCCGCCCGGCGTCAGCGCCGCATTCTCCAGATACTCTCTCTTTTCCTGAATCGGCATCGTATTCTTTGCCTTCTCCGCGTCTTTTTTCAGCTTAGTCAATGGTTTCAGGAAATTCAGCTCTTCAAGTGCAAAACGCTCGAGAATTCCCCTCTCTTGCCTGTCCAGTGCATTCCCATACTGCCTTCGCGCCTGCTCCGCCTTCTCACAGCCGCGATAATAATTATCACATTTCTCCCGTATATAAAAATAGAGATATTTACAGAAGTAATACCTTGCCTTTTCACGAACTGCCGAAAATTTCTCCTGATTATCCCTCATAAAGCTCCGGAACTCTTCCGGTTTTTCTTTGGTCCGAATCTCCTGCTCCATCCACCTTGTCAGCATCTCGGTCTGCAGGTTACCCGTAGACTCCTGCGAAACGTACCGTTTCAGCTGCTGCAGTGTGATTTTCCCGCCCCTGAAGATATTCTGCTCTGCAGAAGCCGCCAGATCACAATAATTTTTACACTCCTCAAAAAACCGTTTCCATTCGCCGTAAACCATATGATGATCAAACGCATAGATCAGACTCGCCTCATAAAAACTTCTGGCATACAAAGCTTCACAGTCGTGCTCCAAAAGTTCTGCATTTACCCGCGCCGCATCCCATCCGGCGGCAAAACCCTTCCCCAGTATCTGCAGACGAAGCGGCATCTGACCCGTTTGTTTTTCTTCAGCCGCAGTCTCCAGCAGTTCCGGAAGTTCTACGAAGTTCATGCTGAGATTCTGTATCATATTTTCAAATAAACCTGCTTTTTTCTTATCTCCCATCTCATTTCTCCTCGTCTGTCACAATTTCTCTGCGGGAATACATCCGAGAATCTCTCTCAGCCCGTATGCCACGCCGTCTTCATTGTGGTGTTTCGTCAGATAACGCGCCGCCGCACGGCAGTTGTCGGAGGCATTCGCCACGGCTACCCCGTACCCTGCAAACTTCAGCATATCCACGTCGTTGTCCCCATCCCCAAAGGCCGCCACATGATCCTGTGATATCCCGAGTCTTTCTGTCACAAAGCGCAGTCCGGTATGTTTGCCTGCATCCCGGTGTGATATCTCGATCAGCTGCTGCACGGAGGATGTGATATAAACTTCCGGGTCCGCCCCGGCGATCCTTTCCCAGATGCGCTTTTTCATCTGCGCATCCCGAACGACGATATCCATGCTGTCCAGTTCATCCATATGTGCTTTGATAAACTGTACGATATCCGGTTCGAGATGCCTTGTATTCTTCACGTACTCGACAGCCTGCAGGGAGGTCCCGTATTTTACCGGATTCTCTATGAAATCCCGGTCAGCATACGCCGCGCCATCGACAAACGCCTCATATGTCACCGGCTCATCCGCGGACATTTTCAGTATGGTATCCACGGATGCGCTCCGAATCTTATACTGTTTCAGACAGGTATGATCAGAAATCCGATAGATCGCTGCTCCATTTGAAGTTACCGCGTACTCAATCCCTGCAATCCCCGTCACTTCTGTTGGAAGCGTAGAGTAAGCCCTGCCGCTTGCGATAACAATATGTATGCCTGCGTTAATAGCCTGTTCGATCGCCCTCAGGTTTCCCGGACTCAGTTTTCCCTGTACATTCAATGTTGTGCGGTCCAGATCAAGCGCCACACATTCTATTTTTATTCCCATATTAACCACCTCTTTTGCACCAGATGCTATTATTATAGCATATCAGGTGGCCGTCGTTAGACGCCTTTTTCATTTTATCATAAATTTGCAGAGGCTGTAAAATAAGTCCCTAATTAAGAAACGCCAAACCCGATAAATGAACGGATCTGGCGTTTCTTTGTATATTACATCAAGTATACTAGTAGCTATGAATTGCTATGATAAAAATGTGCTCCATGTACAGATTCGAGATTTGATATTACTTCCTGATGAATAGAAGTCAGCTCCTGATTCATTCGGATCGTCCGGTTGCCTGATGCCTTAGGGCTGCATTCCCTTTTGTGCGGGCAACCCTCGCATGATTCGCATTCATAGATTTCCTGTCTCATCCCGTTTGAAATTTACTGCATAGTAAGGATTTTCCCGGTACTTTTTATCGGCTGTTTCCTTTTGGAACTTGGTGGATTTCATATATTTTTCCATTCCATGCTCTTCGCAGTAAAGATAATTATTATAGGAGCCATGTCCTGCATCGGCAACTGGATGGTTTTGATAATGCGCATAAGCCCTGTATTTTTATCATTGAACTGCGATCAGATATATGTGATGCTGATACGGTCCGCTGTGAGCTCCCGTTCCTCCAATCCGTTTTGTGGCTTGCCGATTCCTACCATAACATAAGGTGCGAATCCCTCCTGAACTTTAATATCTCTGCACAATTCGGGATTATACTGTGCCGTAACCGGTACCGCCATTAGATAGATGCTTCCCAGACCCAAATCAGTGGCAGCAAGCATCATATTTTCGGCAATGACAGACGCGTTCGCCCATGCCATCGCCGTATTCTCTTCAATTTTACAATTAATAGAAATAACGGTTGACAGTCCATATAATGGATGTTCCGGAATGCCCGGCATAGCGTTATGTGCATTTTCCTCCAGTCCGGCAATCAGCTCTTTATTCTGTATGACGGTTAACTGTACATTTTCATAGACACCATTCGCCACAGGGGCAGCATTTCCGGCCTGAATTATCTTGGTCAGATCACTTCCCGTCACCATTTCATCGGTAAAGGCACGGCAGGATTGTCTGCTCTGAATTACTTTCATAAATTCCATTTTACTGTTTCCTCCTCTATATTTTCATGATACAATAATTATACTTAGAACTGTAAATATATGCAAGTACGCAGAATATTCTGTGTAAGTATCGGAAAACGTACCACAGTTGACAAGATTATATCGGAAGGAGTAACAACATGATTAAAGAAATGACATGTGAAGAATACATAGAATTTGTTCATCGTACAGACAGTATGTCAAAGGATTGTCCCGTTTGCAAAACCTTGAAATTATTCAGCAGCAAGTGGCGGTTAGCTGTTATCTACGAACTGTGTAAAAAGCCAAGTTATCGTTTCGGTGAACTCAAGAGATCACTCTCCACGATTACCAATACGATGCTGACAACAACACTAAGAGATTTGGAGAATATGGATATTGTAAATCGCGTACAGTTCAATGAGATACCTCCCCACGTCGAATATTCTCTGACGGAAAAGGGAAGGGCGTTCTTCCCTATCTTCTTTGAAATCGCAAAGTGGGGGGAAGAATATTTATAATCTCCGGCCTGCTGCCGACTGCACCGACCTTGACCTTCCGCCCTCTTCTGCTATAATAGCGTTATACAAAGAGGAGATGGTACCCATGGAAAGACTTATTGACCTGCACGTGCATTCTGACTGTTCGGATGGAACCTTAAGCCCGGAAGAGCTCGTCATCCATGCACATGAACAGCGGTTATATGCAATCGCACTGACAGACCACGACACGATCGCCGGGATTGAACGGGCGAAAAAAAAAGCTGAGGAATACGGCATCGAGCTGATACCGGGAATTGAATTTTCAACAAATTATAAGGGGAAGGATGTGCACATCCTGGGACTTGGAATTGATACAGCGAATGATCACTTTGCGGAATCGCTTCAGCAGTTCCTCGATTCCCGTGATCTGAGAAATGAAAAAATGATACGGGCACTGAACGATCACGGTGTCTCCATCAGCCATGAGCAGATGGCGGAAGAATATCCGGGTTCGGTATGGACCCGCGCGCATTTTGCACGCTTCCTGGCAGAACACGGTTACGCAAAGGACATACCGGATGCTTTTGCGCGGTATATCGGGGACGACTGCCCGTGTTTTATTCCGCGTGAGAAGGTAACGCCGTTTCAGGCTGTACGGCTGATCCACGAAGGCGGTGGTTTCGCTGTGCTGGCGCATCCGCTGCTTTATCATATGAATGATGCTGACCTGGACTTACTCGTAAAAGAGCTGAAAAAATCCGGGCTGGACGCCATGGAAGCCATCTACTCCGCCAACCGCTGGATGGACGAGAGTAACATGAAGCGCCTGGCGAGAAAATACAGCCTGAAGATCACCGGCGGTTCTGACTATCACGGCGCGGGCAAGCCCGGAATTGAAATCGGAGTTGGCCGTGGAAATCTTTCGATTCCCTATGAAATATGGGAGGATCTGCAAGGAGATTAAACGCCTGCGGCATTACTGACCGCGGTTAGCCGTACTGATCTTACGGATTTCTCCCATGTCGGCATCCATCTTGCCGTTCTGGTAGATACGATTGTCTGACGCTGAAGCATAATCGGCCTCAGCTTTCGTACCTGTGATATTTTTCAATACCTGTTTTTCAACTTCTGCAATCAGATTCATAGTATTTACCTGTTCCTTTCTGTGTGTTTGATTTCATTGTAACATCCCCCGGCAGAATCAATATTTTACACAAAAAGAGCCTGGAATCCAGGCTCTTTTTTGGCCCATCAGATTTGCTACACATAATGTAACTCAAATCCAACGCTTTGTCAATATCCTTATATTACGTTCTTTTTATAAAAATCTTATGCTTCACTCTTCCGCAGGTTCCGCGGGTATAAATACTCTCTGATCGCCTGAAGTCTGCGGCTTCCTTGCATTTGCCGTCGCCTCCTGGCAGAAACATTTCTGAGAATCAATCAGCACTTTTCCCCGTTTATCAATTTTATCATAGCTTCCGTCCGGCTGCAGAATGTGTGCTTTCACATTATCTTTCAACTGAATGTCCAAAATATGCTTTACTTCCTCTTTCAGCTTCGGATCTTCAACCGGAAAACTGATTTCTACACGCTTATCCAGATTTCTGGGCATCCAGTCAGCGCTGCCCATATAGATCTCCTCCTGACCATTGCTGTAGAAGTAAAAGACTCTGGCGTGTTCCAGGAAGTTTCCCACAATGGAACGCACAGATATGTTTTCACTGACTCCGGGGATCCCAACCTTCAGGCTGCAGATTCCGCGCACGATCAGATCGATTTTTACACCCGCGGCAGAAGCAGCATACAATGCGGCTATGATATCACGGTCACACAGCGAATTAACCTTCGCTATAATATGTGCTTTCTCTCCTTTTCTGGCATGTTCGGCTTCCATCTCGATCAGATGAAGGAAACGGTCCCGCATCCAGAGCGGTGCGACCACCAGCTTATTCCAGCTGCCCGGTTCCGAGTATCCGGACAACATGTTGAACACTGCCGTTGCGTCTTCACCGATCCTGGCGTTACACGTCAGAAGTCCGCAGTCTGTATATAGCTTAGCAGTAGAATCGTTGTAATTTCCGGTCCCCAGATGCACGTATCTGCGGATTCCGCTCTCTTCTCTTCTCACCACCAGCGTGATCTTGCTGTGCGTTTTGAGCCCCAACAGTCCATAGATGACATGGCAGCCTGCCTTTTCCAGCATTTTTGCCCAGACAATATTGTTCTCCTCGTCAAACCGCGCCTTCAGTTCTACCAGTACTGTAACCTGTTTCCCGTTCTCAGCTGCCTGTGCAAGCGCTGCGATGATCGGCGAATTTCCGCTGACCCGGTACAGCGTCTGCTTGATCGCCAGAACCTCCGGATCCCTCGCGGCCTGTCTGACAAAATCGACGACCGGTTCAAAGCTCATATACGGGTGATGCAGCAGAATATCGCCTTTTCTGATGTTTGTAAAAATATCATCCTCATTTTGCAGCGCAGGAACTGCAGCCGGCACGTACGGAGGGGTTTTAAAGTCATCGTATCCTTTCATCCCGTACATCTTCATCAGGAATGTAAGGTCAAGCGGTCCGCCGATATGAAATACATCTTCCTCCCTGATATCGAACTCTTTCTCGAGAATCTCCAGGAGTCGTTTATCGATTCCGTCCTGCACCTCAAGGCGGATCACTTCTCCCCACTGTCTCTTTTTCAGCTGTTTCTGAATCTCTTTCAGCAGATCCGCGGCTTCATCCTCATCGATCGTCAGATCCGCATTACGCATGATCCTGTAAGGATAAGCACAGACAACATCATAGCTGAGAAACAGCTTGCCGATATTACGTTCAATCACTTCCTCCAGAAGAATAACGCAGCGTTCTCCGTTCTTGCCGTCCGGAAGCGCGATGATTCGCGGCAGCACCGAAGGCACCTGGACCGTTGCAAACTCCAGCACTTCTTTATTTTTCTTTGTTTCTTTTTTCCTGATCAGCGCTCCGATATTCAGTGTCTTATTTCTCACCAGCGGAAACGGGCGCGAAGAATCCATCGCCATCGGCGTCAGGACAGGATAAACATTTTCCTCAAAATACGTATCCACATAAGCAGCCTGCCCCTTGCTCAGCTGTTCGTGGGAACTGACCACATTGACTCCGATGTTGCTGAGCGCCGGGATCAGGGACCGGTTGTACGTATTATACTGTGCCTGCACAAGTTCATGTGTCCTGGGACTTAGTTCTTTCAGCTGTTCTTTCGGTGAAAGGCCGGCGATATCCGGCTTCGAATATTCCGCATGCACCATATCTTTCAGCGAGGCCACCCGGATCATAAAGAATTCGTCCAGATTGGAAGCTGTTATACTCAGGAACTTCAGGCGCTCAAAAAGCGGAATATTTCTGTCTTTTGCCTCACTCAGAACCCGTTCATTAAACCCGATCCAGCTGAGTTCACGGTTTTTGTAATACTCCGGTTTGCTCCATTGCGAATAGTCCATCATCACCCCTCCTATATTATCTTTTTCACCTTGATCACAGGTCGGATGCTGTAGACTTCTTCAAAAAAGTCCAGTTTATCCTGCACCAGTCCCCGTTCCAGTGTAAAATCCTTCTTTGTGTTTATCGTAAGAATCAGTTCATTATCTTTTATGGACGCCTTCATGGTGTCGATCTTCTGCATATGACTGCGGTCCAGAGCATTTACCAGCCGCAGGATCGCTGTCAACTTCGCGACCCGGATGTAATCTGAATCTCCCAGATCTGCGATTCTGTTCATCGCAGCATAATCATCGAAGGGCAGCGTATTATACCTGACAGCCAGAGCAATCATCTGACGCTCACGGTGAGACAGCCCGATGATCTCGGTAGACATGATGATATTAAACGAACACTCAGCCACATTACTCAGACTGATATATTTTCCGCAGTCATGGATCTGCACTGCCACCTCCAGGAGCAGCTGTTCCCGATCCGTCAGCCCATGCACACGTTTCATCGCACTGCAGACCGTGCGTGCCAGTCTGGACATCTGCTGTGTATGATTCTTACTGACCGCATACCTTCTGCCTATGTTTCTGGCAGCCATAACGATGTCATTGTCAAAGTTATGTTCTGATTTGATGATCTTCGATTTCTCAGCATAATCATACGCGACACCGTCAGCCAGGCGAATTCCCGGTATCCAGATGCTCTGCGCGCCCATCTCCTGGATCAGCCTCTTATTGATGATCGCTGTAGGAATCATCAGAGAGGCATATTCGAGAGGAATTCCCAGTTTAACGGCAAGTTCGATCGGTGAACGCCCGATGATCATACGGTACCATTCCATATACTCTTCCTGAGTCAGTACTTTGGAATCCACGCCTTCGCGGTTATAAAGGATGGAATCTGTAAAATTATTTCCTATCAGTATGACATTACTGATCTTTCGGTCTTTCAGATGAAGCTTCGTAAAACTTACAATCTCATTTCGGATCAGCTCCTCAACCAGCATCTCATAATGCGTTGTCTCGTTCTCCACTACGGTCAGGCGCTCTCTCACACGCAGGCTTCCGAGCTTTACATTCTGTGTTGTGATCAGGTTATCCTTGTCAAACAGCGAGATCTGAATACTGCCTCCGCTGACATCGAGAATCGCAGTCCCTTTTTCAATGATTTTCTGGAAAGCATCTCCCCTGGACGCGATTCCCTTATATCCCAGGAAACGCTGCTCGGAGTTGCTGAGGATATGGATACGGATCCCCGTCCTCTGAAAAATTGTCTCCAGCACAATCATGGAATTTTTGGCCTCCCGGATGGCGCTCGTGGCAACGGCCCGGTAATCACCGATCCGATAGCCGGCCATGATCTGCGTCATGTCCCTGATGATCACACATAATTCGTCGACCAGCTGTGCCGATACTCTTCCCTCAGCATACGTCTCTTTCCCGAGTTCGATTCGATGCGTCACATGATCGATGGATTTGATGCCCCCTTTTCTGGATAGCTCAAACACATTAAGGTTCACACTGTAAGACCCAACTTCTATTGTTGCAAACATGGTGACCTGCATATACATTCCTCCATTTGATACTTCTCTGCGGCTACTTTTGCTGCCCCAGCAGATAATCGATAAACTGCTGAGCCGTTCTGCCCGATAAACCTCCATGGCTGAGTTCCCATTTATTTGCTTCCAGCAGAAGCTGATCTTCCGGCATATTCACGTGGTAACGCTCCGCCAGAGTCTTTACAATATTCTGAAATTCCTTCTTATCCGGGGCACAGAAAAAGATCGATACACCGAATCTGGATACCAGCGACAGTTTTTCCTGTACGGTATCAGATGAATGCAGATCATCCCGGCGTTCCTCCTTGTCACTGAATTTCTCCCGGACAAGATGACGCCTGTTCGATGTAGCGTATATCAGGATATTATCCGGTTTCTTTTCCAGTCCTCCCTCGATCACGGCCTTCAGATATTTATACTCTATTTCAAAATCCTCAAAGGACAGGTCATCCATGTAAATGATGAATTTATAATTCCTGTTTTTTATCTGGGCGATCACCGCATTCAGGTCCTGAAACTGGTGTTTATATACTTCGATAATCCTCAGGCCCCGGTCATAGTACTGGTTCAGGATTCCTTTGATACTCGAAGATTTGCCGGTCCCTGCATCTCCAAAAAGCAGACAGTTGTTGGCTTTCTTTCCGCTGACGAAAGCTTCTGTATTGTCAATCAGCTTTTTCTTGGCGATCTCATACCCCACGAGATCAGACAGCTGTACGTGCGCGATATTCGTGATCGGGATGATCTCCACATTCTCTTTCGTGTGATCGATCCGGAAAGCCTTGTGAAGGCCAAGCTTTCCGACCCCGAAATCTTTGTAGAAGCTGACCATGTCATCCATGAACTCCTCAACGCTCTCACATCCCTCCAGGCGCTGGCTCAGAGTGCAGATGCGGTCGCGGACCCGTTTGTTGAACAGCTTCCTGTTCTCATCCGTCCCTGTGTTTTGATAATCACAGATGATTGCACTGTCCTTAGACTGAAACACCTCGTCAAACACCGTCAGGTCAAAATCATACAGTTCCTTAAAGCGGACAAAATCGTGTTTCGCCATCTGATTGACGCTGCCGTCCACATGTCCTGTGATCTCGCACGCGGTGCTGAACGCATTCTCTTTATTTACGAGCAGATACGTCAGATAATCATGCCAGAGATTCCCTGAAAACCCATACGCTCCCGCCATCTCCACAAGTCCGTTCAGACATTGATAATACATAAAGCGGTATTTTTCCGTCTCATCCTTATTCTGTATCGCCTGTATGATTTTCGTAACGCCATCCAGGATCTCTCCCTGTTCAAAGTCACGGTATAAAATACACTCCTCTATTCTGGTCACGTTCTCTCCTTCTTTCTCTTTTATCTGTAATTTCCAAACACACGCAGCGCGCTTGCTTCCTGCTCAATCCCCCGCAGTGCATTCTTTACGGCGCTGTCATTCAGATTCCCCTCAAAATCCACGAAAAACCGGTATTCCCAGTTTTTCTCCGGGAGAGGCCTGGATTCAATCTTGGTCATATTGAGATCGTTATAAATGAAATGTGCCAGAATGTTATAGAGCGTACCGCTTTCATGAGGCAGTTCAAAACAGATACTGATCTTATCAGCATCAGAAGTGTAGATTTTCTTTCCGGATACAATGATAAACCTTGTGGAATTGGTCTCACTGTAGAATACCCTGTCGTTTAAGACCGCCAGTCCGAAATGCTCTGCCGCCTGACGGCTTGCGATTGCCGCCTGGCTGATGTCCGCATCTTCCTTTACTTTTTTTGCTGCAACAGCAGTGTTCAGAAGCTCCACTTCCTTCCAGCCGGGGTGTTCATCCAGATATTTTCTGCACTGGCGCAGAGCCTGCGGATGTGAATACACGGTCCGTATGTCTGCGGTACTGCTGCCCGGAACACCCATCAGCACGTGTTCAGCCCGAATGATCTGCTGCGCAACGATATTGTGCTGGTACTCCACCAGCAGATCATAAATATCTGCCACGATTCCGGCAGTCGAATTCTCGATCGGCAGAACCGCATACTCTGCTCTTCCGTCTGCGATGGCATCCATCGCGTCCCGCCATGTCTCTACATGAAAGCTGTCCACCGATTCTCCGAAATATGTGTGTGTCGCCGCAAAGCTGTACGCCCCCTCGACGCCCTGAAAGACGACCCTTGCCTGATCGGTCGGCAGCTTTTTAACCTCACGGAAATCACTTTTTACAGCCACGCCATTCTCGGTTAACAGCTGATACTGGCGTTTTCTGCTGATGGACATGATCTGCTGAAACAGCTCCTGCACACCCTTTGCATTGAAATCACCGGATGCCTTATCTTTCAGCACCTTCAGTTTCTGAAGCTCACGTTCCTTGTCAAACACCTGCTTGCCGGTCTCGATCTTAAACTGAGCCACCTCGCCGGTCAAATGCATTCTCTTCTCAAACAACTTCAGTATGTCATCATCGATCTCATCGATCTGATTCCGTATCTCCTGTAAATCTATCATGTTGTTTCTCCCTTTTTCATTTCTCCTGTTCTCTCTTTCACGAGCCTTGTCACCTCGCCGACAAAGGAAAGAGAGCCGAAAGAGAGGATCGCGTCCTCTGAATTCGCAGCGACAAAGCTTCTGCCCACTGCCTCTTTGAGTGAAGTGCATGCTGTCACTTTTGGATTAAACTCCCTGATAACCCTGGCAAATTCTTCTGCCGGCAGCGCCCTCACCGGATCAGGAGGCGTGACCGTAAATATGCAGTCTGCCATTTTCGCCATCAGTCCGGCGACCTGCCGGTAATCCTTATCCCGGAACATACCCATGATAAAAATCAGGCGTTTCTGCGGGAAATATGTCATGATCGACTGGCGAAGCTTCATCGCAGCGTCCACGTTGTGCGCACCGTCCACAATAAAATACGGATTTCTGGACAGAACCGTAAACCTGCCCTCCCAGCGCGTCTCCAGAAATCCCTTTTCGATCTCCTCATTCGTCACATTGAATCCCAGCTGACAGAGAGCCTGAATGCATTCCAGCGCCAGCACTGCGTTTTCGATCTGCGGGCTTCCTGCGAGTGAGATTGTGATCTCGCTCCCATGATACCGGAAAGTCTGATGTTCCACCGTCACATCCCGTACGACAGCTTCCTGGGGCTTTGCCGCGATAAACGGGTTTCCCTTCTCCATGCAGATTGCCCAGACGGCATCCTCCACCTGGGGCTCCTGCCGTCCCATTACCACGATGGCTCCCGGTTTTATGATCCCGGCCTTATTCGCTGCGATCTCCAGCAGATCATCTCCCAGCACTCCAACGTGGTCCAGGCTTATGGAAGTGAGCACTGCCATCTTTGTCGTCCGAATAACATTTGTCGCATCCGTCGCTCCCCCCATACCGCATTCAAGTACCACGATATCACACTTTTGGTCTCTGAAATACAGAAACGAGAGTACGGTTTCAATCTCAAACGGCGTGGGATGCTGCAGTCCCTCCGCTTCCATCTGCTGCATAACAGGTATCAGCTGTTCCATATAAATGGTAAAATCTTCTTTACTGATATATTCTTCATTGATCTGAATCCGTTCCCTGTAAGAATAGATAGTAGGAGAAACATATCTCCCCACCCGGTATCCGGCACACTGCAGTACCGTCGCAATGTATGCCGCCACGGAGCCCTTGCCGTTTGTCCCGGCGATATGGATAAATTCCAGGTCATCCTCCGGATGCCCCAGTCTCTCCAGTAAATTTTCTGTGTTGAAAAGCCCCATATCTCCGGCATACTTCCATGCATCGTCTATATAAGCCCTTGCCTCTTTATAGTCCATAATCCACTCCTTATTATTAAAAATCATTATATTACAAGACCAGCCTGATTACAAGGAAGTTTGCGCTTGAAATCGACAGTGTTTTATTATATGATGGGATGCAGAGGATTGTAGGAAAACATCATCCACAGAAGGAGGCATTTATGAGGCATTTAATGAGTCCGCTGGATTTTTCGGTGGAAGAATTGGATCGTCTGCTCGATCTTGCAAATGACATAGAAAAAAATCCGGAAAAATATGAACACGTCTGCGACGGCAAACGAATTGCTACACTTTTTTATGAACCGAGTACCCGCACGCGTCTGAGCTTTGAAGCAGCCATGATGAATCTTGGGGGCAAGGTACTTGGATTCTCCAGTGCCAGTTCCAGCTCTGCGACGAAAGGGGAAAGTGTTTCAGATACGATCCGCATGGTATCCTGCTATGCAGATATCTGCGCCATGCGCCACCCCAAAGAAGGGGCCCCGCTTGTGGCATCCATGGTATCTTCCATTCCGGTCATCAATGCCGGTGACGGCGGTCATCAGCACCCGACCCAGACACTCACCGATCTATTGACCATCCGTTCCCTGAAAGGACGCCTTGATCATCTGACCATCGGCCTTTGCGGCGATTTGAAATTCGGGCGTACTGTCCATTCTTTGATCGAAGCCCTTGTGCGCTATACCGGAGTGAAATTTGTTCTGATTTCACCGGAAGAGCTTCGTGTTCCCGACTACATCCGTGAAGACGTGCTGGAACGCAACCAGAAAGAATATAAAGAAGTAATACGACTGGAAGATGCGCTCCCGGAACTCGATCTTCTGTACATGACCCGTGTCCAGAGAGAACGTTTCTTCAATGAAGAAGATTACGTGCGTATGAAAGACTTCTATATTCTGGACAAAGCAAAAATGGCCCTGGCTCCCGAAGATATGCTCGTGCTTCATCCGCTTCCCCGGGTAAATGAGATTTCCACTGAAGTTGACAATGATCCGAGAGCCGCATACTTCCGTCAGGTGCAGTACGGAGTTTACGTCAGAATGGCACTGATTCTCACATTACTGGAGGTGAAAACATGTTAAATGTCGGCGCTATCAATGAAGGCTTTGTGCTCGACCATATTAAAGCCGGAAAGAGTATGACCATTTACCATGATCTGCAGCTGGACAAGCTGGACTGCTGTGTCGCGATCATCAAAAATGCCCGAAGCAGCAAAATGGGCAAAAAAGATATCATCAAAGTAGAATGCCCGGTCGATATGCTGGATCTCGACATCCTGGGTTTCATCGATCACAACATTACCGTTAACATCATCAAAGACGGCCGCATCAGCGAAAAACGTGAGCTGTCACTTCCGAAACAGATCAAAGAAGTGATTAAATGCAGAAATCCGCGTTGCATCACATCCATCGAACAGGAGCTGAAACATATTTTCATCCTGACCGACCCCGAGCGTGAGATTTACCGCTGTAAATACTGCGAAGAGAAATACGAAGGCGACCGCCGTAAGAAATAGAATTCGCTGTCCTGATAAGAGAAGAACAGCCGCACGGATGACTTTATTCATCACGGCGCGGCTGTTCTTCTTTTATCATATTCAAAAATCTTTCATGCCACCTGGGACTGCCTTTTTTCAAAAAAACGGGACTGCCTTTCTCATCCAGAAAGCAGTGTGCCGTCTCACCGGTACATCGTACCTGACCGCTCTCCTTTTCGGTTATCACATAGCCGATGCGCATGCGAATGCCGTTGTAAGAAATCAGGCGAACCGCAATACATACGGTTTCACCAAACCTGGTCATATTTTTATACTGGCTTTCCACCTCCAGCACCGGAATCATAAGGCCGTCTTCCTCGAGATCCTGATAGTGGATGCCGGCCTGTTCCATATAATCTATTCTTGCTTCTTCAAACCATCTAATATAGTTGGAGTGATGGATAATCCCCATCTTATCCGTCTCATAATACTGCGCCTTGTGTTCATACGGTACGATCTGCATCTGTCCAGCCTCTCTGTCTCATCTCCTGATAAATCCTCGCCACCGGAAGACCGACCACATTCTGGTAATCCCCTTCAATGCCCCGGATGAATACCGCTGCAAGTCCCTGAATCCCATAAGCACCTGCTTTATCGAGAGGCTCCCCTGTGCTGGCATACCAGCTGATCTCCTCATCCGACATCGGATAAAACGATACTTTCGTCTCCTCTGCGAATGTCACTGAAGTACGGCTGCCATCCGGTCCGCACAGCAGCGTGACCCCGGTAAAAACACTGTGGGTCCCGCCCTGCAGCATCGCAAGCATCGCGGCGGCGTCCTGTGGATCCGACGGTTTTCCGAGGATCCGTCCCTCGTGGGCGACGATGGTATCCGCGCCGATGATCAGGACATCACCGGTCTGCTGCGTTCCTATTTCCCGGGCTTTCTGCATTGAGAGCTCTTTTACGGCTTCCACCGGATCATCCGTGTGGATGTGTTCTTCCCCGCAGGCGGGAATCATCGTAAAGGTCAGGCCGATCTGCTCAAGCAGTTCTTTTCTTCTCGGTGATTTTGAAGCGAGTATGATCTGTCTCATAGTTGTTTTTCCTTTCGTGCGGTAAGCAGAACGATAAGCCGGGTTATGTCGTGAATGATCATCTGTCTAGTGCTGCTGTCGCCAGCAGCCTCAAGCGACCCACCTAAAAGCGTGACGGGCAGCCACATTGCTTTTTGTTCGGTCTTGCTTCGGATGGGGTTTACATGTGCCCTGTCTGTTACCAGTCAGGCGGTAGTCTCTTACACTGCCCTTCCACCCTTACCTGCACCTGGCAGGCGGTATATTTCTGTTGCACTGGCCTTGGAGTCACCTCCACCGGACGTTATCCGGCATCCTGCCCTTCGAAGCCCGGACTTTCCTCACCTGACACCTTTCGGTATACGTCAGCCGCGATCATTTATTCTACTTACCAACAACGATATATTCTAGCACGTTTTTTTTATTTTGTCCAGAATCACCAGACGGCAACCGGCATATTTCTGATTCTCTGTTCTTTTATACGGTCCAGCATGGGTTCACAATGAGTATCCAGAAAAGAATCCTTCTCCTCCGTCAGCCCCTGTCTTCTCAGCTCTGCCGCCACGATCAGGCAGATTCTCTCAATAATACCCTCTGTTTCTTCTCCGCCCTGCGCCCTGGCCAGCCGTCCGAAAAGATCGTAGGCCCTGGAGAGGACCGGCAGGTCTTTGATTCCCCGATACATCCATTTGTAATAGGGCGCATATGTCCGGTTCAAAAGATAGACCATGGAAAGTCCGGCTCTGACGAATTCAGACAATGCCAGAAGTGCAGCGATCCTGTCTTCCCGTTTCCAGCAGCGCATATAATTGTATTGTCCCGCCTGCGCCATGGCGGCCGCTCTCACAGTGATCCTCCTGATGCGGATATCCTCGGGACACTCATACAGCAGACGATTACGTATCTTTGTAAAACTCTCACCGGGATCTTTGAAAACCGCACCGTTCACAACCGTCGCGAGACTGGATTCCGGCACACACAGCCACTCCTCCAGCGTTTCCGGCCCCCTGGAGCAGCCGGTGTATTTACTGTACCATGTCTGGGTACACAGAACACCCACTCTCCCCTGTCCGTGACTTGTCACTTTTCTGGCCGGATATCCCATGAAGATCCCCGGCAGACAATCGTATGCCTTCTGTACTTCCCGTCCGTATTTCAAATAGTCCGCGCCCTCCAGCCAAATACAAAAAGAGGGGCCAAAGTCATGATCTTCAGAATACAGATCATCAAATCCAAAGCACTCAGAGCCTTCACCGGCCAGCCCTATGGTCATCCTGTCAAAGAGCTGCGGAAATCTCTGTTCCAGCAGTTCTCTGCCATGTGCTTCATAATAGGCTCTTGATAACTCCAAACCACTCATATGACGGGTCCCTCCCTCAGTTTTCTGCGGGCGCGTGAAAGATTTCGGCAGGCCGTCTCGTACTCTGCATTTCGACCAAAGAAACGCTCCGTATATTCTGCAGCTTTTTTATAGGCGGCAGCAGCCTGCTCATACTGACCGGTTTCATAGTGAAAAGTCCCAAGCATATTCAGTGCGGCTGCATAATGTACATTTTTTTCATCATCCAGTCCCTCAAAAGTATGCAGCGCTCCGGCGATACTTCGATGCGCTTTTTCCGTCTCTCCCATGCGGTGGTACAGGATTCCGAGGTTCGTCTCCGTCACCGCTGCCTCATGGCTGTGCCCTGGCATCGTCTCAATCAGCGGCAGCGCCGTCTCCAGGTGACTGGCAGCCCGGGAAAGCTGTCCCAATTCCTGACAGGCCAGAGCCAGATTGTTATGCACGCTGGCATAGGCGTAAGACTGCCGGTCTCCCAGTTTCTCATGGATATTTAGCGCCTCCAGAAAAAGGGAAACAGCCTGCTCATACTCGCCCATCAGTCTGTAAGTTCCCGCTATATTATTAACAGACACAGCATAGTCTGCAGTATCTCTGCCCTTCAGGTCCAGGACGAGCTCCTGCGATTTTCGGAATGCAGACAGCGACTCCTGATAACGGCTGGTTCCCCGGTAAAAGGATCCCATCTCATTATAGACCATGCAGAGCAGCATCGGATTCTTCTGTTCTTCTCCCAATGACCGGACACATGCCGCAAGGAACTGCTCGATCCGCTCCATATCGTGAGTCCGATACCGCACTCCCAGCTGATGATAGAATTCCTTCGCATCCCATTCTGATATCCCTCTTATTTGTCTTTCCGGCATCTTATCTTCCACGCTCCTGTTTCCCAATATAATATGAGGAAAATTTTCTTATAGTTTCATTTTGATATGTTTAACTTTTTCATTCACATCCTGTTTTTCAATGTGTTTTGCCAGTTTCAGCCAAAAGTATTGCATTTATCATGTCAACATTGTATAATAAAATCACATTTTAGGCAACTTATTTTTCCTGTTAACCAATATGTCCGCAGATCGGATCACATTGCTTCCTGTTCCGCACAGGCATTTATAAAAAAAGGGATATGATATGACACATAACAATTACGAAGGTTGCGATCTGAAGGGAACCATTCTCCGTCTGGAGCGCAGTTCCATCTACGATGGCGACGGCTACCGAACCGTCGTCTTTATGAAAGGATGTCCTCTTCGATGCCAGTGGTGCTCCACACCGGAGAGTCAAAATTATATCATCGAAGAAGCCGAAGGAAACCGATACGGTAAAATCATGACCGTCGAGGAAGTACTGAGAGAAGTTCGCAAGGACATCCCCTTTTATTTCCATTCCGGCGGCGGAATGACCGTTTCCGGCGGTGAATTGCTCAGTCAGCCCGAATATGTGCGCTGCCTTCTCACGCGCGCACGCTGGGAGGCCATAGACACCGCCGTTGAAACCTCACTGTATGGAAGCTGGGAGACCGCCGAACCTATCCTGCAGGCTTCCAATACGGTATTTGCAGACTTAAAGCTCACAGATGATGAAAAACACAGGAAATATTGCGGTGTCTCAAATAAACTCATTCTGGAAAACCTGAAAAAAGCAGGGACGATAAAAGCAGATTATAAGCTGATCATCCGCACACCTCTGATACCGGGAATCAATGACACAGAGGCAGAGCTGGAGAGCATCGGCCGTTTCTGCGCTCAGCTTACGAATCTGCAGTATGTACAGCTTTTACCGTATCACCGGCTCGGCTCCGATACTTATCGCCGGTTAGGACGTCCCTATCCGCTGAAAGACTTACGGTCCCCCTCTGCAGAACATATGGATTGGTGCCGGAATATCATTGGTAAATATGTGAAAGCCTTGGTTTGAAAGGAGACACACATGGACCCGGAAGGAAAAAAAGAATATGTATCATCCATTATCTGTATGGAATGGGAACTCTTTGATCAGGTGCAGAACATCGGAGGGCGCGCTGTCTGCCAGGATAACTGGTCCACATTTCAAATCATGCGCTCCAGCCAGCTGCTGCCCTGGCCCCCGGAGCTTTTGAGCAGCTATCGCGATGATCTGCTGGAAGCAAAAGCCGCCGGGCGAAACCCGCTCAGTGAAAAATACGGTTATATGATGGAACGCACCTGTCCGGAGGAATACCAAAAGATCCGCCGGCTGCTGCCTCAACCCGGCGAAGCAAAACGCCGCCGGGCCGAATTGATCTGTCAAATTCAAGTCGGCTGGCAGGAGGAGATCGCCGCCCGCTGGCCTTACCTGGCACACCGTGGAAGAGCCATTCATGCCCGGGAGGACGGTCCCCATGTGACCTCCTTTGAAACTTATCTCTGGGGTGAGCTGCTGACATATTCCGAAAAAACACTCGAACTGTATGCGGCCCACGCAGAAAAGCTGCTGCAGAAAGGGTTGAATCTCAATCAACAGATTCTGGAACATACCGTCTCACAATACGGCTATCACTCACTGGATGAGGCTGATCATGAAATGCGCAGACGTTTCAGCACGGCAGAATAAATGAAAACGGCAGTCTGCACAGTGAATACACACCGGCAGACCGCCGCAATACTCAAGCTTTTTATACCAGAAAACAGCTCCCGCCTATAAACTCGCGAAGAATGGAATTTCTCGGGATATCCTCCCCCGGTACACCCACGAAATAGTCCAGGAATTTCAGCAGCCTGACAGCCTCATAGTATTCCGGGCATCCCGGCTGTATCTGAAACAACAGCGGCTCGGCATACAGCTTAAGGACAGCCAGTTCATATATTAATGCCGAATTATAGATGATATCCGCCTCTTCCTGGAACGGAAAGATATACTGCTCCTCTCCCCTTCTTACGGAACTCCACATCGCAATGGTCTCCTGAGCAGAAGTCCCCCGCGTCCGGTTGTCTCTGACAATGCGCCGCAGCAGACGTCCGTCAGTCGTTGGAATCCGATTATGTTCATCTACGTTCAGCTGCGTCAGTGCACTGATATAGATTTTAAACTTGTTCATCTTCGGCAGCGCATAACTCAGCTTATCATTCAGCCCGTGGATACCTTCGATGACCAGCACATCGTCCGGACCGAGCTGCATATAGTCGCCCTTATACTCGCGCCGCCCGTCCACAAAGTTAAACCTGGGGATCTCCACTGTGTTTCCTTTCAGCAGCGCCGTCATATCCCGGTTAAACCCGTCGACGTCAACAGCCTCCAGACATTCATAATTCTTTTTGCCAAACTCATCGAGCGGAGTCTCCTCGCGGTTTTTAAAATAATTATCCACCGCGATCGTATGCGGATTCATGCCGTGTGCCGCCAGCTGTATCGACAGACGCTGTGAAAATGTCGTCTTGCCCGACGAAGAAGGACCCGCGATCATGATAAATTTCACATCCCTGCGCGAGCTGATCTGCTCAGCAATAGCGGATATCTTTCCCTCCTGCAGCGCCTCTCCGATCAGCATCAGTTTCTGAATCCCGTTCCTGCTGATGTAATCGTTCAGCGCACCGACCATATCGACTTTCAGCATTTCGCCCCACTTCTCCGATTCCTTCTGAATGGCAAACACTTTGGGCGACGGCTTAAATTCAGGTACCTCGTCTGGTTTTGACTGTTTCGGCATCTGCAGCACGACGCCGTCATCGTAGGGAATGAGCTTAAAATATTTCAGATATCCGGTATGCCACGCCATGAAGCCGTAATAATAGTCTTCAAATCCATCAAGGCTGTAGATATTCACCCTGGAAACTCTTCGGAACCGGAACAGCTGCTCCTTTTCATACATCCCGTGCTTATGAAAGATCCTGGCGGCTTCTCCCCGGTCCACACTCCTCTTGATAATAGGCAGCTTCTCCTCAACGATCCTGTGCATATGTTCTTCGACTTTTTTCAGAAACTCTGACGTTATCCGGACATTCCCCTGTATCGTGTAATAATACCCGTCGCTGACGGAATAGTGGATCACCACTTTGCGGATATTCTCATATCCTGCGACATGGTAGACTGCCTTTAACATCAGCAGCGTCATACTCCTTTTGTATGTTTTATGGCCGATATTATCCGCAGTCGTGATGGGAACCAGTTCACAGCTTTCTTTGAGTGTCTTGTGCAGCTCCCGAAGCCGTCCGTTTACCATCACCAGCATTACCGGATACTTTGTGTCAGGCTTCATCGCCTCCACAATATTTCCATAGGGCATTCCCTCCGGAAACTCTTCGGTCATTCCCGCCATTGTTACCCGATACATCTTTTTGTCCATAATCTCAGGCCTCCTATGCTATACTGCCCCGAACGGCGGTACAATATCTGCACCGCACACCTCCAGTTCCGGAAACAGCTTCTGCAGCTGTTCCGTCATATACGGGATAAATACGGCTTCTGTCCCGTAATGCCCGGCATCCACCACCGCCAGTCCTTCCGCGACCGCATCGATCCCTGTATGATAATCAATATCTCCCGTCACGAGAACCTGTGCCCCCGCAGCAACGGCCGGCTTCACCGCACTTTTTCCGGAACCGCCGGATATTGCCGCCAACCTGATCACAGAGTCCTGATCCCCGTATACCAGTACCTGCGGAAGATGAAGCTTATCTTTCACATATTCTGCAAACCGGCCCAGTGTCATTACTTCAGGAAGTAATCCTATCCGGCCGATCCCTTCTTCTCTGTTTGCTTCTCTGCATGTAACCATCAGCACCGAGGCATCCCGAAGTTTCAGGCTCGCCTGATTCAGCTGTGCCATACCCATCACGTCAAAATTTGTATGCATTGCGTAGTACGCAATGTCCCCCGCAGCAAGCTTTAAAATCCGTCTGCCGAGAAATGTACTGCCGTTGATCTGTTTGACCGCGGAAAAGATCAGCGGATGGTGTGAAACAATCATATCAGCCCCCCAAGCCTGTGCCTGTTCAAGGACATCATCTGTCACATCCAGCGTTACATAAATGCGGGAAACTTTTTTCTCTTCCCTGCCCACGAGCAGTCCGACATTGTCCCAGTCCAGTGCATATTCCAACGGCCAGTTAGCTTCCAGTACTTTTATAATCTCTTTACATGTCATAATATTCCAAAGCAGAAATAATCTTCTGCATCTCCTGTCTGATTTCGGCTGTTCTTTTTTCTGATTCCGACTGTCCCTGTTCCCAGATCTGTTTCAGGATCTTTTCATTGTTATGCTGTTTCTTTTTCAGGTATTCCTGTAGAACCGGATGTCCGGCCTCAAGCAGAAGTTTCCCATAGAGAAAAAAGATCTCCCGGTCATACTCCATCTTCCCGGGAACAGCCTTCATCATCTGATAATACTTCCCATCCTCGCAGACCATATCCTCCTGAATGATCAGAAAGCCATTCTCCGCGAGACACCGACGCACCCTGTCAATGTCTGACTGCGGCTGGAGGATCAGTTCCTTCATTGAATGTACCGTCTCCAGCCTGGCATTCAGAATATCTACGGTCAGACAGCCTCCCATACCGGCTATCAGCAGCGTATCCGCCTCTCCCGGCTCAAGTGCTTCCAGTCCGTCCGACAGTCTTGTTTCTATGTACGGTGCTGCAGCCGATTTCGATATATTCTTCCGGGCCCGCTCAAGCGGCCCCTCGTTGACATCCATCGCAATCGCACCGGGAATCACTCCCGCCTCTGTCAAAGCGATCGGAATATAACCGTGGTCACAGCCGACATCAGCCAGACGGTTTCCTCTCGTGACCAGTCGGGCGATCGCCGACAATCTTTTTGATAACTGCATGATACTTTGCACCTGTCTCAATCAAGATAATCCTTCAGTTTGCGGCTGCGGCTCGGATGGCGGAGCTTACGCAGTGCCTTTGCCTCAATCTGACGGATTCGTTCTCTTGTTACATTAAACTCTTTCCCAACCTCTTCCAGCGTTCTGGCCCTTCCGTCGTCGAGTCCGAAGCGCAGCCTGAGCACTTTCTGCTCCCTCTCTGTCAGCGTACCGAGAACTTCCACCAGCTGTTCCTTCAGCAGTGTAAATGCGGCAGCATCTGCCGGCACCGGTACGTTGTCGTCCTGAATGAAGTCGCCGAGATGACTGTCTTCCTCCTCGCCGATCGGAGTCTCCAGAGAAACCGGTTCCTGGGATATCTTCAGAATCTCACGGACACGTTCTACGGACATGTTCATCTCTTCAGCGATTTCTTCCGGGGTAGGTTCACGCCCAAGCTCCTGCAGCAGCTGTCTGGATACGCGGATCAGTTTGTTGATCGTCTCCACCATATGGACCGGAATACGTATGGTACGCGCCTGATCCGCGATCGCCCTTGTGATCGCCTGACGGATCCACCACGTAGCGTACGTACTGAACTTATATCCTTTTCTGTAATCAAATTTTTCAACGGCTTTGATCAGTCCCAGGTTTCCCTCCTGGATCAGATCCAGGAACAGCATACCGCGTCCCACATACCGCTTCGCGATGCTGACAACGAGACGCAGATTGGCTTCAGCCAGACGCTTCTTCGCTTCTTCATCTCCTTCTTCCATCCGCCTCGCCAGCTCGATCTCCTCTTCTGCAGAGAGAAGCGGTACTTTACCGATCTCTTTCAGGTACATACGGACCGGATCTTCAATGCTGATCCCCTCCGGAACAGACAGGTCGATATTCTCAACATCCACCTCCTCTTCTTCCTCCAGATTGATCTCATCATCATCCGACAGCAGAAGGACATCCGGTTCTTTCTCCGGCTCCACCATGCGAAGTACATCAATTCCGTTGTTCTCAAGATAATCGAACACTTTATCCATCTGTTCTGCATCCAATGGCATATCCTGAAGACAATCACTGATTTCCTGATACTCCAGAATGTTTTTTTTCTTTCTTCCCTGCGCTAAAAGTTCTGCCAGTTTCTCGTTAAATTTCGCGATATCCATTTCCATTGG
Source organism: Ruminococcus gauvreauii (assembly GCF_025151995.1). Lineage (NCBI taxonomy): Bacteria > Bacillati > Bacillota > Clostridia > Eubacteriales > Oscillospiraceae > Ruminococcus > Ruminococcus gauvreauii. The sequence continues at coordinate 579,467 of NZ_CP102290.1, forward strand.
TTTTCCATCCTTCCATAGCTTGTTTATATTTTATCCTTAATCAAAAGAAATATGCAGCTGCACCTTCCTCCCTTTCAAGTCCTCCAGCTTTTTCTTATCTTCCATGATTTTCATCAGGTCTTTCATATCTGCAGGATCCAGGTGCTCTGTCCGATAGGCAATACTGTTCTCCATCATCCGGCAGATTACATCCCACAGTGCCTGTGTCCGCTGTGCATCATCCTGCAATGGAAATCTTGCGTTAAACACAGCCGCCACGGATTTTTGTTCCTCACTGTCCGAAAAGGCATTCAGCAGCCTTGCCGGATTCACTTCTCCATTCTGATGCTGTTCGTACAGCATCTTTGCCACCGAGTGATACAGGGGCGTTGTAAAATCCTCCGGTGAAATCCATTGCATAACTTCTTCGAAGATTCCGGGATATGTGACCATCCAGGTCAGAAGCAGCTTCTGAGAGAGCTCATAACCATTTTCTCTCTCCTGTTTTCTGTGCTGTCCCGATTTCGGCGGCTCCGTCCGGGGGACCCCTGCTCCCTTCAGCGCCAGCCTTCCAACGAGACGCTGCAGCATATCAGGTTTCACCTGATACTCCCTGGCGACAGCCTCCAGATAAGTGGTGCGTTCAATCTCATCTTCAAATTCCAGCAGCATCTTCGCAACACGGTGAAAGAAATCAGACTGTCCCTGCGGATCTTTCAGGTCGAACCCTCTGCTTTCTGTCATGACCTGAAACATAAAACCGTTTCGTCCATTTTCCAGTCGTTCCCGGAATTCCCCGGCACCAGCTTCCTTGATAAATTCGTCGGGGTCTTTATACGGAGACAAATCGATGACCCTGGCAGATACTCCTGCAGCTCTCAGCAGCGGAATCGCCCGGAGCGCCGCCTTTTGTCCTGCCTCGTCGCTGTCGTACAGCAGGAGCGCTTCATTTACATAGCGTTTGATCAGATTTGCCTGCTGTGCGGTAAGTGCCGTCCCAAGTGAAGCGACCGCGTTGTCAAATCCCGCCTGATGCATGGCGATCACATCCATATACCCCTCGCAGATGATGAGGTTTTTCTTTCTCGCTGTCCTCGCAATATTAAGTCCGTACAGATTTCTGCTCTTATCAAAAATAATTGTTTCCGGAGAGTTCAGATATTTAGGCTTTCCGTCTCCCATTACCCTGCCGCCGAAGCCGATGACCCTGCTGCTTACGTCCATGATCGGGAACATCACACGGTTCCAGAATTTATCGTACATTCCTCTTTTTTCATCAGCCTGAAAAAGTCCGGATTTGCTGAGGACATCGTCCGTGTACCCCTTGCCCTTGACATACCGGTACAGGGAATCGCTGAATTTAGCGGAATAACCGAGTCCGAATTTCACGATTGTTTCATCCGACAGCTCCCGGCCTCTCAGATAATGGTAAGCCTGTTCTCCTGCCTTATCTTTCAGCTGGTAGAAATAAAATTTTGCCGCCAGTTTATGTATCATCAGCAGCTGCGTCTTCAGATCAGCCTGCTCTTTTGCTTCCTTCGAGTACTCCTGAACCGGAAGCTGTACTCCGGCTCGTTCCGCCAGAAACTTTACCGCCTCCGTAAAGGTAAAATTCTCATATTCCATAATAAAGGTGTAAACATTGCCTCCCGCTCCGCAGCCGAAACAGTAATACATCTGCTTGTCCGGACTGACCGAAAATGAAGGAGATTTTTCATTATGAAACGGGCAGAGTCCAAAGTAGGAACTTCCTTTGCGTGTCAGCTTTACATATCCGGAAATCACATCTACGATGTCGTTTCTCAGCCGAATCTCTTCAATTAAATCTTCTGAATAGCGCATATTTTCTCCTGCCTGTTACTCTACATCCCAGCCGTGCGGCACAAAGATTTCCTTAAATTTATCAATCGAATACTGATCAGACATGCCGGATATATAATCGCATACGACACGCTCCAGCGCTTCCCCCTGTTTGATCAGATTCCGGTACTCCCCGGACATACTCATCGGATGCTCCCGATAGTACAGATACAGCTCTGTCAGCATTCGCTTTGCCTTTTCCTCTTCCTTCTTAGCCACCGGACTCCTGTACACGTAAGTGAACATCAGGGAGCGAAGTGTCTTCATCGCCTCCTCTGTATCCGTCGACATCATAATTCTGTCTTTGCCATAACTGTTGATCACAATATCGTGAATCAGCGAATTCAGCCGCTCCCTGGTGGAGCCTCCCAGAACGACTCTGATCGTGATGGGAATGTTATCCTCACTGATGATCCCGGCACGCTCCGCATCATCCATATCATGGTGGATGTACGAAATCTTGTCACAGAGCCTCACGACCTGGCCTTCCAGTGTATTCGGACTGCCTGCTGTTCTGTGATTCAGAATACCGTCCCGGACCTCCCAGGTCAGATTCAGTCCCTTTCCTTCTTTTTCCAGAAGCTCCACGACCCGGACACTCTGACGGTAATGTGCAAAACCATCGGGGCATACCGCATCGAGCGCAGCCTCACCGGCATGTCCAAACGGCGTATGTCCCAGATCATGTCCAAGCGCGATTGCTTCCACCAGGTCCTCATTCAGTTCCAGTGCCTTCGCGATCGTCCTCGCTGTCTGAGAAACCTCCAGCGTATGAGTCAGCCTGGTCCGGTAATGATCCCCCTGAGGCGCAAGGAATACCTGTGTCTTATCCTTCAGCCTCCGGAACGCCTTGGAATGCAGAATCCGGTCACGGTCCCTCTGATAGACGGTCCGGATGTCACATTCTGCTTCCGGTCTCTCACGGCCTTTTGACTCCCTGCTGTGGGATGCATAAGCACTGAGTTCTTTATATTCTTTTTCTTCAAAGATCTCCCGAATTGTCATCGCAGCCCTCCATCGTGAATGACAAAATGTCTTCTATAAGTATTATTCTGCGTGTATCGGTGATTTCCTTTTTATTTTCACAGGAAGTTGAATACAAAATTTCATTGATTGACAGCATCCGCCCTCAGGCGCCGAGCATTCCTGCGACAACGGGCGCAGTGACCACCGTGAGAATACCGCTTACCACAATCGCCAGAGAACTCATGGCTCCCTGTATCTCCCCCAGTTCCAATGCTTTTGTCGTTCCGATAGCATGTGCGGACGCGCCGAGGGCAAGTCCCTGTGCGACGGGATTTTTAATATGGAACAGTCTGAACACCAGGTTTGCCACGATCGCTCCCATCACGCCTGTGATAATCACAGCGGCCACCGTAACCGGTGAAATTCCTCCGATCTCCTCCGATATACCGATCGCGATCGCTGTCGTGATGGATTTCGGCAGCAGAGAACGGCACAGTGTCCCATCAATACGCAGCACACTGCACATTCCGACGACCAAAAGCATTGTCACCGCGCATCCCGCGATCAGACCACAGGTGACCGCAAGCCAGTATTCCCTGATAATGCGGATCTGCCGGTACAGGGGAAGCGCCAGACAGACGGTCGCCGGCGTCAGCAGATACGTCAGATAGTCAGCACCGCGATTGAAATCTTCATATGGAATATGCGCCGCACTGAGAATCGCGATGATGATGATAATCGATATCAGCAGGGGATTAAAGATGCCGAACTTAAATCTGTGCTTGATCCAGACTCCCGCGAAATAAGTGACCAGGCTCAAAAAAAATCCAAAATATACCGAATCGGTGAATACACTGCTCATCGTTTCCTCCTCCGTTTTTCCTTCAACGCCATCACTCCCTGGACGGTAACTCCGGTAATTCCCATGACAAGAACCGTTGTAAGCAGAACCACTGCCGTAAACGGAACGATACTGTCCGATATACTCGTATAATGATCAATAATACCGACACCCGGTCCGATAAACATCACCGGCATGACAGCCAGCAGCCATTCCGCAGTCTCGGCAATCTGCTCTTCTTTGACAACATGCAGACACAGGCAAAAAAATAAAAGTGCCATGCCATATACACTGGCGGGCACGGGCATCGGTAGCAGAAAATGCAGCATTTCCCCGGCAAAGGTAATACCGCCAATGATCAGAATCTGCCGCAGATATTTCATTTCAACTCACTCCTCACTTTTTTATGCTTCTTGAGTATACTGCGATCCATTAAAAAAATCCATAATTTTTTATAAAGCGCGATTATGGTAATTTCTTTCGCTTTCTCCAGTATGGCAAGATTTCGATTGTATTTCTCTACTTTTTACGTTATAATAATACTCGAATTGTACGATATTGTGCTTTTTTTAACAAAATGTACCAGTATTATATAGAAATTGCACATGTGTGTATATTTCAAATAATTGTATTTCTTTGAAAAACAGAGAAATTTAGGACTTTTTTGTTGGATCAGCACATAAGATTACCCACAACATGAAACAAACAACATCAGAAAGGGAATAAAACAAAATGGCAAAGAAGAGAAAAGACAAGATAGTAGTAATCGGCGCTGGCAACGTAGGTGAAACAATCGCCTACACTCTGATGATCCGCGAACTCGCAAACGAGATCGTCCTGATCGACCTGAACGAAAAACGTGCACAGGGAAGTGCTCTGGATATCGCTCACGGTACTGCATTCTATGATCAGATCACGGTTCGTTCCGGCGGATACGAAGAGTGTGCCGATGCAAATCTGATCATCATAGCAGCCGGTGTGGGAAGAAAGCCTGGTCAGACGCGTCTGGAGCTGGCTAAGACAAATATCTCCATCGCTACAAGCATCGCCAGAAGTATCATGGAATATGCAGACAATCCACTTCTGCTGGTTGTATCCAATCCAGTGGATATCCTTACCATGGCTATTCAGAAAGAAACCGGTCTTCCGCCATCACGTGTGATCGGAACAGGAACCTCTCTCGATACAGCCCGCCTGCGCTATCTGATCGCCAGAGAATGCGGTGTCAGCATCAGTGATGTCTGTGCATACGTACTCGGCGAACACGGGGACAGCCAGGTATCCTTATGGAGCCGTGTCCGTATCGGCGGTATTTCCCTGACAGGATTTACCAGCCAGCTTGGTATCAAACTTGACTACAAGGCAATCTCCATGGAAGCAAAAGACTCCGGAGCAGAGATCATCGCAGAAAAAGGAGCTACTTATAACGGTGTGGCAATGGCTACCTCCAGGATCGTGGAAGCTATAGTCAAAAATGAACATGCCGTTCTCGCAGTATCCCACGTACTCGGGGAAGAGTTCGGTGACTGGGAAGGCGTTGCCATCAGTGTTCCGTGTATTGTCAATGAAGACGGTATCAAGCAGGTGGTAAATATCAATATGGAAGACTACGAAAAAGCTGCATTGAATCGTTCTGCGGAGACTATGCAGGAATTCTGGAATAACGTAATGTAAGAAATTAATCGCGGAACCGTTTCAAAGACGGTTCCGCGAATATAAAAAATAAAAAAATTTGTAAAAGTTATTGACAAATTCTGCATTATCATTTATAATTTTCAATGTTGGCGCTGAGAAATATGCGCCGAAAACTGAATAGGCGGGAGTGCTGGAATTGGCAGACAGGCTAGACTAAGGATCTAGTGGTTGTATGATCGTGTGGGTTCAAGTCCCATCTCCCGCAGTATAAAAAACCTGTATTCATCTGAATACAGGTTTTTTATTGTACAAACTTAATCATCTGTCATAAACGCCTCCTGCTGCATATACTAAACCAACGGTTAACTATGGAGGCAACTATGAACTTTCCCACGATGCAGGCCATGCAGCAGGAATCCCTGTCCAGAGGCGGACTTCAGATCACCGTCAATGCCGCACTGCAAAACCGCCCGATTGCAAACGCCACGATCAGAATATCCTACACCGGGGAACCGGATCAGGTGATCGAAGAGGTACAGACGGATTCTCTCGGCCAGACTCCCGTTCTGGAGCTCCCGACACCCCCGCTGGAATACAGTCTGGAGCCCCAGCCGAATCAGCCTTATTCAGAATACAACCTGAACATCCGCGCCGAGGGATATGAACCCGTAGAGATCAGCGGTACGGAACTTCTTCCGGATGTCGTCTCTGTCCAGCCTGTGCGTATGCAGCCCTCACAGCAGATAGATGACTACAGGCTGATTGTGATCCCAGCGCACACTCTTTTCGGAGACTATCCCCCCAAAATACCTGAGGATGAAATAAAACCAATGGACGAAACAGGAGAAATCGTCCTGAGCCGTGTTGTGGTTCCGGAATTCGTCGTGGTCCATGACGGCGCTCCTGATGATCCAACAGCCCAGAATTATTATGTCCGTTACCGGGACTATATAAAAAATGTAGCCTGCAGTGAGATTTACGCAACGTGGCCTACCGACACCATACGCGCCAATGTGCTTGCCATCATGTCATTCACCCTGAACCGGGTATACACAGAATGGTACCGCAACAAAGGCTATGATTTCACTATCACGTCATCAACGGCTTTTGATCACAAATGGATATACGGAAGAAATATTTTTGATGACATCTCCGCCATCGTTGACGAAGTGTTTGCCAATTATCTGTCGAGACCGAACGTCCGCCAGCCCATCCTGACACAATACTGCGATGGCCAGCGGGTTCAGTGTCCGAATGCGATGACCCAGTGGGGTTCCAAGTATCTGGGCGATCAGGGGTATTCGACGATCGATATCCTCCGTTATTATTACGGCGATGATATGTACATCAATACCGCCGAGGAAATTTCAGGGGTTCCTTCCTCCTGGCCGGGATACAATCTGACGATCGGAGCCAGCGGAGATAAAGTGCTGCAGATGCAGGAACAGCTGAACACGATCGCAGAAGTCTATACGGCGATACCGCCTGTCATCATCGACGGCATTTATGGCGAGAACACCCAGGAGGCGGTGGAAGCTTTTCAGCGGACATTCCGGCTGCCCGTGACGGGAATCGTTGATTATGCGACGTGGTATAAGATTCAGGAAATTTTTGTAGGTGTCACCAGGATAGCAGAATTAAATTAGACGAAGCAAAATGACGGATATAATTTGAGCCCGAGCGCAGCTTAAAGCTGCTCTCAGGCTCTTTCTCATGATTCAGCCGTTGAAAACCACTTCTGCAGAGCATCGATGATGACCTGATGGTCCTCCAGGTGCGGAAGACCGGATACGGCTATCGCGCCCACCACGCCAACGCCTTTTATTGTAAGAGGAAATCCGCCGCCGCACATTGCAAAATCCATAGGATCGAGGCGTTCCCCTTCCAGTGTGATGCCTTTTAACTCAAAGTCTGTATAGACATGAAGAGAGGATTTATGGAACTGCGTGACCAGATTCACTTTTCGGTCCAGCCACTGTGTGTTATGTCTTGTCGCCCCCTCAGTCACAAATTGAAATACCTTCAGTCCGTTTTGCACAATGCCGACTGCGACGCCGCCGTCATATCCTTTCGCCGCATCGACCAGCATTTCTCCCAGACGCCAGGCGTCTTCTCTCGAAAAGGAAGAAAACTGATACCGTTCTTCCTGTTCCGCACATTTCTTCTGCAGTTCTTTTAAGTCTTCCATATCATAACCCCTTTTCATTAGAATAATCTTGTAATATCATGGAAAGTCACATAAACCATCAGCGCCAGCAGGAGCATCAGACCCACAAAGTGGATCATTCCTTCTGTTTCCCGCCGAATTCCCTTTCCACGGATCGCTTCTATGACCAGAAAGACAAGGCGTCCTCCGTCCAGCGCCGGTATCGGAAGCAGGTTCATGATTCCCAGATTTGCCGAAAGCAGAATCATGATATTGAACATGCTCAGCCATGTGATCAGTGCACCTTCTGATTTGCTGTCCTCATACGTATCCCCAATGACATTTACCACGCCCACAGGGCCCGACATATCATTGACCGTAACCTTACCGGTAACCAGCATTCCAAGACTTTGTACCGTCGTCTTAATCCAGTATTTTACTTCAATGGCCCCGTATTTTATGATGCCGGGCAGATTTGTCTTTTCACGGGCCATATTATAATAAAATCCAAGACTGACATTGGTATGTCTGACCGGTGTGACCTCTGCGCTCTTCTCTTTTCCCTCGCGTTCATACGTCAGTGTGACCGGCAGGTCTTCGAGCGGATGTTCATCAAAATATGCCGCCAGCTCCTCTCCGCTGGCAACCTCTTTGCCGTCCACCGACGTGATGATATCTCCGGCCAGCATGCCCGCTTTATGGAGCGGAAGATTCAGCGTTATCGAAGTCACCTGTGCAGGGGTGTTATCCGCCACATAATTGAACCCGAGCATATAACGTGTCTGGTGGTACGGCTGATAGGAGATCTCAAGCTCCTCTCCGTCACGTTGGACCAGAAGTGTCATAGGCTCGTTTTTCAGCCCTTTAAAGGTCTCATAATTATAAATCTCCCGGCCGACATCGATATGACTGCCATTGATCTCCTTGATGATATCACCCTCGAGCAGCCCCGCTTCCTGAGCCGGAGAATCCTCCGGAAACCCAATGATCTCTGCCGGATCGTATCCGACGATCCCGATCACGATAACAGCCAGAACAAAAGCCAGGATAAAGTTAAAGACCGGCCCTGCCAGAACCACACTGATCCGTCCCCAGACCGGAGCATGGTTAAACGAGCCCTCTTCCTCATCCTCTCCGTCTTCCCCTTTCATCATACAGGAGCCGCCGAACGGCAGCAGCTTCAGGGAATACTGTGTTGTCCCCCTCGTAAAGCTGAAAAGCCGCGGACCCATGCCCAGAGAAAACTCTTCTACCACAATCTTATTTTTCTTAGCCAGTAAAAAATGGCCCAGTTCGTGAAACAGTATCAGAATACTGAAAATCACAATCGCTATGAAAATCTTAATATTACCACCTGCTTTCAATCCATTCGTAAGTCAATTGTTCCGCTGTCAGGATCTCCTCAATATCCGGATGTTCCATCACCTGATGTCTGTTCATAGCTTCTTCGATAATCTCATAAATATCCAGAAAACGTATCTGACGCCTTAAGAATTTTGCTACAGCGCGTTCATTCGCCGCATTAAACACCGTCGCCATGGTTCCCCCCGCCCGCGCAGCACGGATGGCGAGCGGAAGACCGCGAAACACACTGGTGTCAGGCTCCTCAAATGTGATTTCCTTAAGCTTCCGGAAATCCAGACGCTCCCCCGGAAGGCTTCTCCGGCGGGGATAATAAAGGGCGTATTGAATCGGTATCTTCATATCCGGTGTCCCCATCTGTGCTATCACCGCGCCGTCCTGGAATTCCACCATGGAGTGGATGATGCTCTGCGGCTGAACGACTACCTGTATTTCCGAAAGCTGCATATCAAACAGCCATCTGGCTTCCATCACTTCCAGTCCTTTATTTACCAAAGTTGCAGAATCTATTGTTATCTTCTGACCCATTGCCCAGTTTGGATGGCGCAGTGCATCCTCCACCCGGACATGTTCCAGTTCTTCTCTGGTCTTATTGCGGAACGGTCCTCCGGATGCTGTGATCAGAAGCCGGCTGACCTCCCGCTGGCTTTCTCCGTGAAGCGCCTGAAAAATAGCGCTGTGTTCGCTGTCTACCGGGAGAATGGAGACGTCATTTTCTCTGGCAAGAGGCATGATCAGATGTCCCGCCGTCACCAGTGTCTCTTTATTCGCCAGTGCAATATCTTTGCCCGCACAAATCGCGGCAACCGTGGGTTTCAAGCCAATCATGCCGACAACAGCCGTTACCAGCAGATCCGACTCTTCCATCTGAGCCAGGGCGATCAGACCTTCCATTCCGGAAAGGATTTCCACAGAAAGATCTGCCACAGCGACCCGCAGGTCACGCGCATCCTTCTCAGCCATGACAACCGCTATTCTTGGTTTGAATTCCCGGATCTGGCTTTCCAGAAGCTTTATGTTCCTGCCCGCACTCAGCCCAACCACCTCAATATCCCGGTGCTCCCGCACGACCTCAAGGGTCTGCGTGCCGATTGAGCCTGTAGAACCCAGAACTGCAATTTTTTTCATCATATAACTCCTTTTATCCTATCAGAAGCTGCGCCAGATAATAGATCACAGGCGCCGTAAAAATCACGCTGTCGAACCGGTCCATGATTCCGCCGTGTCCCGGTATGAGAGTTCCGTAATCTTTAATCTCCTGATTCCTTTTGATCGCAGAAGCAGCCAGATCCCCAACCATGGAAATCAGCGCTCCCGCTGCACAGATCAGTGCGTATTCTAATATACCTGTTTTGACGATAACCGCGTAGACAGCGCCCAGAAGTGCTGCACCCACAACACCCCCGACTGCCCCCTCCACCGATTTCTTCGGACTCAAGACAGGTGCCATCTTATGCTTTCCAATCAGCATTCCGACACAATAGGCACACGTGTCACACCCCCAGGAACAGATGAAGATCAGCCACACCAGAAATACTCCCTCTTCCATCATTCTGGTCTGGTAGATATAAGACAGCATGACACCCGCATAGACTGCCGAAAAAAATGCAGCCATGACCTGATTCGCATGATATTTCGGATACGTGAACACATAGACAAACATATTCAACACCAGACCGGCAAGAAGTACCGGCAGCAGATATTCTTCCTGCTCAAAGTAGAGAATCAGATAATATCCGATGATCATCAGACAGCTGGTCAGTTCCAAAAGACACACTTTCTCAGTACGAACTTTCATGGCGCGCATCAGTTCATCCATGCCGATCACGGAAACCCCAAGCAGCGTTACAAATAAAACAAGCCCTCCGCCTGAAATCGTAAGAAGCGCTGCCAGTACCAGCACGATGCCGCTGATCAGTCTTGTTTTGAACATGTGCTCTCCTCCTTCACACCGCCGTATCTTCTGTCTCTATCATTATATTTTTCGATTGCCCGTATTAATTCTGCTTTATTGAAGTCCGGCCATGGGACATCCGTAAAATAAAACTCCGTATATGCCATCTGCCATAGAAGATAGTTGGATAACCGCAGCTCTCCGCTGGTTCTGATCATCAGATCCGGGTCGGGAATACCTGCTGTATCCAGATAGCCCGAGAATATTTCTTCGGTTATCTCTCCCTGAAGCCGTCCCTCTTTCTGATCCGCAAGCATACGGTTCACTGCCCGCAGCATCTCGTCCCGGCTCCCATAGTTCAATGCAATCTGGAAGTGGAGTGTCTGAAAATCTTTAGAAAACGTTTCCAGTTTTACGATACTGTCCTGGATATCCTGGTCGAACGCTGTATAATCGCCGATAACGCGGACCTGCATATCGTTTTTCCTGGATATCTTCAGACATTTCTTCAGGTAATTCCGAAACAACCGCATCAGACCGTCTACCTCTTCTTTTGATCGTTTCCAGTTTTCCGTGGAAAATGCGTAGACCGTCAGATATTTTACGCCCAGTTCCTTTGCAGCCTCACAGATTGTCTCAAGATTTTCACATCCCTTTACGTGTCCGTAACTCCGGGGCATTCCTCTTTTCTTTGCCCACCTGCCATTGCCGTCCAGGATAATCGCTATATGATTCGGTACATTCATGCGATAAGTCTCCTCTCACTCTTTTCATATTGCGTAAAAAGGACACCGGACCACGGATCCTTTCCATGCTGCGGTGCCCCTCACCTCTTTATACCACGTGCGCAGAAAAACAAGCAGCCCGCAGGGATATTTGTTTTTCAAGCCGTGGCCTGCCGGGTATAATCCGCTGCGTAGCAGCGGTACAGCAACGCGGTTGCTGTGGATTGCACTCTGTGCAATCATTATACCGTAAGAATTTCTTTGGATTTTACTTCGATTGCTCCATCGATCTCCTTGATATATTTATCTGTCATCTTCTGGACTTTATCTTCCAGCTCTTTGATCTCATCCTCGGAGACATCCTGTTTTGCAAGTTTTTTCATCGCATCATTGGCATCCCTGCGGATATTGCGGACAGCAACCTTGGCTGCCTCGCCCTTTTTCTTAACATCCTTTACCAGTTCTTTTCTGCGTTCCTCCGTGAGCTCCGGAAATACCAGACGGATCAGTTTTCCGTCGTTTGTCGGATTGATTCCCAGATCAGAAGTCATGATCGCCTTTTCTATCACTTTTACCATATTAGCTTCCCACGGCTGGATCTGGATCATCCTTGCCTCAGGCACCGTCACATTGGCAACCTGCTGGATCGGGGTCGGGGTTCCATAATAGTCTACCACGATTCTGTCCAGCACATGCGGATTTGCACGTCCGGCGCGAATCGTACCGAGTTCTCCCTCCAGATTGGACAATGTCTTTCCCATCTTTGTTTCATACACCTGAATTCTCTCATCCATGTCTTCTTTCCTCCTGCTATTTTCTCTAAACCGTTACATTCGTTCCGGTGATGATTCCGTGTGCAGCATTGACAATGCTGTCTTTTTCATTCAATCCAAAGACGATCATCGGCATCTTATTCTCCATACAGAGAATAGAAGCTGTCATATCCACAACCGCCAGTTTCTTATCGATCACTTCCTGAATGCTCACCTCATCATATTTCACGGCATCCGGATGGTCTTTCGGATCACTGTCATAGACTCCGTCTACTGCTTTCGCCAACAGGATTGTTTCCGCCTCAATCTCTACCGCCCGCAGCACAGTCGCCGTGTCGGTGGAAAAATACGGATGACCCGTTCCGCCTGCAAAAAACACGACCATATTGTGATCGAAATATTTATTCACGCGGTCTTTAGAAAATAATTTTGTAAATGAACCGCACTCAAAGGGTGTCAGTACCGATGTCTGCATACCCTGTGAGCGGAAAATTTCAGAAACATAAATGCAATTCATCACTGTTGCCAGCATTCCGATCTGGTCAGCTTTCGTGCGGTCAATATTCTCGCTGCTTCTTCCCCGCCAGAAATTACCGCCTCCAATCACGATGCCAACCTTAATACCCTCATCACACAGTATCTTAACCTGCCTGGCGACCTCGGTCACAGTGGCTTCATCGAATCCGGTTTTTTTATCCCCGGCCAAAGCCTCTCCGCTTAATTTAAGTAACACTCTTTTCATAGGGATACTCCTTGTACTTTTTATAATTCCCATTATATCAACTTTTTTTCTGTTTGGGTAGTATTAATTGAAAAAAGGGCAGGTGAACAGCTCCCCGCCCTTTAGTGATCTTATCTTAGATGCACACAGTCACAAAAATATCATAAATCGCCTTGATCGCAGCTTCAAAGTCACGGTTCTCAACACCGATGATGATGTTCAGCTCACTGGATCCCTGGTCGATCATCTTTACGTTTACATGCGCGTGTGCCAGCGCAGAAAAGATTCTTCCCGCTGTCCCGCGGTTGCGCTTCATGCCTCTCCCCACAACAGCGATCAGTGCCAGATCAGACTCCAGCTCGATCGTATCCGGCTGTACTGCGCGGTGCAGCCCTGCGATCACGCTCTGCTCTTTTTCCTGAAACTCATCCTGGTGTACATATACGGTCATCGTGTCAATGCCGGAAGGAACATGTTCAAAGCTGATGCCGTTTTCTTCAAATACCTGGAGGACTTTTCTGCCAAACCCAATCTCTGAATTCATCATATCTTTTTCAATATTGATGGAGGCAAATCCCTTTTTGCCAGCGATTCCGGTGATTGTATACTTTGGTTTGCTGCAGGTGCTCTCCACGATCATTGTCCCGCTGTCCTGCGGACGGTTGGTATTGCGGATATTGATCGGAATTCCCGCGCTTCTCAGCGGGAAGATCGCATCCTCATGCAGAACCGTTGCACCCATGTAAGAGAGTTCTCGCAGTTCTTTATAAGTAATGGTTCCGATCGTCTCCGGGTTTGCGATGATACGGGGATCAGTTACCAGAAAGCCGGAAACATCCGTCCAGTTTTCATAGAGATCAGCCTTAACGGCCTTCGCCACAATCGAACCGGTGATATCCGACCCGCCGCGGGAGAATGTATTGATGACTCCGTCTGCGCGCTTCCCGTAAAATCCGGGGATTACCGCAAATTCCACACCCTCCAGACGTTCGGACAGGCATTTATCCGTTTTTGCCTCGTCGAAGTTTCCATTCTCATCAAAGAAAATCACTTCTGCCGCATCGATAAATTCCATGTCCAGATAATTCGCCATCACGATACCATTCAGATATTCACCTCTGGATGCCGCATAATCTTCTCCCGCCTGTTCCTTAAAATTCCGGGCAATCAGCTCAAACTCTTCATCCAGTGACAGTTCCAGTTTCAATCCGCTGATGATCTCCTGGTAACGCGCCTGTATTTTCTGTAATTTTTTAGAAAAATCCTTGCCGCTCTCGGCTGCACGGTAGCAATCGTACAGCATATCCGTCACTTTGATATCTTCGGAAAAGCGTTTTCCCGGCGCTGACGGCACTACGTATCTTCTGTCTTTATCTGCGTGAATGATATTGCCGACCTTTTGAAACTGTTCTGCGCTGGCCAGCGAACTTCCCCCAAATTTCACTACTTTTTTCATGGTATTCTCCTCCGGTTTGTATATAAAAATCCAGTTTGACTGCTAAAAAACAATTTAGCGTAATTTTTCCGCAAAGTCAAGCCAATATGCGCCAAAACATGTGAAAACATGTTACTATTCACAGCTGATATGGATATATAGGCAGACTCGTCATGCTTGCATGTAAGAGGATGACTGTACATCCATATCAAACCTGCGAAGCAGGAACTCCACCCACATAAGCAGTCTTAGCTCCGTAAGGAGCGAGACTGGAGCCTCAAAGAGGCGACGAATGCGCATGTGGGTGGTGGGCTGTGAATAGTAACGAAAACATGAGAAATGACCGGTGATCCCGTAATCTACGGTTTCACCGGCCATGATTTTCCTGTTAAACTGCCTGATCTCAGGCTTTTCCGTTGCTTCCCAGAACCTCTGTGATCTTATGAGCAACCACATCTTTTACGTTCTGACGTCCGACTTTCAGATATTCTCTCGGGTCAAATGCTTCCGGTTTGTTCCACAGAACCTGTCTTACACCGGCTGTCATAGCAAGGCGCAGATCGGAGTCGATGTTGATCTTACAAACAGCGCTTCTTGCAGCCTGACGTAGCATGTCTTCCGGAATTCCGATAGCATCTGCCAGATTTCCGCCGTTTTCCTGAATGATCTTAACGTATTCCTGAGATACACTGGATGCACCGTGAAGAACGATCGGGAAATTCGGGAGACGTTTTGTAATCTCTTCCAGGATATCGAAACGCAGTACCGGTTTCTGTCCCGGTTTGAACTTGAATGCACCGTGGCTTGTTCCGATAGCGATCGCCAGGGAATCAACTCCGGTACGGTCTACGAATTCCTCTACTTCATCAGGATGTGTATATTTGGCATCTTCTGCAGATACATTCACGTCATCTTCTACACCTGCCAGCTGTCCCAGCTCACCTTCAACTACGACACCTTTAGAATGCGCATACTCTACTACTTTTTTTGTCACTTCGATATTCTCTTCAAATGAATGATGAGAACCGTCGATCATGACAGATGTAAATCCACCGTCGATACAGGATTTACAGATTTCGAAATCTGCACCGTGATCAAGATGAAGTGCGATCGGGATATCATTTTCAATCAGAGCTGCCTCTACTAATTTTACAAGGTATGTGTGGTTCGCATATTTTCTTGCTCCTGCTGAAACCTGCAGAATCAATGGGGAGTTTAATTCTCCTGCTGCTTCCGTAATACCCTGAACGATTTCCATGTTGTTTACATTGAAAGCTCCGATAGCGTAACCGCCTTCATAAGCTTTCTTAAACATTTCTGTTGTTGTAACTAATGCCATAATAATACCATCCTTTCTTTTGTTTCATGATTTTTAACAGTTCGAAACGGCGCATCCCGTCCTGAACTGTTGCGTATAATTCTAAAAATCTTGGTCTTATACATTATACCTAATTCAGGGAAGAATGGCAATAAATCTTTTATATTTTTTATAAGACTGTTACAAATCGCTGTCACTCATTCAAAAAGAGACCGTAAAATACGGCCTCTTCTGTAAATCTTCTCTGTTTTGTTACTTCAGTAAATATGTCTGTGCATACTGAACGCCAAACTGGTTACACTCATCGTGATCATTCATATAGATATCCACATGTCCATATGGTGTTCCCCTGTCCTCTACGGTATAGATCCTTCCGTTGATGATCAGCTTTGTCCCAAACGGTACACCGGCCATAGCTACAGTTCTTCCCTGTGTCGGAGCTGTTCCGCTCGCCGTAGGTCCGCCTGCCCACTTACCGCAGCAGATGGAACAGTTACAGTATGCCGTCAGTTTGAAGTTCCCGAGTACCTCTCCATACTGGTCACTCGTCGCCAGAAGATAGGAAGCACCGTAGCTCTGGGACTTCGCGTTGACAGCTTCAATCTTGTCCGAATCATTTTCAGATATCAGCCTTGTCGCCCAGACGGCGTTGTCGTAGTTGATCCCGGATGTGATAATACCGGTCGTACTGGAGCTGGCATGTATGACCTGTCCATTGCCCATATACATAACCACGTGATAAACCGTACCGTTATTCGCATAGAAGATCAGGTCTCCCGGCTGCGCTTCCGAAATCGGTATCTGTGTCCCGTACTGTGCCTGTTCTCTCGATGTTCTCGGCAGTGAATACCCAAAATGCGAATAGATCTGCTGAACAAATCCGGAACAGTCGGCTCCGTTGGTCAGACTTGTTCCTCCCCATACATATGGATTTCCCAGGAACTGTTTTGCAAATTCCACCATTGACGTACCGATAACACTGGATACACTCGCATCTTTTACAGAAGTCAATGTATAGTAGCAGGCCTTATTCTCCTCCGGAGCGATCTTCTCCTCAGCCAGAGTATAATTCTCTTCCCCCGCCGACAGCGCCGCATCCTTCGCCTCTACAACCTCTTCTCTGGATTCTTTTGCCTCCGCAAAGACCTGATTGAGTTCCTGTGTCTTCTCGTCTGTCCTGTCTTCGCTGGACTCATACTCATCCAGTGCCTTATCGGCCTCGCTGTATGCTTTCAGCGTGTCCTGATAATGCTGTTCCTGTTCATCTTTCCAGCCGCCGGTTGCTGCCACCTGATTCTTGGCTTCCTCACCGGCTGTGAGCAGTTCCTTTTTCACAAATCCTCTGACGTTGTCCGACTCTACGAACACCCAGCCATCCAGGTCATCTGCGAGAATAAAACAGAGTCCGTCTTTCGGGAGCACTCCGATTACCCTGGAATCGGTATTCATCTCCTCGCGGATATTGATATTCTCACCGGTGACCAGTGCGTATTCCTTGGACACAATCGTCTGTCTTACAGTCGTCTTTGTATAAGTAAGCGCAGCATTCTCCAGCGGATCGATCAGTGATTCTGCCAGCAGCAGATTTTCTTCTTTCTTTTCACTGACAAATTTCTCGGCTTTTTCATCCGTCATCAGATCGGCTTTTTTCACAAATCCCCTGACAACTCCGGATTCAATGTAGATCCATTCGCTGTCAGCACCTTCTTCCTTCAGAATAAAGCAAAGCCCGTCCTTCTTCATGGTTCCCACAACACGTGCGTCTTCACTCTTCTCTTCGTAGACGTTCATCTCATCTGCCTGGCAGATCGCATATACTTTATCAACCGTTGTAAATCGGAACGTATCTACGATGATCGGTGGTACGATGATGTCCTGAGAAGCGATCAGTTCTTCATTGGAATTGTAGGGGCTTGGTGTCGGTGTCGGCTCCGGTTCATCCTCCGGTTCCGGTGTCTCTTCCGCCTCCGGCGTTACCGTCGGTGTCGGCTCCGGAGTCGGTTCTTCCGTTGGGTCTGGGGTCGGCTCTGGGGTCGGCTCCCCCGTTGGGTCTGGGGTCGGCTCCCCCGTTGGCTCCGGGGTCGGCGTTACCGTCGGTGTCGGATCCGGGGTCGGTTCTTCCGTTGGGTCTGGGGTCGGCTCTGGGGTCGGTTCCTCAGTTGGGTCTGGGGTCGGCTCCGGGGTCGGCTCTCCCGTCGGTTCCGGTTCTGGCTCTACCGTCTCCACTGGCGGACTTGTCCCCGAAACATCCTCCGCCTCAGCTCCTACAAGAGACGAAAACGGTAAGATCAGGCTTACCGAGATCGCAATCGCCAGTGCCCTATATATTCTTTTTTTGTGCATGTCGATTCACTTATCCTTTCCAGTTTCAATATACTCTCTTCATGCATTTCTAATATGCTTTAACAATGCACACAATAATACATCATTATTTATATACTATTCCAATTTGCACCAGAATGCAAGTTTTTTTCATTCCATTTTGGAATACGTCTGTGTCTTTTTTGTGAACTGCGCGATACTTCAAGTTATGTAAAAAACACATATTTTATTGTCTGAAGATCCTTATCAGCCATAATATTTTTGTCAATACCCCCATGAATATCAGACCTGCTCCAAAAGAGAACAGATTTGCCACAAGGGCATACCCCACAGCTTTTTTCCTTTTTTTATTACGCTGATTGACAGAATTCCCTAAACATTCCCGATAAATCACGGCCTCTATCGCTGTTATTAGTACCTCCATCCATATATAATGGAATATATATGCCCATGGACCCTGATGTATTTTCAACGTCACAAGAAGAATATTTAAAAACAATTGTGTCAGCACATTCGTTATAATGATAATTTTCATTTCATGTTTTGTCCGATAGCCGAACAGAAGCCCGATCAACAGCTCTAATATAATCGTAGCAGCCATACGTAAAGCAGCCGAAGTCACTTCAGTTTTATAATCATTAGTTTTCTGTATTCTCTCAGCTCCCAAAACCGTATCCTCTGCTCCATCCACACCGCTGAGGTCGACCACAAAATTACTGTAAAATGCATATTGACCGTACGCCTGGTCACTTACTGCATAGCTGTCTGATTCCGGAAAATATAACAGAATTTTAAATCTGTAGGGGGGACGTTCAAGCCATCTAAACTGACCGCTATCAGAACACTCTTCAAAATACTGTTGAAAAAGCATATCATCCTTATCACCAAAATCTGTAAATGCTTTCCATATATCATATTCACTGTCATCCGGATCATATAAATCATATCCTCCGTCTTTGGCAGTCGGACCATACCGTCCAACACATGGAACCGGTGAGATCAAGGTGGCGTAAAAAACAGTATCCGGTATGTTTTCAAACACAATATTCACCTGTCTACTGGGAGCGATATCTGCGTGGACGGTTACGGGAAACAGCATGATAAAAATTACAATCATTAAGATTTTTCTCATAATATACCCTGCACCCCTCTAAACGTAATAAATCGTATTAAACGAGCCAATACCCGCGTACACGAAATTATATGCAAAACCAAATCCTAAATAAGGTAGAAAAAATAAGCCTCCGTTCATGCCTCGGATCTCAAATGTCTGGTTACCATGCCTTGTTAGCATTCTGACTTAGATTCTTCCTCCGAAAGCACCTTCCCAGCACAAGCCAGTGGTATAAAGCTTTCTTTGTCCTCCTTACAGCAGGGATGAAACTGCGTGGATTTGCACCACATTCCTAATAGTTTTACCACAATATTAAATTTTGTATTATATATATCATACATTATATTATAATATTTTGTCAGCTTTTTTGCCAGTAACAGGTTACGAACTTTTACCTAGTTTTTTTAATAATTTTCTGTTTATGTGTAATTAACAAGAAGCAGAAGAACCTGTTTTGGCTCTTCTGCTTCTTCCTCATTATTTATGCTTACTGGCCGCCTTCAGCCTGGACATGGCCCTTGCAAGAGACGCCTGCGTATGGTAATACTCCACGAGACTCTGTCTCTGGCGAAGCTGTTCCTGTGCCCTCTCCTTTGCTTCCCTCGCCCGTACAATGTCGATATCCTCCGGGCGTTCCGCAGTGTCTACCAGGACGAGCGCACGGTTGTTGATCATCTGCACAAATCCCGTGCCGACCACCACATCCGTCCAGTTCCCGTCTTCCGTCTGAAAACGCATCTCTCCGGCAACCACAGCCATCACCATATCCTCATGGTGCGCCATGACAGCGGCTTCTCCATCCATTGCCGGCAGTATCAGGATATTGACCAGACCTTCGTAAAATACTTTATCTGTTGCTATGATGGAGACTCTGAATGTACTCATGGAATCACTCTCCTCTATGCACCGACCTTCTGACTCTCAGAAGATTCTTTTTCAGCTTTTTGAATCACCTCGTCAATTGTCCCGACGTTGAAGAATGCGGTTTCCGGGTATTCATCCATTTCCCCGTCAACGATCATGCGGAAACCACGGATCGTCTCCGCGATGGGAACGTATTTTCCGGGAACTCCGGTAAAATTCTCGGCAACGTGAAACGGCTGAGACAGAAACTTCTGTATCTTCCGCGCACGGTATACCGTCATTTTATCTTCTTCGGAGAGTTCTTCCATTCCGAGAATGCCGATAATATCCTGAAGTTCCTTATATTTCTGAAGAAACTCCTGCACTTTTCTTGCCGTCTCATAATGTTCCTCACCGACGACATCAACTTCCAGAATCCTGGAGGTAGACTCCAGCGGATCAACAGCCGGATAAATCCCCTGCTCCACGATCTTCCTTGAGAGTACCGTGGTCGCATCCAGATGCGCAAATGTGGTTGCAGGTGCCGGGTCCGTCAGGTCATCCGCCGGTACGTATACGGCCTGTACCGATGTGACAGATCCTTCCTTTGTAGACGCGATGCGCTCCTGCAGTTCGCCCATCTCATTTGCCAGGGTTGGCTGGTATCCCACTGCGGACGGCATACGCCCCAGCAGTGCTGAGACCTCAGATCCCGCCTGCACGAAACGAAAAATATTATCGATAAACAGCAGTACGTTCTGATGTTCCTGATCGCGGAAATACTCGGCCATCGTGAGGCCGGTCTCCGCAACACGCATACGCGCTCCCGGCGGCTCGTTCATCTGTCCGAACACCAGGGCCGTTTTCTCCAGAACGCCCGACTCTTTCATCTCTGACCAAAGATCATTTCCCTCACGTGAACGTTCTCCGACGCCTGTAAAAATGGAATATCCCCCGTGCTCCGTTGCTATATTATGAATCAGTTCCTGGATCAGAACCGTTTTTCCAACGCCCGCACCGCCAAACAGACCGATCTTTCCGCCTTTTGCGTAAGGAGCCAGCAGATCAATGACTTTAATCCCCGTCTCCAGCACCTCCACGACCGGACTCTGATCCTCAAAACTCGGAGGATCCCGGTGAATGACCCAGTGTTCTTCACCATCAAGCTTATCATCTCCGCCGTCGATGGTGTCTCCAAGGACATTGAACAGTCTGCCCAGCGTTTTGGTACCCACCGGCACCTTCACACCGCTTCCGGTGGCAAGAACTTCCATATCTCTTCTGAGTCCCTCGCTGGCGGCAAGCATGATACAGCGGACCGTGTTGTTGCCGGTATGCTGTGCCACTTCCATCACGCACCGTTTTCCGTCATTATCGACTTCAAGGGCGTCTTTGATATACGGCAGGTCATTGTCCTCAAACTCTACGTCCACTACAGGTCCCATGACCTGCACAATTTTACCTTTTTTCATTCTATCCACTTCCCACTCTTTTATCAATATTATGATGTTGGGGTCAAAAGGTATTTTGCCCCCAACTGATGCCACGGATTGCTTCGTTGCTTCGCAACTCCCACAATTCTGCAAACATTCGAAATCCGCTGATTTACTGCGTAAATCGCTGCTTCCTCATGTTTGGCGGGTCCCAAGGTAAAATGCCTTATCATGCAAGCATGAACGGAATTTTACCTTTTGACCCTGGCATCATATTATGATACTACTTCGACTGCTGCGCCCTTGCACCGCTGCAGACCTCTGTGATCTCCTGGGTAATCGCTGCCTGCCGCACTCTGTTATACTCGATCGAAAGCTCCCTTAGCATATCCCGGGCGCTGTCCGTCGCTGCCTGCATCGCCATCATGCGCGCGTTCTGCTCGCTGGAATATGATTCGACAAGCGCGCCGTATATGATGCCAGCCAGATAATTTGGTACGATGTGTTCCAGTACCTCACCTGCTGAAGGCAGGAACAAAACCTCTTCCATATGCACATCCACGGGAACCTCACTCACTTTGATCCTCTTCATCGGAAGAAGCTGGATCACGTCATTCTCCGACTGAACGGCACCCGTCATTTTTGTAAAAATCAGCCGGACTTCGTCCAGTTCCTTGTTACGGTAAAGATCAATCATCTTCTCTGCCACCACACGCGCACGGTGCATTGTCGGCTTCTGAACCGTGTATCTGAATGTCATATCAATGCTGATGCCCTTCTTCTCAAAGTATTGCCGCCCGAGCTGTCCCAGTACGAACAGCATGTGATTCGGAGTCTCTCTCATACACTCCTCGGCAATTTTTACGATATTATGATTGTAAGAACCGGCCATTCCCTTGTCTGCGGTGATCACGATATAGCCCACTTTTTTCTCAGCGGGATCTTTCACCGTACTGCTTTCCAGATATATGTGCTCCACATCTCCGACATGGCGCATCAGACGATGGACGGTCGACTGCATCGTATAAAAATATGGTTCTGTTTCTTCCAGACGTTTTTTTGCTTTTTTTATCTTGGCCGAAGAAATCATATACATGGCATTCGTGATTTTCATGGTATCCTGAATGCTCCGCATTCTGCTTTGTATTTCTCTCGTATTCGCCATATGCCGTCACCTGTTCTTAAATTCTGTTGCAATCTCAACAATCTTTGCCATCAAATCATCTGTCAGAACTTTCGTATCATTGATTTCCCTGGCAACCTCAGGATGTACACTCGCAAAAAATGAAAGCATGTCAGCCTGAAACTGTTTGATCTCTTTGGCATCCACATCAAGCAGCACTTTGCCTGTTGCCGCGCACAGCGTGATCACCTGATCAGACAGGCTCATCGGCTTGCACAGCGGCTGTTTCAGCAGCTGCATCAGTCCGCTTCCGTACTTCAGCTGTTCTGTCGTAGCCGGATCGAGGTCCGAACTGAACTGGGTAAAAATCTCCATCTCCCGGTACTGTGCCAGATCGATACGGACACTGCCCGCTGCCTTTTTCATAGCTTTCGTCTGGGCTGCGCCGCCGACACGGGATACCGACAGGCCTACGTTGACAGCCGGACGCATACCGGCAAAGAACAGGTCGCTCTCCAGGAAAATCTGGCCGTCTGTGATGGAAATGACATTGGTCGGTATATATGCCGATACATCTCCCGCCTGCGTCTCGATAATGGGAAGTGCTGTGATGGAACCGCCGCCTTTCTCATCGCTCAGACGGCTGGAACGTTCCAGAAGCCTGGAATGAAGATAAAAGACATCTCCCGGGTAAGCCTCCCTTCCCGGAGATCTGCCCAGAAGAAGCGACAGTGCACGGTAGGCAACCGCATGCTTGGACAGATCATCATAGACGATCAAAACATCTTTTCCCTGATACATAAAATACTCTGCAAGCGCAGTCGCTGAATACGGCGCGATATACTGAAGTGAGGCACAGTCGCTGGCCGTCGCCGAAACAACCACCGAATAGTCCATCGCATCATGCTTCTGAAGTGTGTTTACCACTTTTGCAACCGTCGACGCTTTCTGTCCGATGGCTGTATAGATACAGACCACATCCTTGCCCTTCTGATTCAGGATCGTGTCAATCGCAATGGAAGTTTTACCGGTCTGCCGGTCGCCGATGATCAGCTCCCTCTGTCCCCGGCCGATCGGAAACATGGAATCAATGGCCAGTATTCCCGTCTCCATCGGAACGTCGACAGACTTACGGTCAATGATCCCCGGCGCCTCATTTTCAATCGGACGATAATCGTCCGAAGGAATTTCTCCCTTTCCATCAATCGGAGCGCCCAGCGCATCCACGATGCGGCCGATATAGCCTTCCCCTACGGGGATACCTGCCTTTCGTTCGCTGCGTCTGACTTTCGTGCCCTCACGGATTCCCGTCTCTTTGCCGAACAGAATACATCCGGTCTCGTTTCTTTTGATATCCTGAACCATTCCCTTTAAACCGTTTTCGAATATTACGATTTCACCGTACATCACATGGTTCAGACCATAAACCGTAGCAATGCCGTCTCCGACCCAGATGACCGTGCCCGTTTCCGTGGCTTTTTCGTTTATTTCAAAATTTTCAATTTCGCTTTTTAAAATCGATATGATTTCATCTGAACTAAATGCACCCACTCTTTTCACCTCCGGGTCAGTTTTTGTTCTAATTGTTGAAGTCTCCCCTTGAGGCTCCAGTCGTATTCCTCATCCTTTACATGCAGAACGAATCCCCCGATCAGTTCGGGCTTGCGTATCTTTTCAAGCACAACCTGTTTCGCATGATATTTTTTCTTCAGAAAGGCACAGATTTTTTCTTCCTGCGCTTCTCCCGGCGGCGTCACATACTCGATCACGGCATCCACGATCTGCCTCCGCTGATGTACATATTTTCTGTATTCCCGAAGTATCTCCTGCAGTTCATCCACCCTGCCGTAACTGCAGACCACCTTCAGGAAGCTATGTAACTCTGTCGGGAAAATCCGGTCGATCACTCTGTACTTTTCTTCCATGTGGACAACCGGGCTTTTTAACGCATTCAAGACCAGCGGTTCTTTATCCAGAAGCTCACCAGTCTCCTCAATCCGCTCTCCGGGAATGGCAAGCTCATACAAGACTCTGGCATAATTAATTGCTGTTTGTGTCATTGGCTTCACCTGCTTTTGTTAGAAATGAATCATAGAGCATACTGTCATTGGCTTCCCCGCTCTGTTCGTTCAGCATTTTAACAGCCGCGGCCATAGCCAGAGATGCGATTTGAGAGCGCATTTCGTCCATCGCCTTTTCCCGGCTCATTAAAACGGAGCAGTTCGCCTCCTCAACGATTTTTCCGGCCTTCTCGTTCGCATCGCGAACAATACGTTCTGCTTCCTCCCTGGCAGCAGCCTGCGCTTTTTTTACAATTTCTTCGGACGTCTCATATGCATGATGCAACGATGCTTCATACTCCGCCTTCAGCTGATTTGCAGTCTGATTTGCGTGATCTGCCGCTTCCAGGTTGTTCTTTATCTCTGAATCCCGTTTTTCCATAATCGCTGAAACCGGTTTGATCAGAAACTTTCTCAATATCAGAAAGAGGATGATCAGGTTAATAACGGTAAAAACAACGTTATAAATGTCAAGGCTAAGCATCTGCCTCACCTGCCTTTCAATTTATTTTAAAAATAAGATAATCAGAAGCGCGATGACAAAACCATAGATGGCCGTCGCCTCTGCAAGTGCACATCCCAGAAGAAGTGCTTTGCTGATCTTTCCCTCTGCTTCCGGCTGTCTTGCGATTGCATCCGTTGCTTTCGATGTGGCAATACCAATACCCACACCTGCTCCTACACCTGTTAAAACTGCGATTCCTGCTCCGATTGCGATTAAAGTTGTTGACATATTAAACACTCCTTTTCTTCTTCTAATCCTCAATTGCTTCCTTGATAAACAATGCCGTCAAAAATACAAATACGTATGCCTGAATGAGACCGTCAAAAATATCAAAATAAAAACTAAACGGTATCGGCAAAAGTACGGGAAGAAGCTGTTTCAGCAGCTCCATTACAACAAATCCTCCCAGGATATTGCCGAAAAGCCGCATACAAAGTGACAGCGGCCGGATAAATATCTCCAGCACATTGATCGGTGCTATGATTGCGATTGGCTGGGCAAAACTTTTGCCCCACCCTTTTAATCCCTTTTTGCGGATTCCCGCATACTCGATCAGCACAATACTCATCACCGACAGGGCGGCTGTCACATTCAAATCCTTCGTCGGCGGCTTCATTCCAAACAGTCCGATCACATTGCTGATACCCAGATAGACAATGACTGTGATCAGATACGGAACATACCGTCTTCCGTTCCTGCCCAGAATGTCCTCAAAGAATCTGCTGATCCAGCTGACAAACGATTCCAGAATCAACTGCTTTCTGCCCGGATTGTGAACTTTCAGGTTTCTGACAAGTATCAGACACAGCACCAGGACAACCGCCATGATGATCCAGGTCACCACCACCGATTCTTTCACCGGAATCCCGCCGAAAATGGGAATCGTAAACACAGTCTCACAATTCAGCTCTTCCAGCAGGGACGATGCCAGATTATCCATAAATCTCGCTTCCTTTCTCTTATTCTGTCAGATGTTCTCCTTTCTCATTGAAATTAATTTAATCAACTATAACTCTCTTTTTTTACAACGTCAACTATTAAAATTTACCCACAATTTCATTTCCCTTACCCTTTTATTTGTCTATATTATATGTTATTTCATTGATTATTCATTTTTTATTGTCTAATATGACATCTTTTTCCCAGGAAGGAAATCCCGCGATAACATTTTTCCAGTGTTTCATTATTATAATAGGAAGAAATTTTGTAGAATACTATAAAAAACTGTCTTTTTTGATCATGAACCTACTTATTTATAATGTTAAAAAAAAGACTCCGGCATTTCCAGACTTTTTTCTGAACAATGCCGGAATCTAAACAGATTTCCGCTCTTATGTGTCTACCGGATACGGTCCGGAAAACCGATTTTGCGCTGTACCTTTCTCAGCGTTTTTGTTGCATAATAATTCGCTTTTTCCGCATTCTCTTTAATTATGGAGTCAATGTACGTCTTATCCTGCTCCAGACGGTGCACTTCATCCTGCAGAGGTTTCAAAATCCCCACTACCGCTTCGCCCACAGCCATCTTGAAGTCACCATACCCTTTGCCGTCAAACTCTTTCACCGCATCATCCGGAGTCCTTTCGGTGCATGCACAGTAGATATCGATCAGGTTCTTCACCCCTGGCTGTTCCTCACGGTACGCGACACACGCCTCGGAATCCGTCACCGCACGTTTACATTTTCGAATAATCGTATCAGGATCATCCATCAGATATATGCTGCCATTCGGATTTTCATCTGATTTTGACATTTTCTTCCCGGGATCCTGCAGACTCATGATTTTTGCCCCCACCTTCCCGATAAACGCCTCCGGAATCGTAAAGACATCTCCGTAAATATTATTGAAACGCATCGCGATATCTCTCGTGATCTCAAGATGCTGCATCTGATCAATGCCTACAGGGACAACATCCGCCTGGTACAGCAAAATATCAGCAGCCATCAGCACCGGATATGTAAATAATCCGGCGTTGATATTATCCGCATGTTTTGCTGACTTGTCTTTAAACTGTGTCATACGGTTGAGCTCTCCCATATACGTAAAGCAGTTTAAGATCCAGGAAAGTTCTGCATGACCGGATACATGCGACTGATAATAGATACAGTTCTTCTTTGGATCCAGTCCTGCCGCGATATATAATGTCAGCAATGCACGCGCCCTCTTTCTGAGAACTGCGGGATCCTGGCGAACTGTTATGGAATGCATGTCCACCACACTGTAGAAGCATTCATATTCATCACTAAGTGTAACCCAGTTTTTCAGTGCGCCGAGATAATTTCCCAGGGTAAGATTTCCGGTTGCCTGCATGCCGCTGAACAACACTTTTTTATCATTTATCATGTCCAAGTACCTCTGTTTTTCTATAAGTTTTCTTATTTCGTTAAGTTTATCACCACAAAATAGGAAAGTCAAGCAAGGCCCCGCTTGAAAATGAATCATTTTCCCTATATAATAAGACAGAACTTATCACACATTATAAAACACATAAAAGGAGAATTCATCATGAAAAAAATACCCAGCTTTTCCATTGATCATAACAAACTGCAGCCAGGCGTATACGTATCCCGGAAAGACCAGATTGGTTCCGAGGTTGTGACAACCTTCGATCTGCGCATCACCTCCCCCAACGAGGAACCGGTCATGAATACCGCAGAAGTGCACGCACTCGAGCACGTGGCAGCTACATTTCTCAGAAATCATGAAACGTACGGACCGAAGGTCGTATATGTAGGCCCAATGGGCTGCCGTACCGGCTTTTACCTGCTGTTATCCGGCGATTACGAATCTGCCGACATTGTACCGCTGCTGATCGACACTTTCAAATTTGTCATAGATTTTGAAGGTGAGATACCCGGAGCATGTGCCAGAGACTGCGGAAATTACCTGGACATGAATCTGGATATGGCAAAATACTGGTCACGCCGCTATCTGAATGTGCTGACTGATATCAAACCGGACCGCCTTGTCTATCCATCTTAAGAGGGAGCCGAGGGGGTACAGATGAAAAAACTAAAACAGATATTTAATCATATATTTATCGAGGGGTTGAGCGGAATGGCTTTCGGCCTCTTTGCAACGCTGATCATAGGGACCATTATCCAGCAGATCGGATCGCTGATCGGCGGAACGTTCGGCGATCTGCTCTTTCTGGTCGGAAAGATGGCAGCGGCCGTCACCGGCGCCGGAATCGGGGTCGGGGTGGCGATGAAATTCAAGGAAAGTCCACTCGTCACTCTGTCCGCCGCTACCGCAGGCATGGTCGGCGGATTCGCGTCCAAGCTTCTCGCCGGAAGCCTGATAGCAGACGGCGCCGTCGTGCTGGCCGGTCCCGGAGAACCGCTCGGCGCTTTTATCGCAGCTATGGTTGGCATCACACTCGGTCATCTTGTGTCCGGGAAGACGAAAATCGACATCCTCGTCACACCGTTTGTCACCATCGTGACCGGTTCCGCCGCTGGACTACTCGTCGGTCCGCCGATCTCGTCCTTTATGGTATGGCTCGGAGGCCTTGTCAACTGGGGAACGGAACAGCAGCCTCTGCTGATGGGCATCATCGTATCCGTGATCATGGGTATGGTACTGACGCTCCCGATCAGCTCCGCGGCACTCGGCATCATCCTCGATCTGTCCGGACTGGCCGCCGGCGCCGCGACGATCGGATGCTGCTGCAACATGGTCGGGTTTGCCGTGGCCAGTTACCGCGAAAACAAATTCGGAGGTCTTCTGGCACAGGGGCTCGGCACTTCGATGCTGCAGGTTCCCAACATCATGAAAAAACCTGTCATCTGGATTCCTGCAATTCTCTCAAGTGCGATTCTCGGTCCCATCGGCACGCTGGTTTTCGGCATGACAAGCAATGCAACAGGTTCTGGCATGGGAACCGCAGGCCTGGTAGGCCAGATCATGACATGGCAGGTTATGACCGCTGCCGAAAGTCCCGGCCTGGTCCTGTTCAAGATTCTCGTCATTCAGATCCTGCTTCCGGCTGCTGTAACTCTGCTGATTTCTGAGCTGATGCGCAAAAAAGGCTGGATCAAATACGGCGATATGAAACTCGACCTTTAATTGTCTGAGACAGAATTGATCTCATTATCCTGAAAAGAGGGACTGCGTCCATGCAGCCCCCCCTTTCATATTTATTTTCTTTATCCCAGTTCCTCCTCATTTCTGACCAGCTCTTCGATCGCACCGGCGCTGTTCGGAAATTTTGCGGCAAAGCAGTCAACTACCGCCCTCCTTACGATCTCATACTCTTTCATGCCCTTTATGATATCCGGCACACAGTATGCCACACGGTAAAATTCCGTTGCTATCTTCTGAACCACACGGTCCTGACTCATCGTTCCCAGTCCCAGAATGATTCCCGTATATTTCTTGTCTGTCTGACAGATGTCCATGTAGAAGTCCAGCATATGGTAAAATTCCAGATACAGAAGCTCTTCTGCCGCTTCCCCATCCCGTTCAACGATGTCAAAACACATACTGCCGATCAGTTTGTCGATCTCTTTTTTATGCCATCTCGCAATCCGTTTTCCCTTCACCATATTGGAGTAGTAGATCAGATTGATCCACGCTGCCAGAAATTGATCCACACCCGCCTTTACGCCGTAGCGTTTCTCCCAGAGTTCCATACGGATCTTGTTTTTCTCCGGCTCGAGCTCCTGCCCGATGGCATACTCCAGCAGTTCTTTACGCTTGTCAGCATCCGTCGTACTGTAATAATCATCCGGCCACTTAATCTCCCGCACTTCCTTTTTTTCTTCCGCCTGAGCTCTCATCTGCTTTTGCTCTTTTACTTTCGCTAAATCCATTTTTTCCTCCTGTCTAAAATGAAAGTCGATTACTTCATCCTTCGGATTCCCGTCTTGCTGTCTCAAGTGCCGCCTCGATTACTTTATCCATATCATAGTATCGATACATACCCAGTCTTCCGCCAAAAATCAGGCGTTTCTCCCGGTATGCCAGTTTCCGGTATTCCTCATAAATCCGATTGTTCTTCTCATCATTGATCGGGTAATAAGGCTCATCACCCTTCTTCCACTCTTTTGGATACTCTCTCGTGATCACGGTGGTCGGCTGAGTTCCAAAATTGAAATGCTTATGTTCTATGATACGTGTATACGGGACGTCTCTGTCCGTGTAATTCACCACAGCATTCCCCTGGTAATTATCGCACATCATCCGCTCTTCTTCAAACCGAAGAGACCGGTATTCCAAAACACCTGCACGGTAATCAAAGAATTCATCGATCATCCCGGTATAGACAACCTTCCCTGCAATGGCAAACGGGTCTCCCATACTTTTATAATCTGTATTCAGACGTACGTCTGTCCCGTCAAGAAGACGGCTGGCAAGTGAAGTATATCCCTCTTCGGGGATTCCCTGATAACGGTCGTTAAAATAATTGTTATCATACGTAAACCTGAGGGGCAGACGCCTGATAATAAATGCCGGCAGGCTGCTGCACTCACGTCCCCACTGCTTTTCTGTATAACCTTTGATCAGTTTTTCATAGACATCACGCCCTACGAGTGAGAGTGCCTGTTCCTCAAGATTTCCGGGGTCCGTGATCGACAGCTTCGCGATCTGTTCCGCTATCTTCTTCTTTGCCTCCTGCGGTGTCCTGATGTTCCACATTCTGCTGAATGTATTCATATTGAACGGAAGATTATACACCTCATTTCCGCAGACCGCTACCGGCGAATTGATAAAATGATTAAACGTCACAAACTGCTGCACGTAATCCCAGATTTCCCGGTTTGAAGTGTGGAAGATATGTGCCCCATACCGGTGTACTGCAATGCCGTCCACTTCCTCCGTGTAAATGTTCCCTCCAATGTGCTGCCGTCTGTCAATGACCAGACAGCGTTTTCCTTTCTTCTTCGCCTCATGTGCAAAGACACATCCAAACAGTCCCGCACCGACTATCAGATAATCATACATGTCATTTTTCATATCGCACCTGAAGCAGCGTCAGCCCCATTGCCGGAGCAGTGAACCCTGCCAACTGGCGATTTTTTTCCTCCAGTATCTTTTTTATATCTTCCGGCGGCCGCTTTCCCTCGCCGACCTCTATCAGCGTTCCTGTCAATATGCGAACCATATGATACAGGAAACCGTTTCCTGTATACGAAATCACAAGATCATGTTCTTTCTGTTCAAAACAGATCTCCGTCAGCGTCCGCACCGTCGATTTCCTGATACGTCTGTTTGCGCAGAAACCTTTGAAATCATGTGTGCCAAGACAGTAAGACGCTGCCTTTTCCATCAGTCCCACATCCAGTTTCTCCCCGTAATGATAGCGGTACTTCCTCTCAAATACCGATTTGCATTCATCTGTCCCGATGCGGTAAGCATACGTTTTATCACAGGCATGCAGCCTGCTGTGAAACCTGTCCGGCATCTCAGCGATATCCGTTACCTCAATATCATCCGGCAGATACTGATTCAGATACATCTTTACGTCCATAAGGCCTGCCCGTTCCCTCAAATGAAAGTTGGCAGTCTGCCCGAGTGCATGTACACCGGCGTCCGTCCTCCCTGCACCGTGTATCTCAACCGGATATCCGCTCATCCTGGTCAGTATGTTTTCCAGTTTTCCCTGTATGGTATTGTCAGTATTTCCCTGTTTTTGCCATCCGCCATAACGCGTTCCGTCATATTGTATCGTAATTTTACAATTCATAGCCCTTATTATAGCATAAACAAAGAAGGTTGTGAAACCCATTCTTGATGAATTTCACAACCTTTTCCCGACAGGCTTTCAGCCTCAAAGTCCCGTCTTTCTCTGATGGACCGCCTGTTTTCTTCCATCTTTTTCCTTTTCTATCACCTTTTGATACGCCTTCATCTCCCTGGCCACGACGCCGCTCATCGCGATCAGACAGATCAGATTCGGTATCGCCATCAGACCGTTTGCGATATCCGAGAAATCCCAGACGATCTGCAGTGTCGTTGTAGCGCCGACATATGCAACAAGAGAGAATACAATGCGATAGATAAAACAGTATTTCGGCTTCTTCACCAGATACTCAAATGCCTTTTCCCCGTGATATTCCCAGCCGAGTATCGTCGAAAATGCAAACAGTGAGATACCGATACACACCAGTATGCCGCCCACCTCTCCGAGCGCACTCGTAAATGCAGCGATCGTCAGCGCAGCTCCTGTCATCAGCTCCCCCGTCGCCGGATCGATCGTGCCCAGAACCCCGGAACTTGCGATCGCCAGACCTGTGATCGTACATACCACGATCGTATCAAAAAAGGTTCCCGTCATGTTGACATATCCCTGTTTAACCGGACTGTCTGTGGTTGCCGCTGCTGCCGTAATAGCCGCTGACCCAAGGCCCGCCTCATTCGAGAACACCCCGCGTGCAACACCCCAGCGCACAGACTGCATCACGGATGCGACAACGACTCCGCCGACTCCTCCCGCTGCCGCCTTTGGATGAAACGCCATTGTAAAAATCTGTGCCACTCCGGACGGCACATTTTCAATATTGATCAGAATCACGATAAGGCCGGCGATCACATAAAACACAGCCATGCACGGTACAACAACCTGCGAGACCTTCGATATGCTTTTAATGCCGCCGACGATAATGAGCAGTGCAAGCACTGTTATCACCGCTCCGCTGACCACAACCGGGACCTGAAATGTATTCTGAAGAGCGGAGGATATGGAATTGGCCTGTGTCAGATTACCGATTCCGAAAGATGCCAGCACGGTAAAAAGCGCAAACAGAAACCCCAGCACCGCTCCAATCCTTTTATGCTTAAAAGCATGACGCAGGGTATACATCGGTCCGCCGGACATCTCTCCGTTTGCATTGACTTCCCGATATTTGATCGAGAGCATACATTCTGAGAACTTGGAAGCCATGCCGAAAAATGCGGAGATCCACATCCAGACCAGCGCACCCGGACCGCCGAGCACCATGGCTGTCGCCACGCCGACAATATTCCCCGTCCCAATCGTCGCAGCCAAAGCCGTCGTAAGCGCGGAGAACGGAGAGATATCTCCTTCCCCTTTCTTTGTTCTGGCCTCCTTGCTCAGTACGCTGCGCAGCGCGTAACCCAGGTTTCTTATCGGAAGAAATCCAGTCCGAACAGTCAGAATCATGCCGGTCCCCACCAGCAGTACCAGCATAACAGGTCCCCAGACAACATCATCGATGCTTTTCAGAACCTTCCCCACGTTTTCCAATAACAACCGTGAATCCATCTCGCATATCTCCTTAATTTTTCCTCATTTGTAAAAAAACAGAAATTCCCCGTACAGCGGGGCGTTTTTTGTTACATAGGAGCACTTTCCCATGTAACAAAAAAACAACGTATCTAAGCCGTTGTTATCTTTTTCATTATATAAATCTTGTAAATTCATGTCAAGAACATATTTCTGCCATTCCCAATTATTCCGATTTATTTGACACCACGCTTCATACTGCGTAATATGCTTATAAATTACCATTTATTACCATAATCATTTCGTGCTCATTATGGTACAATTTTTAAGGGGTGATTGTTTGAATAAACGTCAGAAGAAAAAAACAAAAAGAAAATTGCAGGCAGATAACAGAATACTTTTACAGGAGGCCCGGGAAATCGAACAGGAGATTGAACACACAGATATCCCGGTTGATCCGGCAGACAAACAGGAGCTTTATAACAGAATTTTAAAAAGTATTTCGAAATTTTGAAATTTATTTCTACACAGTTACGTTCTCTTTATAATTTTTTACACGCTCAAAAAATGTAAAATTATGTCAAATACTGTCTATTTTATACGGTATTCTTAATTTTTACACGTACTGATTTAAAATAAGAGCGAGAAAAGATCAAAGGAGATTCGTTATGAAAGAAATTACAGAACTTATCCATTCGCTTGGCATCAGGGCAACTTATATTGGTTATCAATACCTGCGCTATGCCCTGCTGCTATGCCTCAAAGATGAAAACTATATTCTGTTTGTCTGGAAGTGGCTGTACGGGGACGTCGCACAACATTTCGGCAAAACCCGAAGCAGCGTGGAACGGGCGCTGCGCACAGTGGTAACGGCGTGCTGGAATTACGGAAACAGAGACCTTTTGCACAATATTGCCGGTTATCATCTGGATCAGTGCCCAGCCGTCGGCGAATTCATCGCGATACTGTATCATCACCTTGAAGATAACACAAATGAAATTTAAAAGATGAGTACCCCCGGTGATTGCCGGGGGTAATCTTTTGTCTGCCGAATCTCTCATGAAAAGCGGCTTGTATATTGTACCGAAAAGAAATATGATAGAGAGATAAGGTTATCTCGTATGTTCCAACGACAAACGACGAATCGAGGAGGATATAGGAATGAAACAGATATTCTTAGTTGAAGATGACAGAGCGATCGCAAGGAATCTGGTACTTCTGCTTCGATCGGAATGTTTTACCGTCACCCATGCCTCGACGCGCAGCGAGGCCATTGCGGCACTGGCCGGAAATAATTTTGACCTGGCGCTGGTTGATATTTCCCTTCCTGATGGAAATGGGTTCACCGTCTGCACGGAGATTAAAGAAAACCAGGAGATTCCTGTCATCTTTCTGACAGCCTCCGGTGATGAGGCGAGCGTCGTCACCGGACTGAACATGGGTGCGGACGACTATATTACCAAACCTTTCCGCCCGCGTGAGCTGGTTGCGCGAATCAAAGCCGCGCTGCGAAAAAGCGGACGCCTGGGTTCGGTTTTTGAAATCTGCGGGCTTCATGTCGATACGACAAGCGGCGTTGTGAAAAAAGATGACAGCGAGGTTTACCTGTCAGCTTTAGAATACCGTCTGCTGCTGGTGTTCATCAGCAATCCCAAAAGCATCATCACGAGAAGCAGGCTGCTTGACGAATTATGGGACGCTGCGGGTGAATTTGTCAATGACAATACACTGACTGTATACATCAAACGCCTGCGGGAGAAGATCGAGGATGACCCGGCAAACCCGCAGATCATTCTGACTGTTCGCGGGACGGGGTATCGACTGGGAGGCGGATATGTTTCGGAATAAAGAATTTCGCCGTTTCACCGTCGTATTTTTTCTGATAACCGCTGTTGCTGTGACACTGGGGTTTTGGATCGGCACGGCAGCCGGTATCCTCGCCGCCGCCTCTGCCGCCTCTTTGGGAATCGCATTCTGCCTGTTCACAAAAGCGCGGTACAAAAACCTTGCCCAGATTTCAGACCAGATTGATCTTGTCCTCCATA
Organism: Ruminococcus gauvreauii; assembly: GCF_025151995.1. Taxonomy (NCBI): domain Bacteria; kingdom Bacillati; phylum Bacillota; class Clostridia; order Eubacteriales; family Oscillospiraceae; genus Ruminococcus; species Ruminococcus gauvreauii. The sequence continues at coordinate 614,756 of NZ_CP102290.1, forward strand.
ATGATGACCACCTGTATGTCGGAGAATCGGAAGAGGGTGAGCTTTCTATCCTGCAGAGCGAAATCACCAAGATGACGCTGCGCATCCGGGAGCAGAACGAAGCTCTGAAAAAAGAAAAAAAACACCTCGCCGATTCAATGGCCGACATCGCGCATCAGCTTCGTACCCCGCTCACATCAGCAAACCTCATACTGTCATTGCTGGAGCATAACGCAAACGAAAACGAGAGGAAAGCAATGATACGGGAAACCGAGGAACTGTTTGTACGGATGGACTGGCTGATTACCTCCCTGTTGAAATTGTCACGGCTGGATGCGGGTATTGTAGTGTTCCAGAGCGAACAGACAGATATAAACACTCTGATAAGCGCCGCGCTTCGCCCGTTTCTGATCTCAGTCGAACTGCACAATATCACTGTGCAGACAGATGTACCGGATGGAGTCTTCATTTATGGGGATTCCGGCTGGCTCTCGGAGGCACTCCAAAACATCCTCAAGAACTGCCTGGAGAGCACCGGGGATAACGGGAAGATCGAGATCGCCTGCGGGGACAACCCGCTGTTTACGGAAATATCCATTCATGACAGCGGCGCCGGCCTGGATCAAGATGATTTACCCTTCCTGTTTGACAGATTTTACCGTGGGAAACATGAAAACGCGTCCGGATATGGAATCGGACTGGCGCTCTGCAAAATGATTATCACCCGGCAGGGAGGGACAATCACTGCCAAAAATCACCCGCACGGCGGCGCTGTATTCTCCATCCGTTTTCCAAAGTGACGGATCTCTCACCGGGATGTCACCGGGATGTAAGCTAAAGGTTCTATTATATGGGTAGACTACATGGGAAAGGAGACTCACATAATGGAGTTTTTAAAAATCGAAAATCTATACAAGGTTTACGGCAGCGGCGAAAATCAGGTGACAGCGCTTGACAACGTGTCCCTCAACATAAACAAGGGGGAATTCACCGCAATCATCGGTTCCTCCGGCTCCGGCAAATCCACTTTACTCCATATCATCGGCGGCGTGGATGTACCAACCGGCGGAAAGATATATCTAAACGGACAGGACGTATACGCACAGAGCAATGAAAATCTTGCTGTTTTCCGCAGACGGCAGGTGGGACTGATCTATCAGTTTCACAACCTCATTCCCACGCTGAATGTGGTGGAGAACATTACCCTGCCTATACTGATGGATAAGAGAAAAGTCAACAGGCAGCGGCTGAATGAACTACTGGAACTGCTGGGGCTTGAAGACCGAAAAACACATCTGCCGAACCAGCTTTCCGGCGGTCAGCAGCAGCGTGTTTCCATTGGGCGCGCCCTGATGAACGCACCCCAGGTCATGCTGGCAGACGAACCCACGGGCAGCCTGGACAGCAGAAACGGTCACGAGATTATCAACCTGCTGAAATTAAGTCAGAAAAAATACCGGCAGACGCTTATCCTTGTCACGCATGACGAAAATATCGCCCTGCAGGCTGACCGTATCATCTGCATATCGGACGGCAAAGTGACGCGGGACGAGAGGACGGTGACACGGCCATGAATATTTTCAACAAAGCAGCCCTGCAAAGTATGAAAAAAAGCCGTACGCGAACGATCGTAACAGTGATCGGAGTCGTCCTGTCAGCCGCCATGATCACGGCAGTCGCCACCTTTGGTGTTTCCCTGCTGAATTATGCGGCCAGAGGAGCGATCATAAAATACGGCGACTGGCATGTCGGGTTTTTAGATGTTGATTCTTCTTTCGTACATGACCGTGCCGCTGACAAGGGCGTCTCGAACACCGCATCATACGAAAATATCGGCTACACGGTTCTCGAAGGCGGAAAAAACCCGGATAAACCGTATCTGTTCATTGCCGGATTCAGCGAAGAGGCTTTCGTCACCCTTCCCATCAACCTGCTGTCCGGCAGACTGCCCGAAAACAGCGGAGAACTTCTTGTGTCGGGAAGTGTCGCTGCAAACGGCGGTGTGAAATACGCGGTGGGCGATACACTGACACTTGCTGTCGGTGACCGCATGAACGGAAACAGAATCCTGGGACAGCACACCCCTTATATGTCAGGTAACGCATCCGGGGACGACAAAGAAACTTTTGTTCCAGACTCCGAAAAAACTTATACGGTTGTCGGCATCTGTCAAAGGCCAGCCTTCGAAGAGTATTCTGCCCCCGGCTATACCGTGATCACGAAGGCGGATCCGGCGGACACCGCGGACAGTTACAGCGTATTCGTCACGCTTTCTAATCCTCGCAGAGTCCGGGATTATGCGGACAGCACCGCCGGAACAGGATCTTATATTCTGAACGACAACGTTCTCCGTTTCATGGGACTCTCAGACGATAACATATTTAATATGCTTCTGTACACAGTCGGAGGCATCGTGACGGCCATCATCATGATCGGATCCGTCTTTCTGATATATAATGCGTTTACCATCTCACTGAACGAGCGCACACACCAGTTCGGGATTCTCTCATCTGTGGGAGCCACAGCGAAACAGCTGCGCAGTTCCGTCCTGTTCGAGGGTCTCTGCATCGGTGCTGTCGGCATCCCCATCGGCATTTTAACCGGTATAGCCAGTATGAAGCTTGTGATTTCCATTGTGGCCGGCAACTTCGGAAGCCTGATGTACAGCGAGGTACCTTTAACCCTGACGGTATCATTCCCTGCCATTGCAGCCGCAGCTGCGGTCAGCATGGTCACTATTCTGATCTCCGCGTATATACCGGCCCGTAAAGCCGCAAATACGCCTGTTATGGAGAGTATCCGTCAGACCAATGAGGTTAAAATCCAGGGAGGAGACGTAAAAACCTCAAAATTTGTACAGCGTTTCTTCGGTCTGGAGGGAACCCTGGCTTTAAAGAACTTCAAAAGAAACAAAAAACGCTACCGCAGCATCGTACTCTCTCTTGTGTTAAGTGTCGTGCTGTTTGTTTCCGGAAATTCTTTCGGCACAACGCTGAAAGAGGCATCCAAACAGGCGAACGTAGCCACTACGTATGATATTGCCCTTGCCACGCCAAAACTTAAAGACGATGAAATGCTGCATCTGTATGACAGGCTGAAAACGGCTGATGGTGTCTATGAAAGCTCGTATCAGGCGGACTTGACCTATTCATGCGAGGTCAAGGCAAGTGATTTCTCAGAAGAGTATTTGGCATGCATGGAATTGCCCGCTACAGACGAACCGGTTCCGCTGTCAATGGACTTTCAGTTTCTTGACGACAGTACCTATATGGATATCATTAAAGGTCTGGATCTTCCGCAGGAAGAGTATTTTGGGGAGAATGCGAATATTATCGCGGTTGCTGCAGTTCAGAACATGAAGGACGGACAGTCTGAAGAGACTGATGAAATCACCGGTCTGTTCAGGAGTCCCTCGATGAATTTTACAGTCTCGCCTGAAACAGACGGCGGGAAAGCGACGGAATATAGGCAAAACATAAGTGTGACGTTTGTCAAAACGGTACCGCCTGATATCATCCCGGACCCTTCAAGAACTTCCGCGGACAGTCCATACTTTCTGATGGTGATGGCACCCTATTCACTCATGGAAAAACTTGTGCCTGACGACGCCTGTGTGAATATGAAAGGCATGACCTTTAAGTCCAGGAAACCTGCCCGGACGGTGGCTGAGATGGAAAACCTGATACAGGGCGAAAGCATAACAGCCGATTATACACTCTACAATGTGTCTAAGATGCTCGAAGAAAACCGCAGCATGATCTTTATCGCCAACGTGTTCACCTATGTCTTCGTCATCATGATCTCACTGATCGCCATTGCGAACGTGTTCAACACAATATCCACGAATATCAAACTGCGCAGGCGGGAGCTTGCCATGCTGCGATCCGTAGGAATGTCGGAACGCGATTTCCAGAAGATGATGAATTTTGAGTGTGCATTTTACGGCATGAGGGCACTGCTGTTCGGGCTTCCCATCGCGGCGGTCTGCTCCTGGCTGATCTTCAAAGGGATGTTCATGGGCGGTGCCGAGATTCATTATATCTTCCCGTGGAGCAGCCTTTTGATCAGCGCATTCAGCGTGTTCTTCGTGGTGTTTATCACGATGTTGTATGCCGTCAGCAGGATTAAAAAAGAAAATATCATTGACGCGCTTCGGGATGATATGACCTGATCAGAAACATGATGCCTGTCCGAAAATGAAGATGCCGCCCAACAGCCGATTTTCAGCTGTTGAGCGGCATTTTTTGTCCTCTTTGTAAATACGGTGTTACTCTACCAGCTCCCGCCGCCTCCGCCGCCGAAGCCTCCCCCGGAAAATCCTCCGCCCGAGAAGCCGCCTCCGCCAAAACTTCCGCCGGAACCACTGCTGCTCTGCGGCTTCGGAACACTCATGGTTGTGGAAACCGTCTGCAGATTGTGCATCATGCACCTGTGGAACAGGTAGAAATCAAACGCATCCATTCTTCCGGTCGTATTCACATACCAGTCAGGGGCAGGAACAGTGATCTGCTCGAATTTCTTCATCCAGACGTCTGAGAGACCAAATACGTAGGCATACGGCATGATATGATAAAACCAGTTTGGATTATCATCAGCGAGCATCTGCATCCGCTCCAGCTCCGCCGTCTCAATAAAATCCCGAAGACCAATCAGATAGCCCATTCTCTCCGCACATTTCTTTGTTCTCTTTTTCATAAATGCCGCAAGGAGTGCGTTCAGGACGGAAGCCGCCAGAATCACCAGCATTGGCACATACCATGAAAATGTCATGTGCTGACGCACCTTTATCACATAATTGAGCGCAAACACGGCAAGTCCTGCAGCACACAGGACAGCACCCGTGACGATTCCGCCCTTCTGCGAGCTGCTTTTTTTGGCATACCAGTTATCTACCATATAGCACAGATAGATCACCGCCGCCACATACAGCAGCCAGCAGATCAGACTGATCACACCGCTTCCGTCGGCGGAATACACGCTGACAGCCAGAGCAAAGAGGCCGAAAGGAATCGGTGAAAGAATCATTGCCGCTGTTCTGGCAGCCTGAGACTTTCCGGTATAGACGCCTCCGTTTTTCTTTTTGTTCATCTCTTTCTTCACATTGCTCTTCGCTTTCTGAAGCGTAGGCGCAAACTTATATTTCAGTGAGGAGAGCATCTTACGTTCGCCGACCGGCGCATGTTTCCCGAAAATGCCGTCAAACACATCCTTTTCATATCCTCTGGCATCATCCGGCAGTTCTCTTCGTTTTATAAACGTCAGTGCATCATTCTTCCCCTCTTCTATCGCCAGGCAGCCTTTGTCCGCCCAGTACACAATCAGCGATACGATATCCCTGTCCTGGACGCTGCCGTCTATGATGTATCCCACCGCAGCGCTGTCGAGGCCTTCCGGAGGTGAGTACTGTATAGAGGGATAAATTTTTTCATCTCTTCCAAACAGAAAGAACAGAAGGGCGATGACTATTGTCAGTATAACACCTGCAGCCATCAGATAATATCCCTCTCTGTCTGCCGATCTGACTCCCGTGAAGTAACTTTCCGGCATCGGGGCATAGCACGTCAGGCCATTGCCCACCGGAAGCGGCTGTTTCAGCACTCCCGTCAGTGTGTTTCCATCCCAGGACATATCCAGGATCTCAGATCCGTCTTTGCGTTCTCCATAACGTCCGTAGTAAAACTTAAGGATCTCATGGTTGAAATCACCCGGAAAGCTGACCGTAAATCTGCTTCCAGCCGGTATCTCGTTCTGCCATCCATTCGGAAAAATATTACAGTACACTTCCGTATAGCCGTACTGAGTCTTCGGTTTCAAACCGTAAGTAAAGCTGTATGCGGCGGCAGTCACCATGGAATCTTCGCTTCCGAAGCGAAGCACCACATTTCCGTTTTCCGTCGATTCGTCTGTCTCCGTATTGGAACCCGTCAGGTCAATACTTGCCCGGTAGGGAACATAATCGACTCTGCCGTCCTCCGCCCCGGTGATAAGTCTGCCCCTGTAGGGTATATAGCGGTAAATCCCGTGGCGCGGGGTCACGAAGTCAACGTCGATTCTTTCTTCTATTGTGTAAGAATTATCCTCATGTATTTCCACACTGGTGTCATAGCTGTTCGTCGTCATGTAAACATCTTCCTGGACGCTCTGAACCTTATCTGCAGTTCCTGACGAGCCAAATGCTGTAAACAGCGTGCCTGCATTTGTGACCAGCAGAATGAGGACAGCCCAGACGGCAACAACCATTACCTGTTTCAATCGCTTCATATTTGCCTCTCAATCAGAATGAAACTTTAACGCTCTCGCGTTCTGCAGCTTCATTCACCTCATACAGCGGCTTCCTGCGGAATCCAAAAATTCCTGCCAGCAGATTTCCCGGAAACATTTCGGTTTTCGTATTATACTTATTGACAACTCCGTTATAATACCGTCTGGAGCCCGCGATCTCTTCCTCCACTCTGGAAAGCTGTTCCTGGAGCTGCAGAAAATTCTGATTGGCCTTCAGATCGGGGTAGCCCTCGGATAGTGCAAACAGAGATTTCAATGTGCCTGTCAGTACATTATCGTTTTTGATCGTCTCCTCAGGCGTTCTGGATGTCATCGCCATGTTTCTCGCCGCGATCACCTTTTCCAGCGTTTCCGATTCATGCTTTGCATAGCCCTTGACCGTCTCAACGAAATTCGGAATCAGATCGTATCTCTTCTTCAGCGAGACATCCATTGCCGAAAATGCTTCCTCCGTCTTGTTTCTCAGTTTCACAAAACCGTTGTAAGTGCCGGCCAGCCACAATATGAGCAGGACGACGATCACCAGAATGATAATCAATGCTGTTGTCATACATTACACCTCTTTCTTCCAAAAAGACGGGGAGCTTTCGAAAAACTCTCCGTCCTTTGTCTTTTACAGATTCGCCTTGATTTTACTGATCACTTCATCGTACTCTTCGTCACTCAAGAATACTTTCTCAGGATTCATCGCGAACACCTGTGTCCATTCAAATCCATCTTTGTATTTCGGTACAAGGTGGAAATGCGTGTGGCCTGCAGTATCGCCGTAAGCTCCGATATTGACTTTATCGGGGCTGAATGCTTTCTGAATAGCTGCCACTACCTTTGCCATATCGGCAAAATATCCGTTTCTCTCTTCATCAGACAGCTGTGTGATGTCCGGAACGTGAGATTTTGTTGCAACAATACATCTTCCTTTATGACTCTGCTCTTTAAACAGATAAACCAGTGCGTTGTCCAGCTCGCAGATTTTGAGGCCGAATGGCGCTAAAAACTCGCCTTCAACACAGTATGCGCATTTTTGATCCTTCATATTACCCTCTCCTTTTAACTGTAATGGTTTCTCATAAGCAGCAGAAGATCTCCTGCTTATGCATAAGTATACCTCTTTTGCCGAAAATTCACAATCCTTTTTTACGATTCCGCAGATTCCCCGGCCGCCTCTTCGTCCGTATTCTCCTGCAATTTTGAACCGTAAAGCATCTCCTGCAGCTTCGGAATCGTCTGTTCCCAGTCAGGCATCAGCTTTTCATTTCTTGAGACAAACATGCCGTCATAGGGAATCCTGTCTTTCACCAGCTCATAGTGAAGCATCGACGGAACTTTGCCGAGAAGTCCCCAGAATTCATTTTCCGGTATATTATGTGTGACCAGCGGCATCAGCCGGTTTGCCAGTTTATCGATATCCGGGATACTCATCTGGCGGATCTTCTGTGTGAGCTTCATCAGGACTTCACGCTGCCGCTCAGTCCTCTGATAATCCGAATTTCCCACCTTGCGGATCCTGGCATAGGCAACCGTCTGTATTCCATTGCATTCATACGTACCTGCCCCCGGTATCATATACTCCGGGTAGCGGTCCTCGATATTCATATTCTGGCACATGTGTTCCATCGTCTGATTTGCATTTGCCGCTTCTTTTTCGGTGAATGTGATCGAGATCGCTCCGACTGCATCGATAATATCGATCATGTCCTTAAAAGAAACCGCCATATACCGGTCCACATTGATTTTGAAATTCTCGGTCACTGTCTCAGCGAGCAGAGGTCCCCCGCCGTTTGCATACGCCGCATTCAATTTGCGGTATCCGATCCCCGGTATATCCACACATGTATCCCGCATCAGGGAAACCATACTGATCTGCTTTTTCTCGTAGTTCACAGACAGCAGGATCATGGAATCGGAATTTGCATTCTCCGTACTTGTGGTCCTGTCCACCCCGATGAGAAGCACATTATACACATTTTCCTCCGTCATGACGTTGCTTTCGCCGCGATACTTTTTAATATTTTCCTGTATCGCCTGCAGCTCTTCATCAACCGGCTCTTCTTCCGCCGGTTCTTTTGCCTGCTCCTCCGGTATTGCCTCCTGTACCTCGCTGTCCGGCACATAATTCGACTGCGCAAAATAACTGTGCCCTTTCGCATACACAACCGAGGCACACAGCAGGATCATTGCCAGCACAAAGAGACTGCAGTTGGCAGCAGTCTTCCACTTATGTTCTGCAGCACAATGCACATGCGATGCCACATCCTCCGCAAAACCAGCCGCAATCTGAGTGACCTTTTTCCAAACTGTCCGTCCGGCCTTTTTCAATTTTTCGTTCATCTTACACCTGCCCTCATTTATGTTAATTTTATTATATATAAAATGTCGAAAAATACAAGATTTTCCCGATGAAAATTGTGTTATAATTTTAATGTAACGGAGAAATCATTCAAGGAGGAGTCACAATATGCCGTACGATGCAATTATCATAGGTGCTTCTATCATCGATATCCCTGCCGGGCCTGTGGATGCATCCGTATTTTCCACGGGGTCGCATCCGGTAGACCGGCTTGCCTTTCAGGTCGGAGGCGACGCCATCAATGAGGCGACCGTCCTGTCCCACCTGGGAGCTGATATCAAGCTGGTCAGCAAGATCGGCAGCGATCCCGGCGGAGATTTTATCCTGCAGCACTGCAGCCGCCACAGAATTGATACCTCATCCATCGTCAGAGATCCGTCGATGGATACCGGAATTAATATCGTACTGATCGAAAAAAACGGGGAGCGCAGCTTTATCACCAGCAGAAGCGGGGGGCTGCGGCAGCTGAAACCCGAGGACATCGACCTGTCTGTATTTTCAGAGAGCTCCCTGCTGTGCTTTGCAAGTATTTTTGTCTTTCCGTATTTTCAGAATGACGACCTAGTCCGCATCTTTTCAAAGGCAAAGGAGCACGGGATGACGCTCTGCGCTGATATGACAAAATGTAAAAACAAAGAGACCACTGAGGATATCCGGGAAGCACTGTCTTATCTGGACTTCGTATTTCCAAATCTGGAGGAAGCACAGATGGTTACCCGGAAAGAAGATCCGGATGAGGCTGCGGACGCCTTTCTGGACTGCGGCGTCAAGCACGCCGTCATCAAGCTGGGAAAGCAGGGGTGCCTGATCAAAAGCCGCAGCGAACGTATCATCGTCCCCGCCGTTCCTGATGCCGTGTGCCTTGATACCACCGGTGCCGGCGATAATTTTGCCGCCGGTTTCCTGTACGGCCTGATAAAAAAACAGCCGCTGTACGAATGCGGCCGCCTTGCGAACGAGACTGCGGCACGCTGCATCGCCAGGATGGGCGCCACCGCATGGATTGAATAATATCGAGAATAGATTAGCCACACATAGGCAGGGCAGGTGTGATTCAAATGAATCACACCTGCCCTGCCTTTCTCATCGCCCATTATCCTAATATATACCGAGTTGTTTCTCCAACCACGCAATCACAATTCCACAATAAGGTGTAAGCATCCTTTGTTCCACATATCTCTGATGCACTTTTTCCAGAAACGCCAAATATGTATCATGACTTTTATTTCCACATATTTTTCTAATCTCACGTTTTGCCTGGAGCAGAACATTTTTTCTGTTCTCTGGCAATGAACTGGCTTTACAATTTAAATTAAGTGTCTCTTCCACATCTGTTTTTATTTTTATATCATCTGACGTAATATATCCGTCTGATGTATAGCAGATTTTTCTAATCAAATAAATATCGAAGGGATCTACAGTCAGTGGAATATTTTTTCTATGAGCATCACATGTCATATCTTCCTCTTTCACCCCGGGTTGAAGGCTGTTTCCATAACATACACCCAACATACGTTTATAATCCAAGGTACTCGCCGCATCATATATTCCATTCTTTGGGTTTCTGGCACTGTAATGTTCAATCCTGATATCTTCTGGTGCCTTAATCCTGCACATACAATATGCACACAATCCTTTTTGTTCTTCCCACATTTGCCTGCGAATATCTTCACGTGGTTTCGGCGACAATTCTTCATAACATGCTTTTGGATCACTTTTTCTATATTGCAATAAACTATCCGGTTCCCTTCCTCTCCGAATTAATATCACTGCTGCTCCTCCTGCATTTTCTCAAAATCTAAAGTTATTCTTGCTCCACTTATTTCAGGATCAGTACTTCCTACTATTTCTTCTATTTGATTTAGCAATTCCTCTGCATGTTTTATTTCTCGCTTGTCGATGGCTTGATAAAATTCAGATAATAACTGTCGAACGTCTGCCGGACGTTCCCACACTCCCATCACTTCTCTTAAAATAGAATTCGCATCTCGTCCATATGTCTGTTCTGCTGGAACATAAACCTGACTGTTATCAAGAATTCGTATATGCTCTTTCTCAACCGAATTAATGACTGACGGAGCGTGAGAAGTGACTACGAACTGTACTTTTGGAAAAACACTCTGCAGGTCTTTCAATATTGTCTGCTGCCACTCAGGATGAAGATGAAGGTCAATCTCATCAACTAAAATAATACCCGGGGTTTTTTCCAGTACCTGCTCTCCCATCTGAGGATTTAAAACTGCCATCCGATAGGCTATATCGCCAATCATACTTAGTGTATTCTTATATCCATCACTCATCTCATTAAGTGCAAATCTGCATCTTTTTTTGGCATCATCTGTATATTCCATTATAATTCTGTGTGTATCCAGATCAAAAGTGATTGCTGGATCCTCAAATCCACTGATTTCCCGGAAACATTTACAGATAGCTTCTTCCACTACCTTTAATTGTATTATTTTTTCTACTGTACCGGTTTTTTGCTGGTTCTGCAGACTTTTCAGCGTCATTTTTTCAAACCAATTCAACATCATTTTTTCATTTGACTCAGCCGCCATACAGTCCAGATAGCCTACCTGACGGTTAAACTTTTGAAGGGATTTTAAATTTCTTTTTTCTTTTTTCTGGGCATAAAGCCTGCCCGTTCCATAATAGGATAGCACAGGTAAAACAATTTCCGCATTCCCCATCATGATCTGTTCCTGCATTTGTTCCGCAATATGAATAATCTGCTGTGCACCCTTTAATGTCGTTTTTCCTCCACTGGAATTAAGTGAGCGTGTCCATTTTACATCTGCTTTACCGTTGCATATACCATAACCCGTAATTTCTACCGGAAACTGCTGCTGCGCATCAATAATTCCATCTAATTCATAGAATTTATATCTTGCATCCTCTTTATGAATATTTCTGCTTATAGTTCCCTCTATTCCGCATAAAAAAGAGCTGATTGCTATCGCTATTGCATCTAATATAGTAGACTTCCCTGCCCCATTTTTACCGACAAACAATGTTAAATGATCATCTAAAAAAAGAGCTGTCTCCTCAAAGCATCTATAATTTTTAATCTGGAGCGTATTTAATTTCATTCTATGCACCGCCTCATTTTCATTGAGCATGATTCCTTCCCGTTCGCTTATTTTTTATTATATCCAATAACTGCCACGCTAACAAGGACTTTGTCCTCAATAAATCAATATATCCACCGAAATCAATGATGTTAGAACATTGGTTCCAGTGGATATCATACTTGCCGTCTATCTTTTTGTGTTATCTGTCTTTTATCATCTGGTCATAACTCATGAAAGTAAAGCCCAGCTTTTCATACAGCCGCACTGCACCCTCATTACTCTTCGTCACTTCCAGGCGGAAACGTTTCGCCTCGGGGTATTCATCGAACAACCATTCGAAAAACTGTGTCCCGTACCCCTTTCCCCGGCATGTCTCATTCAGGTAAATTTCTTCTATCATCACGGTAACTCCGCCGGTCTCACACGCATAAAAGCATGTGATATAAGCAAATCCAACCGGCCGTTCCCCATCCAGAAGCATCACGCCGCGCAGCAGCGAACCGTCGCGCACCGCATCCGCAAATGTCCTCCTGAGGATGCTGTCGTCCACCGTATGATCGACCGCATCACTGTGATAGAATTCATGAACCATCGGCAGGACCAGTTCCTCGTCTTCGGCACACATCTCTCTTATCTGCAACATAACTAAGACTTTCCTCTCTATTTGATCAGTTTGGATATCGTCTTAAAGGTATCCGAGCCGGCTTTCTCCAGCAGCTCAAACAGGATCGACTCATACGTACTCACCAGGATCCCCTCCTGGATCGCACGGCTGACCGCCGTGTCTTTGTCACTCTTTTTCCTTGAACTCACGCAGTCCGTGATCAGTATAGGCTGATACCCGTGTTCCTTTAAGTCAATACAGGTCTGCAGCACACAGATATGAGTCTCGATGCCGCAGATGATAATATTTTTCTTTCCAAAACTTTTTACTTTCTCGGCGATCGCCTCGTCCTTCCAGCAGCTGAATGTCTTTTTGTCAAGATATTCATCCGTACCCGCCGCCTCGTAAACAGACTGTACAGAGTTTCCCAGTCCCTTTGTGTACTGCTGTGTGATCATCATGGGAATATCAAGCGTCCTCAGCCCTTGGATGAGAATCGATGCATTTCTCTCCAGTTCCTCCCCCTGATACATCACTTTCATCAGGCTTTCCTGATAATCCACGATCATCGCCATCGTATCTTCTGCCTTAATCCTCATACTCATTCTCCTCTTCTCTTGTCGTTAAACCGCCTCAAGCGCCTGCTTGAGATCCGCAATGATATCATCAACATTTTCAATGCCGACAGACAGACGGATCAGATCCGGAAGTACCCCCGCCTCAGCCAGCTGCTCATCGTTCAGCTGACGGTGTGTATGGCTGGCAGGATGCAGCACACAGGAGCGCGCATCTGCGACGTGCGTCACAATCGCGATCATCTTTAGGGCATTCGTAAAGCGCATCGCCCCGTCTTTCCCGCCTTTTGGTCCGAAACACAGCACCCCGCAGGTACCGTTCGGCATATATTTCTGCGCCAGCTCATAATACCTGCTGCTCTTAAGACCCGCGAATTCTACCCATGCTACCTTCTCATGGTTTTCCAGAAACTCAGCAACCTTCAGCGCATTTTCAAAATGACGCGGAACTCTTAAGTGCAGCGTCTCCAGTCCGATGTTCGTCAAAAATGCATTCTGAGGAGACTGGCACACTCCCATATCCCGCATCAGCTGCGCCGTTGCTTTCATGATAAATGCCTTCTTTCCAAACCGCTGCGTATAGATCACCCCATGATAGGAATCGTCCGGCGTCGTCAGCCCCGGATACTTATCCGCATATGCATCCCAGTCAAAATTACCGCTGTCCACGATACAGCCGCCCATCGCCATGGCATGCCCGTCCATATATTTCGTCGTGGAATGTACCACGATATCTGCTCCGAATTCAAACGGACGGCAATTGATCGGAGTCGCAAATGTGTTGTCACAGATCATCGGGACGCCGTGCTCATGAGCCAACGATACGAATTTATCAATATCAAGTATAACTCCTGCCGGATTGGATATGCTCTCCGCAAACACCGCCTTTGTATTCGGACGGAATTCTTTTTCTAAAATTTCTCTGTCCGCATCCTGATCCACCAGCGTCACGTCAATCCCAAAACGTTTCAGTGTCACTGTCAGAAGGTTCGATGTCCCACCGTATACCTTTGCCGCGCAGATCACGTGGTCACCCTCCTCACAGATATTCGTCACCGCCATCAGTGTCGCAGACTGTCCAGATGAAGTCAGCATGGCTGCCACACCGCCTTCCAGGTCGCAGATCTTCTGAGCTACGGTATCACAGGTGGGATTCTGAAGTCTGGAATAGAAATATCCCTCCTTCTCCAGGTCAAACAGCTTACCCATCTCCTCACTCGTCTCATACTTAAATGTGGTGCTCTGGTAAATAGGCAGCACACGCGGCTCGCCATTTCCCGGCTGCCACCCGCCCTGCACACAGATTGTCTCTTTCTTCAACTCCATGCTTTTATCCTCTCTTCTCCATATCTTTCATTCGTCACGTTATCCCTTATTTTAACGCGTCCGGCGTCACTGTGCAAGGAGATTTATTCTCCCTTATCCCGTTCTTTTGTGCAGCACTTTGCCTGTCCGGGACAGCTGCCGCAGTCGCAGTCACAGAACTTACCCTGCCGAAACTGCCGGATTTTTCTCACGATGACCCAGACTGCATATGCTGCAATCACTGCGATGATGATAAATTCAGCCATTCTCATTTCCTCCTGTGTTTCATATAGCCGGATTACCGCGTATCGAATACCCTCGCTTTATTTTATTCTTTCAACATTGCTAAATAGTTGTCCAGTCTTTCATTCACATATCCTGCAAATAATTTCTCCATTGCTCCCAGATTATGTTTCACATGGTATTCGTCAAAAGCATTGTAGTACGCAATTCGGTCCGCAAATTTGATGTCAATCGGCGGATATCCGGCTTTCATCAATTCCAGATTCACAAGCAGGCGGCCCGTGCGGCCGTTGCCATCGATAAACGGGTGAATGCCTTCAAATTCAATATGAAACCGGGCAAGCCGGGGAATGATATGTTCTGTACTATTTCTATACGCCTCAAGCAATTGCTCCATATTAGGCTGAATCAGATATGGCTGCACTGGCTCATGCTTTGCACCCATAATTCTTACCGGAACTCTTCTGTATATACCTCTGTCATCTTTTTTATCCGCTAATACCAGATAATGGATTTGCTTGATAATACTTTCTGACAAAGGTATCTGATCTTTCACTAAATCCCGAACAAAATCGAAGGCTTCCTTGTGTCCAACTGCCTCCATGTGATCTTTCAACGGTTTCTGATCAATGGTCAGACCTCGCAGAACCATATCGGTTTCTCGAAGAGTCAGCGTATTTCCTTCGATTGCGTTGGAATTATAAGTATACTCCACTACAAATTCCTCTGTCAATCGCTCTGCCTCTCCCTCTGTCAAAGGACGTCTGGAATCCATCTCTTTTTTCTTTCTGTCTATATTCTCAAGCAGACTTTCCGCAGACTTATATCGACCATCCTCTGGTTTTTTCGCTTCTTCCGGAATCTTCCAACTGCGTCCCTCACGGATAACACCTGGAATTTTACCCTCTGAGCATAATATCCGTACTCTTCTGTCTGTAATGCCCCATTTCTCAGCCGTCTGTTTGACTGACATATACATAATTCTGCACCTCGCTTCAGACAATAGTATACTCTATTATTGGAATAACAGCAACGCCATCGGAATAATACTTTCCATTTTTCGGAACAATGTAAAAGCCCGAAAGATACGTTTTCTCTTCCGGGCAATTATTGAACACCTCTTATTTAAACGTCGGTCCCCAGAATTCAGAAATTCACAACATACTCCCAACCTGATAGATCAAAAACGTCACAACCCACGCCACACACAGCTGAAATCCAGCGGTAAGGAACGTCATTTTCCAGCTTCCGGATTCTTTCTTAATCGTGGCAAGCGTCGCGATACACGGGATGTAAAGCAGGCTGAAAGTCATCATACAGTACGCATTCAGCATTCCGAATCCTGCAGTTCCCAGGATTCCCGCCAGAGTGGCCATGCCTGCCGCACTCGTGGCATTCCCCACCCCGAACAGTACCGAACAGCTGGATACCACGACTTCTTTTGCAGAAATTCCGGCGATCAGTGCCACGATGATCTGCCAGTACCCCAGTCCGATCGGCGCAAAAACAGGAACTACCGCTTTTCCGATCAACGAGCCGAAACTCTGTGTGATATCACTGACAAATCCCTGCGGTCCAAAGTTCAGTACAAACCACATCACAATAGAAGCGATAAAAATCGTTGTTCCGGCCTTTGTAAGGTAATCCTTCACCTTTTCCCACACATAGATCCACACGGTCTGGGCACTCGGCGCCTTATATTCCGGCAGTTCGATCAGCAGATTGTTTTTAGCCTCTTTCCGGTCAAGGATATGTAAGACGAACGCCACCAGGATCGCCACAAAAAGCCCCAGCACATACATGGAAAAAGCTGCAAACATCGCGTAATCGCCAAAAAACATCTGTGAGAACAGTACATAAACCGGAAGTCTTGCACTGCAGGACATGAAAGGTGTGATCAGAATCGTCTTCATGCGGTCCGCACGGTTTTCAAGTGTGCGTGAAGCCATAACGGCCGGAACCGTACACCCAAATCCGAGAATCATCGGTATAAACGCCCGCCCGGACAGCCCCATTCTTCCCATCAGACTGTCCATCACATACGCCGCGCGCGCCATATAACCGCTGTCCTCCAAAAATGCCAGCGCCAGAAACAGAATAAATATATTCGGCAGAAATGTCAGGATACCGCCTACCCCGGAGATGATGCCGTCCACTACCAGCGAAATCAGCCACCCGGCGGCACCGACTGCATGCATTCCGATATTCACTTCCTCCGCGATGAAGTCCAGCAGGATTCCCATATATCCTTTCAGCCAGTCACCCAGCGTGAATGTCAGCAGAAAGACAAGCGCCATGATACAAAGGAACATCGGAAAACCCCAGAACCGGTGCGTCAGCAGCCGGTCAATGCGGTCTGTACTCTCTTCTTTCTGTTCTTTGTTTACCAGAACTTCACGTATGACTTCCTCGATAAAATCATATTTTTCATTGATGATCTGCGATTCGCAGCATTTATCCGTGATGCCTGTCAGATCCAAAGGATATGTCTTCTGTGTCTCTTCATCATATTCCAGAAGTTTGATCGCATAGTAACGCGCTTTTGGAATGCCCGGATATGTCTCTTTCAGACGTATTCTGACCGCGTCAATCTTATCTTCTATCTCATCACTGTATACCATGACAAATTCATTGTGGTGCTGATGCCTGTGTTCTGTGGTAATATCATGGTGGTGAATGAGCGGCTGTTTCTCCTCGAAATCCTTATGATGCACCACGGCATGCATCAGGATATCCAGACCCTTTTTCTTCCGCGCGCAGACCGGAATCACAGGTATCCCCAACATCTCCGGCAGACGGTGAAGGTCGATCTCCATCCCGCGTTTTTCCACAATATCCATCATATTAAGAGCCAGCACGACGGGCTTTCCAAGCTCGATCAGCTGCAGCGTCAGATAAAGATTCCTCTCCAGTGATGACGCATCCGCCACATCCACGATCACATCCACTTCATCGCTCAACACATACTGCCTTGCCACCACTTCTTCCATGGTATAGGAGGTCAGACTATAGGTCCCCGGCAGATCCACCAGCTGGATATCGAACTCCTGAAATTTCATGGAGCCTTCCACTTTCTCCACCGTAACACCCGGCCAGTTTGCAACCTTCAGGTTGGCACCCGTATAGGCATTGAACAGCGTTGTCTTTCCGCAGTTTGGATTCCCCATGAATCCCACACGTATCTTATTGCCCATTGCCGCCATCCTCCCTCACCTCGATATGCTCTGCTATACTCTTTCCGATGGCAAACCGGGTGCCACGCACCTTGATGACCATCGCCCCCTTTTTTTTCTTATTCATAACCAGAATCCTGGAGTCTCCCGTCATTCCAAGCGCCTCCAGCCGCCGGTCAACATTCAGCGGCAGATCCATATGCACCACACGGTAGCTGCTGTCAACCTCTCCCTCTATCAGTTTCATCTCGCTCCCTCTTCCCTATCGGTGTTTTTTCTCAGTTAGTTGAGATTAATCTTAGCTTACAATGTTTCTCTTTCTCTGTCAATCCTACTTTTCAGACTGTGCAATAATCATAAATGAAATGTGTGCTCTAAAAAGGACCGCCGCAAAATCTGCAGCAGTCCTTTTGATCTCTAACCTTTATTCTTGTTGTAAATGATAAGTAATCCCTTCAATAACAGATCATCATCCATGATAACTTCTCTTCTGCAGTGAGGAATAATAGACTTTGCCAGTCCTCCGGTGGCGATTGCGGTCGCCTTTTTGCCCAGTTCATCCTCGATCCTTGTAATCAGACCGTCCACCATGGCCGCACTGCTGTAGATCACACCGCTTTTCATACAGTCGATCGTGTTCTTGCCGATCATGTGTTTCGGCGGTTCCAGACTGATCCCCTGCAGCTGCGCCGCATGGGTCGTCAGTGAATCCAGCGATACGAGTACGCCGGGCAGGATCATCCCCCCGATATAGTTGCGGTTTTCATCGATGACACATACTGTCGTCGCCGTGCCCATATCGAACACGATCAGCGGCGCAGAGTATTCATTGATAGCGGCTACGGAGTCTGCCACCAGGTCACTTCCGAGCTGTGCAGGATTGTCCATCAGGATATTCAGTCCCGTCTTGATTCCGGGCCCCACCACCAGCACCTTTCTTCGAAGAATCTTCTCCGTGGCGATCCGCATGATATTCGTGATCTGAGGAACAACCGAAGAGATGATTCCTCCCTGGATTTGCTCATACTCAATCCCATAGAGATCCAGCACTACTTTTATATCAATTGCGTATTCCAGTTCTGTCTTCGTCCGCACGGTAGAGAGACGTTCCACAAAATATGTCTGTTTCTCATCCACACACCCGACCACAATATTTGTATTTCCGATATCAATGGCTAAAATCATATCATACTCCTATATTCTTCATCACTTTCGTATTCATCAGCACCTTCCCGACCAACGCCACGATAACGGCTGCCACAATCGCCTCCGGAATACCGTTGACTGTAATGATGGCCGTGATCGCCGAATACACCGCATTTGCCGCAATCCCGCTTGCTGCCGCATAACTGTCCCCGAAGAACAGATAGATCATATTCATGACCAGAAGTGTGTTGGTCAGCGCTCCGGAGAGTCCCGCGAGTGCCAGTCCCAAAACAGAGGTGCCGTTCGTCTGTTTTTTCGTCAGTTTCATAACGAGGCGGTAGACAAAAAACGGTACGACTCCCACAAGTATCCGCGGTACAAAACAGATAATCAGACTTCCGATTCCTCCGCTGTATTCGCCCAGAGAATAGAACGGCGTGAATACAAAGGATGTCACCGACGGATTGATCGTATTATTGATAAAACTCGTCAGTCCAAATACAAACCCAAGCGCCGCTCCTTTTTTAGGTCCAAGCATCAGCGATCCGATGATAACCGGAATGTGGATAATGGTCGCTCTCGTGAAGCCGAGCGGAATGTAGCCCAGAAACGGTGTGAAGGCCATGACTAAAATCAGTGCAGCGAAAAGTGCCACCTGTGCCATTCCCTTCGTCTTTGACATAGTTGCTGTTGATGTGTTATTCATTTTTTTCCTCCTGTTACTGTTCCTTCTTCTATAAAGGATACAATACATGTGCCCTTTCGGGAGTTTACGGGTTGCTCATAATTCTATCCAGGATATGAACGGCAACCTCTTCCTTGCTCATCAGGTCAAGAGAGATTTCCTCATCCTGTGTAATCAGGGTCACCACATTGGTGTTCGCTTCAAATCCAGCTCCGGGTTCTCTCAGATTGTTCGCAACAATCATGTCCAGATGCTTTTTTGCAAGCTTGTCCCTGGAATTACCGATTACGTTCTCCGTCTCCATGGAAAATCCGCACAGAAACTGATATGGCTTCTTATGCTCTCCCAGATATTTCAAAATGTCTTCCGTCCGTTCCATCTCAACGAAAAGACTGTCACCCTTTTTCTTCATCTTCTCATCGCTGACATGCCGCGGCCGGTAATCAGCAACCGCTGCCGCCTTGATCACAATGTCCTGATCCGGAAACTCGCCGGTTACCGCGTCGAACATCTCCTGTGCGCTGGTTACATGGATCACCTTCACGAAAGGCGGCGGCATAAGATTCGTCTTTCCGCTCACGAGTGTCACCTCGGCCCCCTTCAGCATCGCGATTCTGGCCAATGCATATCCCATTTTCCCGGATGAATGGTTTGTGATAAAACGTACCGGGTCCATCGCTTCCTGCGTCGGTCCGGCTGTCACCAGTACCCGTTTCCCGCGCATATCCTTTGCAAATGCAATCTCCCGCTCAATATATTCCATCAGCACTTCAGGCTCCGGCATCTTGCCGGCTCCCGTATCGCCGCATGCAAGTCTGCCTGCTGCAGGCGGTATGACTTCAAATCCATACTGCTTCAGTGTGCGCATATTATCGCGCACAATGGGATTCTCATACATGGCAGTGTTCATCGCCGGCGCCACGATCTTCCTGCAGCGGCAGGCAAGCGCCGTCGTTGTCAGCATATCATCCGCTATTCCATGCGCAAGCTTCCCCATCACATCGGCTGTTGCGGGCGCGATCATCATCACATCCGCCTGTTTTGCAATGGCGACATGCTCCACACTGTGCTGAAAATTCCTGTCAAATGTGTCAATCAGGCATTTATTTCCCGTTAATGTTTCAAATGTAATCGGGTTAATAAAATTAACTGCATTCGGTGTCATGATCACGTGTACATTGGCGCGCTGCTTCATAAGCGCACTTGCAAGAGCGGCACTTTTATATGCTGCAATTCCGCCCGATACGCCGAGCAGCACAGTTTTTCCATTTAACATCGGATTACTCTCCTTTTTCTGCATGCACATTCTTTGCTTATTATATAGAACTCATCCCGAAATTGCAATGATATACGTGTCATTTCTTTCAAAAACGACCTCTCCCGCAGACTTCAGTAAGGAATCATTGATCTCCCCGTATTTTTCACGCTCCAGGTCACCCACATAGATATAGGAGACATCATATTTTTCCAGCAGCCCATGTACTTCCGCCTCATCATCAGAGGTATATATGAGCTTTACATCGTCTTTTCTTTGATTGAGGTCATCCGTATCATTTCTCCACAGCCACTCGTGCACGTACCATCCGAGTACACAGGGCAGACCGGTCATTGCCGATACCCTCTGGTATTCAGAATAGCTGTCTCCACAGGCTTCCACGATGACAGGGCTTCCGTCCACATGTTCATTCAGCCAGTCAATGGCACCGGCATCCGTCGGATACTCCTCCTCCAGATATGCAGTCGCATCCAGGCCCTGAAAACCGGAACGGTCCAGGACATCCCCAAACCAGTCTGAGACTGCAGTCCCCAAATAGCCGATCGTCGAAAACAGACAGATACTTCCCAGAATTCCTGTCACATACAGTGCACGTGACTTATTCAGCAGAAAACGCATCAGAATATATGCCATACTGATGCCAAGCAATGTAAATGCCTGATATGTCAGCTTAAACATTGTATTCGCTCTCGCCGAGTTCTCCTCGTAAATGTCACGGACATACACAAGCTCCGGGATCAGTACAAGCCCTATTGCACAGAGAACCAGCCCCGCCACAAAGAGATCGGAGGGATGTGTGTTTTCCATCAGGCTGCGAAACCTGCCTCGGTTCTTAGTTTTTCCGGCATTTTTTATGACCGTCCAGACTACAAAAACAGTGCACAGAATCAGCGGAAATCCCCACACAACCAGAAGCTGTTTGAAAGAAGTGTGATTCTCAGCCAATGCAATCCCCGACACCATACTCTTAAACTGCAGTGTAAACGGCAGTGCTACGAGCTCAGAGATTATCAGCATCCACGCACCGTGCAGCAGGCTGCGGCCGATCGCATACCCCGGTGCAAACTGCCCTTCCCTCAGATTGCGGTATACGACAACCGCCATAATCACCACGAAGTAGATGGGAAAGTCCCAGTAATTTGTAAAATGAAAAATCCCCAGGAAAACTCCAAACATCAGATAATACGGATTTTTCAGGGAGCGGATAAGCCGACAAGGCAGTGCGGCCTTTTGTTTTATCTTCGATACACGGATCGGAGCTTTCATAAACGCATAGATGATACCGACCAGGCACAGCACAAACATCAGATTCACGACATGGGCATGCAGATCTCCGAGTACAAAGGAGTACGCCGGATATTCATGGATTGTCCGGTCGCTGCCTTTCGGGTAATAGCCAATATAACGCGTGGAATTTGAAAACCAGTACGTGTAATCACTGTCATGCCCCAGAAATCCCCTGAAAAAGCGCAGCAGCGGTCCGGCAAGCACATAATGCATGTTGCCGGCAAAAGACACAGCAGCTCCCGCCAGAAGACCGGCCGGCACTGACGCACCCGTGCGCTTCTTTCCATCCGCTTTCACAGCCCGGTCCTCCCAGAGCTGGCGTGCTATGGCAAACGGCATCATAAATGCAAATGCAGCCACAAGCGTGCGCATCACATTATAAGTCTCCTGTATCCGGGTGAACGAAATTTTGGTCAAAAACACTGCAAAATACTGACCCCCGTAATAATAGTTGAGGCCTTCCCCAGCATACCAGATATCCGGTGCCGGGATTTTGGTGCTGCGCATCATGCTCGCCATGAACCCGTAGTCCATGAACTTTTCCGTCCCCTTTGCTTCCGGATGAAAGCCCGCCAGGTAGGTCCAGAACAGGAACAACGCAAGAAACAGCAATTCTTCACAGATGATCAGTTTTCCATTTTCACGCGTGATCCAGAACACGGATTTTCCCTTTCTGAGCCGACACCAGAAAATTCCGATGTTCAGAACAATTCCCATGAGCACGATGACCACACAGAAAGTTGTTGTAAATTCAAATAATCCGGTACTGACCAGCAGCCACACAAAATAGCCCGGCAGAACAGCCCCCAGTACCTTGGAAAACATCCATCCGCAGTCACGATAATTTTTAAACAGGATTGCTGACAGAGGCATGAATCCCATGCCAAGTACCAGCATCATCAGCCACCAAATCAGACTCGTACCCATCATATCCTCCTTCGCATCGAATGAAATTCGGCCACTGCACGGCGGCCCATGGCAATGATCTTCGGAATATTGACAGAATTAACTCCGCCCTGGCGCATCCGGAATGTGATCGGATAGTACAGGACCGTCTTCCCCCTCTTTTTATATAATACACTCACCATGACAT